>NZ_JBITMP010000053.1:0-73690 GCF_044466425.1 Nonomuraea sp. NPDC049400
ATCACGGACTCCCCAAGCTCGCCGACCGGCGACCTGCACAAACACCAGGAACAAGCGAATCGAACCGAAGGGGTGCAGTGTGAAGCCAACGTTTTGGTTTGTGGCCGGTAGGGGTGGGTGCGCTTGGGGGTGATGCCGGCCGCGTGCAGGGTGTCGCGCCGCAGGCGGGAGCGGTAGCAGTTGCGGTTGTCGGTCAGGACCCGGCGCACGGTGATGCCGCAGGTAGTGAAGTAGGCCTGGGCGCGCTGCCAGAAGGCGGCCGCGGTGTCCTTGGTCTCGTCGGGAAGGATCTCGGTGTAGGCCAGCCGGGAGTGGTCGTCGAGGGCGGTGTGCAGGTAGCCGTAGCCCAGCAGCGGGTTGCGGTGAGCGTTGCGGGGCCGGTCGGGGGTGGCGGCGGGAGTTCTCCGGGTACGCGGCCATCCAGGGCACCAGACCGCAGACACTGGCGTACGCCCTGGCGGACTCCCCCGCCGGGCTGCTGGGCTGGGCCCTCGACGCGTTCGCCTCCTGGGGGCAGGACGTGGGCGGAGTGCCCGCTGACGACATCCTCACCAATGTCACCATTTTCTGGCTCACCGGCACGGCCGGGTCAGCTACCCGCATCTACCGGGAGAGCGGCGGCGACTGGGAGGTGCCGGACGCGCCGGGGAAGACGCCGACCGGCGTGGCGGTCTTCCCCGGGGACAGCACGGTCAGGCGGTACGCCGAGCGGGCGCACAACGTGGTGCACTGGTCGGAGTTCACGGACGGCGGCCACTACGCCGCGCTCGAGGCCCCCGAGTCGCTGGCGTCCGACATCAAGGCGTTCTTCGAGGGCGTGGTGTGATCCGGGCCAGGCTGGATTTCGGCGGCGCGCCGCCGTAGGCTCCCCCAATGCGCGATCTAGGTGAGGATCCCCGGCCCGCCCGGGGTGCGGTACGCGAGATCCACTCGCTCAACGGCCCTGCAACCCTGGCCTACTCCCCCGACCTCGACGGCCTGGCCGACCCCGGGGAGATCGTCTGGGCCTGGGTGCCGTACGAGGAGGACCCGGCACGCGGCAAGGACCGCCCCCTGCTGATCGTGGGCCGGACCGGGCGCAGGCTCCTGGGCCTGATGCTGTCCAGCAAGGGCGACGACGGGCCCGACTGGCTGGAGATCGGCGCCTGGGGCCGGGACGGCCGGGTGTCGTCCGTGCGGCTGGACCGGGTCTTCGTGCTGGACGAGGACGACATCCGGCGCGAGGGCGCGGTGCTCGACGGGGAGCGGTTCGCCCGGGTGGCGGCCCGGCTCATGAAGACCCACGGCTGGGACGCCGGCCGGTAGCCCGTGCCGTGGCGACCGGCACCGATCACCCGGTCGCCATGCATGGGTCGGAATCCTGAGGAGGGGCGGCGGTCAGCGGGTGGAGGCGCGTGCCACCAGGTCGGGCTGGAAGATCACCTGGCAGTGCTCGTGGGCGTCCGGCTCGTTGGCCTCCTCCAGCAGCATCAGCGCGGCCGTGTGGCCGAGCTGCTCACGCGGCTGCCGGATGGAGGACAGCGGCACCGCGGCCGCGGCGGCGAAGTCGATGTCGTCGTAGCCGAGAATGGCCAGATCGTCCGGCACCCGCAGGCCGCGCTGGGTCATCTCCTGCAGCACCCCGATGGCGACCAGGTCGTTGGCGCAGAAGACCGCCGTGGGCCGGTCGGCGGGCGGCAGGGCGGCGATCTCCTGGCCGGTCGCGCGGCCCGTGGCGACGGTGAGGTCGGGCAACGGGATGACGGTCAGCTTCCCGGCCCGGCCCAGCACGGCGGCCAGGCCGTCGTGCCGCTGCCGCACCTGGCGTACGGTGAACGGCCCGCCGGCGAAGGCGATGTGGCGATGCCCCCGCTCGAGCAGGTGCCGCCCGGCCAGCCGCCCGCCGAGCATGTCGTCGACCGCGACGGCGCAGCCGTGCTGGTGCGGGGCGGAGCTGTCGAACCGCACCACCGGGATGCCGCGGGAGACCAGCCGGCTCAGCCGCTCCTCCTCGCCAGGGTCGTTGACCGGGGTGATCAGAACACCCAGCGGGCGCTGCTCCTCGAACGTCTCCAGCAGCCCGGCCTCGCGCTCGGCGTCCTTGTTGCTGTTGAAGACCATCACGGTGAGGCCCGCGTCGTGCGCGGCCGTCTCGACGCCGCGCAGCACGTCGATGAAGAACGGGTTGGCCAGGTCGAGCGCGACCACGCCGATGGTGCGGCTGCGCCCGGCCCTCAACTGCCGGGCGGAGCCGTTGCGGACATAGCCGAGCCTGGCGATCGCCGCCCGCACCCGCAGCCGGGTGTCGGGGGCCACCATCTCGGGCCGGTTGAGCACGTTGCTCACGGTGCCCACGGAGACCCCGGCGAGCCGGGCGACCTCTTTGATGCTCGACATCGTTCCTCGTGGCAGGCGTGTTGTTTGATCATAACGCCTTCGACCAGGGGTCCGGCACTACATGCGGCAGCGCGCTCCCGAAGGGGCAGCCTGGACGCCTCGCGAGTTGCCGGGTGACCGACAGCCGGCACAACGCCCCGAGCTGCGGTCGCCATCGCCACCCGCACACCGTGGCTTCGAAAGCGGTCGACAAACAGGACCCCAAAGGCGCGAGTCTGGCCGGCCCCGGCCATCGCCGGATGTGTAAAACGGCTGGAGATCGCTTGCGCGTGATCTCGGCAGTGCACACCCGACCCGCCTTCAACCACGGAGCTCATCATGACCAGCAGGCAGACCGCGTTCATTCCCCTTGCGCTGATGATGGCAACGGGCTTGACGCTCGAGTCGTCCGGCGCCGCCATGGCGGCGGTCCCGCGGCCGGTGACGATCGCCCCGCTCTCCGCGGCCCCCTATCCGCCGATTCCCGGCCCTATCCGCGACATCATCAAAGATCTCAAGAGGATCAGCCAGGACCTCCAGAGGCTGCAACGGGACATCCAGCAGCTGATCGACGATCTCCGGAGGTTGTTCCCCAGGTCCCCTTCGATTTCGGCCGCGAATGATGTCACTGCGGATGCCTCCGAGCTCATCTCCCGGATCGATGCTCTCGATCCCGCCGACGTCAGCCAGTACGCTCCGGGGATCGCCGCCGAAGCGGCCAGGATCGCCGCCAACGCCCAGCGGCTGGCCGCCCGCGCCCAGAGCACCCGTACGAGCATGCAGGCGGCGGGCAGAGCCCCCCGGATCTCCGCCACCGCCAAGCGGATCGTCGCCACCGCCAACAGGACCACGGCCAACGTCGAACGCTTGGACGCCCAGGTCCCCGCCCGTTCGAGTGTCGAGTGAGCCGGCTCGGGTACGGACGATCCGGCTGCCCCATCCGCTCATCTGGTCCCGGCACCCGCTACGCTCCTGCTTGATCGAGTCGAGGAGGGGTGGCCATGGCCGGGACCTGTACGTTCTGCGGCATCGTCGCCGGGCAGATTCCGGCGGAGATCGTCTACTCCGACGAGCACGTGGTCGCCTTCCTCGACATTTCGCAGGCGACCCGCGGCCACACCCTGGTCGTGCCCCGCCAGCACTGCCGTGACCTGACCGACATCGGCCCCGACCGCGCCGGCCTGCTGATGCAGGGCGCCGTGCACACGGCCGCCGTGCTCCGGCGCGCGCTGGAGCCGAGCGGGATGAACATCTGGCACGCCACCGGCCCCACGGCCTGGCAGACCGTGTTCCACTTCCACCTTCACCTGCTCCCCCGCTACTCCCCCGAGGATCTCAGGCAGGCGTGGACCCATCGGGAGCTGCCGCTGGCTTCGCTGGCGTCGCTGGCCGATCGCATCAGGGCCGCCGCGGCGTCCTAGTGCCTCGTTCCTCGCATCGCGCGGACGCGCGCCCGGGGGCGGGCGCGCGTCCGCGCGGCCGAGTCGCTCCTGCCGGCCCGGTGGTCAGTGGGTGCCGGTGACCTTCCAGATCTTTCCGTTGGCCTTGGACAGGACGAACAGGTCACCCGTCCGGTCCATGCCGATGCGCAGGTCCACCCGGGCGTCCCCGGCCATGGCCTGCATGGTGGTCAGCGAGCCTGCCGCGTTGTGGACCTTGAGCTGGTACAGCGGCGCCAGGTCGGTGCCCCCGCGGGTCATCTCGGCCTCGTCGGTGGCGAAGATCCAGCCCTGTACGAGGTCGCCGAAGACGTACTTGCCCTGCAGGGCCGGCAGCGCGCCGCCCCGGTAGACGAAGCCGCCCGCGATGGCCCTGCCGAGGTCGCCGGTGCAGCCGGGCGGGCCGTTGTGGTCGTAGGCGGCGACCGGGTAGGTGTAGCCGTACCGGGCGTCGTCGGCGGGCAGCGGGTAGAGGTAGCAGGGTTCGTCCCGGTTGAAGACGAAGGCGCCCTCGCGCTCGCTCCAGCCGAGGTTGTCGCCGGCCCTGACGTCGTAGACACCCTCGATGTCGTGCTCGCCGATGTGGCCCAGGAACATCCGGCCGGTGCCGCCGCGGTCCCAGCTGAAGCGGTGCGGGTCGCGCATGCCGAGGGCGTAGATCTCGCCGAGGGTGCCCTGCTGGCCCACGAACGGGTTGCTCGCCGGGATGCCGTAGCGGCCGTTGGCGCTGTTGGCGCCGCGCGGGTCGATCCGCAGGATCTTGCCGAAGGGCTGGTTGCGCTGTTGCGGCACGGTGCTGGACGTGCCGCGGCCGCCGTCGCCCACCGCGATGTACAGCAGCCCGTAGTCGGGGCTGCCCGGCGTGGCGTTGGGATTGAAGTCGATCTGCTGGACGGCGTGGATGTAGGTGCCGAAGCCGAGCCGTAACAGCTGCCTGCGGGTGCCGCTGAAGGTGGCCGCCGCCGGGTTGTTCGCCGTCCACTCCGTCACGACGCTCTGCACCACCGCGCCCGACTGCGTCCAGTCGGCGCGCTGGTTGTTCAGCGCCTGGAACGCCTCGCTGTGCACGGTGTAGAAGCGGCCGTTGGCCGCGAACTCCGGGTGGAAGGCCACGAAGCCGAAGCCGCTGCCGAGGCCGCGGCCGGAGAAGAAGTTCGACCCGACGGCCGCGCGGACGTTGAGGTACGTACTGGGGGTGCCGCCGCCGGGCGGCAGCGTGTAAAGCGTGCCGTTGAGGTCGGGCACGTACCTGCGGCCGTCGGCCAGCTGGCCGAGGTGGTTGATCCTGGCGTGCCGCTGCAGCCGGGAGTCGGTGGGCGTGGGCACCGGGTCGGACTTGGGGAACTGGGCGTACTCGGTGAGCACCAGGCCGAGGTCGGCCTGGATCGGGTTCTCCGGGACGGGATCGGCGATCGGGCCCGAGCCGCCACCGGCGACGCCCACGGTGAGCGCGTCGATGTTGGCCAGGCCGGCCGCGGTGGTGGCGGTGAGGCGCACCACGTTGGCGCCGGCTTGGAGCGAGGCGGCGACCGTCTCGTTGTTCCAGGTGGTCCACGCGCCGGTGGGGGCGAACTGGGGGGTGGAGTGGGTGGCGCCGTTGACCGTGAGGGTGGCCGGGCGCGCGGCCGTGGCGCCGTTGGCGTACCTGACGGCCAGATTGGTGTTTGCGTCCGCGTCGGCCTGCACGGTGAACTCCACCGCCGCGCCGACCGCGTTGGCGCTGTTGACGAAGCCGGTGCCCGAATAGCCGGCGTGGTTGCTCTCCACCACGCCGTTGATGATGACCGCGTCCTCCGCCTCGTGGACGACGGAGCCCGCGGCGGCGGTCTGGCCCGGCCAGACCAGCAGGGCGGCCAACAGCAGCGTGGCCGTCGTCGTTCTGCGCATGATGAGCCCTTTCCTGGAACGGAGATGGGATCTCTTCAGTGGAGATCGTGGGAAGCCCATCCGATGTTTCGAGAGCGGGGAAGGCCGGGTACGGCCCAGCCAGCCGCCCGCTCCGATCGCCAGATCGATGGTGCCGCGCCGCGAATGTGAGCCGCGGTCGGTGCCGTCGGGTCGCACGGCACTCACACGGGCACTCACATCGGCACGATCAGGGCCTGGGGGCGGCCCGCGGGGAAGGCCCAGACGTGCTTGCCGGCCGCGATCATCAGCGCGAGCGGCGCCTTGAGCCCCAGCTGGATCATGCGGACGGCGGCGCCGGCCGCTGGGGCGAGCGCGAACAGGTCACGTCCCCCGCCGGCCAGCACACCGTTCGCGCAGGCCAGGAACGGCACCGGGCCCGCGGGAGCGCCCACGAACCGCCGGGGCTCCCCCGACCAGGCGGAGACCCGCAGCAGCCCGCCCGCCACGCTGATCCACAGGGAGCCCGCGCACACGATCATGCCGCCGCGCTCGCGCGTGCCCAGGTCCACCTCCCTGGGGCCGCCGCGCAGCAGGGTGTCGCGTTTCGACGTCCACCACAGGCGCTCGCCCTCGACCGCGCACAGGTCCAGGCCGGGTAACGCCACCGGCTCGCCGAGGTGGCCGGGCTCGATGAGTCTGCGGGCCTGGCCGGCACCGACCGCCCAGATCTCGCCGCCGCCCGCGAGCACCCTGCCCTTGAAGCGCGCGCTGGCGACCGGCACGCCGCACTGGTCGAGCCAGTACACCCGGTCGGCCGAGGCCCCCGCCAGGGAGCCCTGCGGCAAGGAGTCCACGGGCGGTGCCGTGGCGAACGTCCTGGGCATCACGACGGTCCCCGCCAGCGCCCCGGGCACGCCCGCCGTGCCGGACACCGTGCCCGGCACCGCCGCCAGCGACCGTAACTCCGGCAGCTCGCCGGCCTCTTCCCCGGCGTCCAGCGGCGTGCCGGACGTCGTGTACGCACGCACCCCGCCGGCCCCCGCGCACCAGACCGAGGTGCCGTCCGACGCGGCCGCCCGGACTGGGCTCGGCAGCTCGATCCTCGTGACGGCGACGTCCATGCGCCGACCATAACCGCCGGAAATCCAGGTGGCATACAGGGGTGCCCTGCTGCGGAGGGATCCCGGCATCAGACGAGGTCAGCGAGGCTGCGATCATTGTACGCATGCGTGTTGTGGTCATCGGGAGCGGCATCGTCGGGGCGAGCGCGGCCTACTACCTCAGCCTGCGCGGGGCGGCGGTGACCGTGGTGGACGGCGGGTACCGGGGCGAGGCGACCCAGGCGGGGGCGGGCATCGTGTGTCCCTGGGTGGACCATCCGGAGGACGACGACTGGTACCGGCTCACCCGCGAGGGCGCCCGCCACTACCCCGGGCTGGTGGAGGCGCTGGGCGAGGACATCGGGTACGCCAAGGTGGGCGCCCTGCTGGTGGCCGAGGACCCGGCCGATCTGGAGCCGGTGCGCGGCCTGCTGCGCCGCCGCTATCCCGGCGCGCCGGAGATGGGGGAGGTCATCGACGTGGACACCCCCTCCGAGTTGTTCCCGCCGCTGTCCGACAATCTGAGTGCGCTGCTCGTGCCGGGCGCCGCCCGGGTGGACGGCTGCTCGGTGCGCGACGCGCTGCTGCGCGCCGCCGTGGCTCACGGCGCGGAGGTGCGTACGGGCGCCGCCACCCTCACCCCGGACGGCGAGGTCTACCTGCACGCCCTGGCCCGCGAGGCCGTCACGGAGACCGCCCCGGCCGCACCCCCGCCCCCTGAGGCCGCCCCGGGAGAACCCGCGGGCCAGGGCCGGTCCTGGCGACAGGGCGCGCCGCTGGCGCCCGCGGCGCCGCAGGGACCCACGTCCACGGGAGCTCCCCGGTTCGCCGACGAGGGCGTGCGGCTCGAGGCCGACGGCGTGATCGTGGCCGCCGGGGCGTGGACCGGCCAGGTGTGCCGGCCCCTGGGCGTGGAGCTCCCGGTCTTCCCCCGGCGGGGGCAGATCCTGCACGTCACCATGGAGGGCGTCGACACCGCGTGGTGGCCGATGGTGCTGCCGAGGGTCGGCCCGTACCTGCTGGGCTTCCCGAACTCGCGCGTCGTCATCGGCGCGACCGTGGAGGACGTGGGGTTCGCGCCGCGCGTCACCATGGGCGGGCTCGACGAGGTGATCAGGGCGGGGCTGCGGGTGGCGCCCGGGCTGTTCGCGGCGACGGTGACCGAGGCCAGGGTCGGCCTGCGTCCCGTGTACGCCCCCGGCCGGGCCCTCATCGGCCGGCTGGCCGGACGCGTGGTGGTGGCGACGGGCCTGAGCGCGTACGGGCTGACGGCGGGCCCGTTCACCGGCGAGATCGCCGCCGCGCTCGCCCTCGGCGAGGAGCCGCCCATCGACATCACGCCCTACGCCCCCGCCTGAGCCGCCCCTGTCGGAAAGGCGCGACAAGCGTGCACGTAACATCGGAATCCTCCCCACCATGAGCCCGTGGGGAGGCCGCGTTGCCGCTGCTCGCACTGTTGATGCTGCTCCTGCTGGTGTCCTGCGCCACCGCGCCGCTCCCGCCGCTCCCGCCGCCCCCGCCGCCGCCTCCCCTGCCTTCCCTGCCGACCGTGCCCCCGAAGCCTCCCCTCGCGCCCAGGAAGCATCCCGTCAAGCGGCCGGCCGAGGAGGTGAAGGTCCCGTACGAGGCCGCGGGCGTCTACGAGGTCGTGCTCGGCGGCGCGCCGCCCAGGCGGGGACGCGGGGAGGTGGTGCGGTACCTGGTCGAGGTGGAGCTCGGCCTGCCGTTCGATCCGGACGCGTTCGCCGCCCAGGTGCACCGCACGCTCAACGACCCGCGCGGCTGGGCGCGTTTCGAGCGCGTCGACCACGGCCCGGTGCACGTTCGGGTCGCCCTGTCGAGCCCTGGGCTCACCGTCCGCCAGTGCCGTCCCCTCCGCACGGGTGGCGAACTGTCCTGCTGGAACGGCGAGCGCTCGATCATCAACGCCCGGCGCTGGGCCAAGGGCGTCCCGCAGTACGGCGGCGACCTGGCCGCGTACCGGAACTATCTGATCAGCCACGAGGTCGGCCACAGCCTGGGCCACGAGCACCGCTCCTGCCCGGGACCCGGGCGCCTGGCCCCCGTCATGACCCAGCAGTCGAAGTCGCTGGGCCGCTGCCGCCCCAACCCTTGGCCCTTCCCTGACCGCACAGCGGGTGAAAACGAGGATCGGCGGCGATGACCCCGGCAGGGGTGCAGCCAAGGGCTGGTGATGTCGAAGTCGTATCGGCGGTTGGGCTGCTTTCAGTGCAGGTCGAGCAGCATCACGTCATGGAGGTCCGCGCCTGTCCCCCATGGCCGCGCCTCGCCGATCTTGCGGTATCCCCACGCCCGGTAGGCAGCCGACGCTGCCTTGCTGTCCGGGTGGACGTTCAACAACACCCGCTCCGCCTCGATGCCGTCGAGCAGCGTCTCGTGCAGACGCCGCGCGATGCCCTGCCCGCGCCACGGTCCGCGCACGGCGAGTTCCATCAGCCCGAAGGTGCGGTGTCCGTCCTCCCGTCGCATGTCGTCGGGCACCGGCTCGGTCAGTTCGTCCCACCAGCCGGTGTCGGGGGCAAGCGGGTAGCCGTACGCCATGCCGACCGGCTCGCCGTCCTCGGTACGGGCCAGGGCAGCGCGGAAGGCGTGCTTGCGGGCCTGGGAGGGGAAACGGCGGAAGGCGGCGGCGACGTCGTCCTCGGTCTCGTTGTAGGGAGGCTCGGCGAACGCTTCGGCATAGATCAGCCTGAACGCGTCCTCGGCCTGCGCCGCGGCTGACCCGTCCATGCGCTCTATCGCGATGGTCCCCTGCTGCGTCATGTGATGCCACCTCTGACGGTCTCGCGGATGCGCTCGCCACACTCACGGGCCGCGGCACTCTCGTCCCGGGACCGCGGCTCGCTCAAACTCCCGGATCCTATCCGGCACCCGCGGAAGTGAAGATCGACGACGACATGGGAGCCCGGTGCCCCGGTAAACCGCGCAGCGGAAGTCGCGAGACGCAGCCTCGAGATACCCGCAAGCTCACCAGCAAGTAAAGGCATCCCGTCTCAGCGCGCCTTCGCGCCGGCACCAGCCGGTACGGGTGCCTCTGGGACGGACGTTGCTCTGGGGCGATACCTTCGGGCGACCGCCGCGGCGCCGGTGCCGCCGGCGACGAACAGTGCGGCCAGCGCGAGCCAGCCCACGGTTTCGTGTTCGATGGCGGTGGCGGTGACGAGCACCGGTGAGACCATGGCGGCGATCGCGTAGCCGGTCTGGCTGAGGCCCTGGTAGGCACCCGCGTTGCGCTGGTCGGCCAGTTCGAAGGCCATGCCCCAGCCGCCCGCCTCGCCCAGGATCTCGCCGAAGGCGTGGGCGAGCCCCGCCAGGAGAAGCAGGACACAGGCGGTGATCATGTTTCCGTAGCCCGCCAGCGCGTACAGCCCGCATGCGAGCGCGAGCAACCACGACGCGCGCCGGACGGCGATCCCGGCGCGACGCACGTCGTGGACGCCACGCGAGACACGCACCTGGAGTACGGCCACGACCACGGTGTTGAGGACGAGCAGCACGGACACGATGGCGGTGGGGGCGCCGGTGGAGGCGACCCAGAGAGGTACGCCGACGGTCAGCAGGCCGAAGTGCACGGCCACGACGGCGTTGCACGCCACGCTCGCCAGATACGTGCGGTCCTTGAGCGGTGACCGTCCCCCCGCGGGGGTGTCGGCCGCCTGGCCTTCCGCCGAGGCGACCATCCGGGCCGGAAGCTCCGGCACCCGGGATCCGAGCCGTGCCAGCGGCACTGTGGCCGCCAGCAGCAGGACTCCGGAGGCGATCATCGCGGCCTGGTACGCCACGGCGGTGCCCGTCAGGAGCGCCGCGGCGGCGGCCAGGGTGCCCAGGCCGATGAAGACGTTCGTGACCACGCGCATCCGCGCCCGGACCACCACCCGTTCCGGGCCGGTGTACCACCGTGCCAGCATCGCCTGCTTCGACGTACCGCTCGCCGAGCGCATCAGCGCGGCCAGGCAGGCGACCAGGGTGAACACGACGGCATCCGAAGCGAGCGTGTAGGCGAGCATCGCCAGGCCGTTGAGGAGCGTCGCCACCGTCTGAACGCGATGCGCGCCGACCCGGTCGGCGAGCCACCCCGACGCGTACGAGGCCAGCACACCGGCGCCGCCCGCGATGCCCAGCCCCAGGCCCACCGTCGTCGCACCGAGCCCGATGACAAGGGTGAAGTACAGCGTGCTGACGGTGTAGAAGACGCCGCTGGACAGCGCGAACGCCATCGTGCTGAGAGTCAGCGAGCGGCCGACACGGTCCTCGGGGAAGAAGGTTCGGATCACGCCCCGTTTCTCTCGCACCTCGGGCATGGAAACGAATGATGTAGCGTATGGCTACATGGTCGCTGTCCGGAGCGGCGGGGTCATCGCGTACGAGCTCGCGGGGATGGACGTCGCCGATGTGCGCTTCGCCGCCTCGCCGATCAACGAGCTCACACTGTCACTGCGCACGTTCCGTGACCCCGGACGTTTTCCCGTGCACCTGCCCTGGCTGCGGCGCACGGAGCACGTTCGATCCAGGCTTGACCTGCCCCTGCTGCACGCCCTCACGAACGACGCGCTGTGGTCGCCCGACTATCTGACACCCCGGCCGCACGCTCCCCTCACCCGGATCGACGACGAACTCGCCGCCGTCGCGCGCGTGCCCCTGGAACGCATGCTCGACGACCTGCGCGCCCTCCATCCCGGGCGGCTGCCCGCACCGTTGCGGGGCGAGCCGGCAACCGTTCGCGCGCGCATCACGGAGGCGCTGCGGACGTACTGGCGCACCTGCTTCGCGCCGTGGTGGCCGCGGATGCGGACGGTCCTGCAGGCCGACATCATCTACCGCGGACAGGTCATCTCCGCGCATGGTCTGGCGGCGATGTTCGCCGACCTCAACGAGCGGGTCCACCTGGACGAGGGCGTCGTACGCGTTCGCCTGGTCAGCAACACCGGCTACCGCCGGTCCACCGGCGGAGAAGGGCTCACCCTGGTGCCGACGCTCTTCAGCAGGGGTGTGACCGCCCCGATCTCGCCGGAAGAGCCACCTCTGATCATGTACGGCACGCGCGGCGCCGGAACGCTCTGGCAGGCGGAGTCCCGCCGTTCCCCCGCAGCGCTCACCGAACTACTCGGCGCGACCCGCGCGGGCCTGCTTACGGCGCTGGAGACGCCGGCGTCGTCGACAGAGCTCGCCGGCCGCCTGGGCGTCACCACCTCGGCCGTCAACCAGCACCTGCGAGCTCTGCGCGACGTCGGCCTGCTCACCAGCGCACGCCACGGCCGCTCGGTTCTTTATCTGCGTTCGGAGCTCGGCGACGCCCTCATCACGGGCGGGGCCGCGGAAGACTCCGAAAACGCGCGGTGACACGCCGCCGGCGGATGACCGGCCGGAACCCGGAACCCCAAGGAATGCCGCTCGCGACCCTGCCCGCCGCCATCCCACCGTGACCTGCCTCCCGCCGGCGTCCGGAGCCGACCGTCAGCTCAAGCGGGCCGATGACCGCCTGCGGTCAGCAGGTGGCGCAGGGCGCGGGCGGGCCATGGGGCTCGCGCCAGCCGAGTCACCCGCGCCCGCCGGCGGCCGCGAGTGACCGGAGCTTTCCGCCGTTGGCGTCGAGCCAGCGGGTCGTGTCCTCCAGCTTGCGGATCCGGTCGACGACCTCGCTGAGCTGTGCCTTCCCGTTCAGCCAGCGGCCCGCCCGCGACAGGGCGCTGCCGACGGCCCGGGCGAGGAGCAGTTGGGGCAGCGCGTGGGCCTCGGCTGCGTCCAGCGGGCGGACCGAGGCGTACCCGCGGAGGAAGGCCGCCGTACGGAGCTGCCAGTCGCGCGTCTCCAGGGCCCCGCTGTAGAACAGCGCCGCGATCATGTCCTGAACCAGGAAGCCGACCCCGGCGAACTCGAAGTCAAGCAGCCCGCTCACCTCCCCGGTGTCCTCGTCGACCAGCACGTTCGAGACCGCCAGGTCACCGTGGATGACCTGGGTCGGCAGCGCGCCGCCGCCCGCGGGCCACTCCTGCCCGACTCGGCGAGCCACGGCGTCGAGGCGGGCGGCCCGCTCCGCGCTGATCCCGGCGGCGCGTAGCTGACGGCAAAGGGCACCGACGTGCGGCACGGCGGGGTGCGCCAGAGGATTACCGCGCCAGTCCCCCAGCCCGTCTTCTGGCGGCACGCCCAGCATGACCTCGCCGAGCAGCCCGGCCGCCCGGCCGAAGCGCTCGAGTGCCGTCTGGCCCGTGAGGTCGGGCCGCGCGCCGGGGATCCACCGGCAGACGGTGGCGGGCCCGGCCGCAGTCTCGATCACCGTGTCCCCGCTGGGGGCGGCGACTGGCTCAGGCACCTGGAAGGGAAGTCCGGCCTGCCGTAGCCACCGCAAGAGCCGGTGCTCGGCGCCCACCTGCGCGGCGGACAGGGTCTGGCTGACCCGGAGCACACATCGGAGGCCTCCCTGGCGAAGCAGGAACGTCTGGTTGTTGGTCCCCTGCTCGGCTCGGATGATCGTCGTGCCCGGGGGGAAGCCCCACACTGCCAGCAACCGGGCCAGGAACTCCAGATCGGCGGGCGCGCTCACGCGCCAATTCTGGCGGCATACCCAGGCCGACGCGCAACCGGTTATAGGGCCACCTCAGAGCAAGAGTCAGGAAGGGTTCCAATTCTGGTCAACCAGCCATCAGTCGATCATGTTCGTAATTTCGGAAGTGGATTCGAAGTGCTCCCAGACTCTGGGACGTCCCGGCGGGGAGTGGGACACGGTGGCATGGTGCGACGGCGTCCGGATGGGCGCCGGGAACGCCGCGGTAGGAGCAATCGACCGTCGTGCCCGCTACACGCAGCAGGTCGCCGAGGACGGCGTCGTTGACGGGCGCAACAGCATCAGCCCCACGACACCAGGCCGAGCGCCACCGTGGTGACCAGGAGCCGCCGGACGACGGCCGGCCGTACCTTCGACTCCTTCGAGACCCGGCGTATGCAATCACCTTGCCAGCCTTACCGCCGACTCTCATCTGCCCAGCTCAAGAGTGCATACGACCAGGGGTTCGGCCGTCGCTCGGACGGCAGGCGGGCGAATGCCGTCCCCTGTCCAGGCCCTCTCCCCACCCTGGGCATGCTACCGGCCGTTGATCATCACGCCCATGGCGCGACTGCTGAGGCGGAGCGTCATCACCACGCATTCTGGCCGCGCCCGCCTGGCGAAACGCACTCAATGTGGGTTCTGGGCGTATCTGGGCCAAGTGCCTGTCAGGGACGTCAGCGTCCAGTGGGTTCGGGAGGGTGGTTCAGCCGACGGAGCCGCTGAGGCTGCTGGTGCCGCCGCCGCTGGTTCCTGAGCCTGCGGTGCTGGTGATGAGTCGGCCGTCGACGTAGGCAACGGCACTCACCGAGCCGGCGCCCAGGCGCCGTATGGAAAGGCTCCAGGTGTCCTCGCCCTGTTCAGCGAGGGTGATGTCCTTCCGCCAGGGAGGCCTCACCTGGGGCTCGGTCGTGGAACGGCCGTTGATGACGTACGTGATGGCGAAACTCCCTTCGCCCGTGACATCGAAGGTGAGCGTGTGCGGCTCGTCAGAGGAGCAGGCGGCAGCCAGCAGCACGGTGGCGGCGACCGGCGCCAGCGAGCGCGTCCATCTGCCTGATGCCGCACACGAGGCGGCCAACAGTCCAAGGACCGCAACGAGTGCCTGTTCGACTCTCCTTCTACCGGACCGGGGGAACTCCTTCTTCTGGGGAGGAGGAGCATCCATTCCGCCAGCCGGCGCGCAAAGCCGTCATGGCATTCATCATCCCAACGATGACCGGGACCCCTCCCGCGCCGACGCCGAACGCGCGCGGATGCGTGCCGAACATCGCTGCGACGACTACCAAGCGGTCACCGTGCGGCCTGCCTACGATCTGACACCCCCACGACGCCCGCGCCTTCCTCC
The DNA here is from genome assembly GCF_044466425.1 of Nonomuraea sp. NPDC049400. Taxonomy (NCBI): domain Bacteria; kingdom Bacillati; phylum Actinomycetota; class Actinomycetes; order Streptosporangiales; family Streptosporangiaceae; genus Nonomuraea; species Nonomuraea sp. NPDC049400. The sequence continues at coordinate 14,656 of NZ_JBITMP010000053.1, forward strand.
AGTTCGTGCCGTCTGGGTTCGCCGTACACGACGTAGGCAAGATCACCAATGTGCGCATGCGGGCCAACCCGCACCGCTCTCGCGACCGCCAGGACGCCGACGCCGGGATCACCAGCCTGCTCGAGCGGCTGACCTGCCTCGGCTTACCTTGGCTACCCCCCGGAACGCGCGGTCGCCGGCAGGGGCTGCCGTCGGGTGCGGGAGCGACGACCGGTAGGTTCATCGGACCGGAACAGGTCGCCGCTCTGGTGACGTGGCTATCGCCCGACGCCGGGAGCAACAAACGGCGGGGACAATCAGCGCGGTCTGACCTATCGCGATATATCGTATAGCCGGGAACACAGGGGAATCCCGTTCGGTTGGGCGGGATGGACAGACTTTCCAGGGGAGTGTGGGCGATGGCAGGAATGCGGACGGCACGGCGGATCCTCGTGGGTGGCGTGACCCTGGCCGCGGCGGGCTGGGCGTTGCGCGAGGTCCCCGCCGAGCTGGGCGTGCGGCCTCTGGCCTCGGGGCCGGACCGGGTGGCGAGGATGCGGCGTTCGCCGCAGTTCAGGGACGGCACGTTCTTCAACCCGATGCCGGAGCCGACCAACCTGATGACCACGCCGCCCGCCGGTCTGCTCGGCGAAATGGCCAGGAACAAGGAGCAGCGCCGCCCCGGCGGCATCGTGCCGCTGCGCGTCCCGCCGTCCGATCCGCCACCTGCCGAGGGCGTCCGCGCGGTCTGGTACGGCCACGCCTCCACGCTGGTGGAGATCGAGGGCAAGCGGGTGCTGTTCGACCCGGTGTGGAGCAAGCGGCCCTCCCCGTCGCAGCTCGTCGGCCCCAAGCGGCACCACCCGGTGCCCATCGAGATCGGCGAGCTGCCCGTGATCGACGCGGTCGTCATCTCGCACGACCACTACGACCACCTCGACCTGGCGACCGTGCGCTCCCTGCTCAGGACGCAGAAGGCCCCGTTCCTGGTGCCGCTGGGCATCGGGGCGCACCTCGAGCGGTGGGGCGTGCCGGCGTACCGGATCATCGAGCTCGACTGGGAGGAGGAGGCCCAGGTGGCGGGGCTGCGCTTCGTCGCCACGGCGGCCCGGCACTTCTCCGGCCGGGCCCTCACCCGCAATGACACGTTGTGGGGGTCCTGGGTGGTGGCGGGGGCGAACAAACGGGTCTTCTACGCGGGCGACTCCGGCTATTTCGAGGGCTATCGCGGGATCGGGTCGGCGCACGGGCCGTTCGACCTGACGCTGATGCCGATCGGCGCCTACAGCCCCGCCTGGCCGGACATCCACATGAACCCGGAGGAGGCCGTCAACGCCCACCTCGACCTGGGCGGTCAGCTGCTGCTGCCCGTCCACTGGGCGACGTTCACGCTGGCGCTGCACCCGTGGGCGGAGCCGGTGGAACGGCTGTGGCGGGAGGCCAAGGCCCGGGACGTCAAGATCGTCGTACCCCGGCCCGGCGAGGCCGTCGAGACCTCCGACGCCCAGGCGGTGGAGGGCTGGTGGGAGACCCTCAGCTGACCCGCTTCGAGCGGGCGGCCTGTCGCCGCGACTCCCACTGACCTGGTTTGAGCGGGAGACCTGTCGCCGGGTCACCCGCTCGGCCGGTCACCCGCTCGGGCGGTCGGGCGGGCGTGGCGGGGGCGGCCTGGGCGAAGGGCGAGGACGCCCCGTACAGTCTTCGGGTGAGCAACCTGGAGCTTGACCCGCAGGAGATCCGCTGCGGCGACGACGCGGGCCCCGACGTGGAGGCCGCCGGCGAGGTGCTGGTCGGGCGGGCGGTGCCGCTGGGCGGGCCGCGCGCGATGACCGTGAGCAGGACTCTGCCGGGCGCGCACCGGCGCATGATCGGTGCGTGGTGCTTCGTGGACGCCTACGGGCCGGAGCGGGCCACGATGCGGGTGCCGCCGCACCCGCACACCGGCCTGCAGACCGTCAGCTGGCTGGTCGCTGGCGAGGTGCTGCACCGCGACAGCCTGGGCACCCTGCAGGAGGTACGCCCCGGGCAGCTCAACCTCATGACCGCCGGTCGCGGCATCTCGCATTCGGAGGAGTCGCCGGAGACGGTGCTGCACGGGGTGCAGCTGTGGGTGGCGCTGCCCGGCGAGCACCGGCACACCGGGCCCGCGTTCGAGCACCATCCGGTGCTGCCCACGCTGGCGAGGCCAGGTTTCGAGGCGACCGTGATCATGGGGTCGCTGGGCGGGGTCTCCTCCCCCGCCACCGCCTTCAGCCCGCTGGTGGGGGCCGAGATCGCGGTCGACGGCGCGTGCGAGATGCCGCTCTCACCCGGGTTCGAGCATGGGCTGCTGCTGCTCGACGGCGCGGTCGAGCAGGTGTCGCCCGGGTCGCTGACGTACCTGCCGCCGGGGCGGTCCGGGCTGCGGCTGTCGGGGCGCGGGCGGGTGCTGCTGATCGGCGGGGAGCCGTTCGGCGAGGAGATCGTCATGTGGTGGAACTTCGTGGGCCGCTCCCACGAGGAGATCGCCGCGTTCAGGAAGGACTGGATGGAGGGCGAGGGGTTCGGCTCCGTCGAGGGGTTCGACGGGGCGCCGCTCCCCGCGCCCGTCCTGCCGGGCACCCGGCTGAAGCCGCGCGGGCGGGTGCGCTAGCTCCGATACGTGTAGACGACGCTGAGGTCGGCGGCCCCGACCGGGACCTCGGCCAGCAGGCGCACCATCTCGCCGGTGAAGTCGATCACCTGGATCTGCTGCCGGTCGCCCGTGCCGTCCGGGCTCACCCAGCAGACCAGATGATCGTCGTCGAACCAGGTGGCCAGACCGTTGCAGGGCGATTCGATCCGCTTGACCTCGGCGCCGGTCTGCGCGTCGTACACGCAGTTGTTGCCGCTGTTCAGGCCCGGGCAGTCGGTGACGAACAGCCTGCCCGACGGGGTGAACAGCGCGTCGGCTATGCCGGCGCCCACGTTCGGGATGCGGCGGACGCGCGTGCCGTCGGGGTTGAAGAAACGCAGGGCCTGCTGGCCGGTGTCGTTCGACATGGCGACCACGCCGGTGTCCGCGCCGTCGAAGCCGTACCTGATGTCCTTCAGCGAGCCCTCCCTGAGGGAGGCGATCGTGGCCTTCCTGGCGGCCACGTCCAGGATGGCGAAGCCGGTCGACTGCCAGACGTCCTTGACCGGGTTGCCGACGTTGAGCAGCAGGCGGGTGCTGTCGCGCGACCAGGCCTGGATGTACGCGCTGAGCGGCTGCTTCGTAGTCCTGACCGAGAACTTCTCGCCCGTCGTCTTGTCGGTGAACTCCACGGTGTCGTAGCGGTCGATGAAGGTCTTGCCGCGCTGGGCGAGGTAGCGGCCGTCGGGCGAGAGCATGGCCTCCCACTGGTCCTGATACTTCGTGAACGCTCCCGTCAGGGACTCTCGGGCGTAGTACACCCATTCCTTGGTCTTGGCGTCCCTGACCGTGTACGTCGTGAGCCTGACCGAGTCGTCCGGGCTCTCGTAGAACGTGGCGGCGGTGCCGGGGAGCCTGATCGGGGTGAGGTTCGCGGTCGGGACCGGGGACGCGGTGGAGCTCGGGGAGGTCGTGGTGGTGGCGGGAACGGGTGTGGGGAGTGCTCCCTGCTTCTTGGACGGCATGATGACGGTGACCACGACGATGGCGATGGCCGTCACCAGCGCCACGCCCGCGATCGCGCCGCCGATCAACCAGTTCTTCCTGTTGGACGGGGGTGGGGGCGGGGGGCCGTACGGAATGGTCCAGGGTGGGGTCCCCGGCTGCTGGAAGGGGGCGGGAGGCTCGAAGACCGGCCGCCCGGTGGGAGGCGGCGGCTGGTCGCCTGCCGTCGGGCGGTACTGGAGGTTTGGCGGCTGAGGGTACGGCGGCTGGCCGGGCCACGGCTGGGGGCCTGAGCCGGGGCCAGAGGGCTGGCCGTGCCACGGTTGCGGGCCGGATCCGGAGAGCTGATCGCCGCCGGGCGGTTGCCACTGAGGTCCGCTTCCCACCGAAGGCGCGCCACCAACAGAAGGCGCCCCACCCGCCGGAGACGCACCACCCGCCGGAGTCGTGGCCGCAGGAGCCGTCGCCGCAGGAGCCGTGGCCGCGGGGATGCCGCCGACCGTGGCGGCCGCCTGGTGGAGTCCGTCGGGGATCGGGGCCGGATGCTCCAGGAGACGGTGGATCACCTGCTCGGCCGTCGGGCGGCGGGCGGGATCCTTCGACAGGCAGGCCGCGGCCAACTCCCGCAGGAAACCCGGAAGCCGGGCCAGGTCCGGCTCGCCGTTCAGCACCCGCTCCACGGTCGCGGGCACCGTATCGGCCTGGAACGGCCCCCTCCCGCCGGCCGCGAAGACGATCGTGCTCGCCCAGGCGAACATGTCGGCCGCCGGCCCGACGGGATCGCCGAGAAGCTGTTCAGGCGCCAGGGACAACGAGCCGCTCACGGGCACGGTCACGCTGGAGGTGGCGTCGAGCGCGGTGGTGATGCCGAACCCGATCACCCGGGGCCCTTCGCTGCCCAGCAGCACGTTGCCGGGGTTGAAGTCGCGGTGGACGATGCCGGCCTGGTGGATCGCCGCGAGCGCGGTGGCGGTGCCGATGGCCAGCCGGTGCAGCGCGGGCCCGGTGCGGGCCCCCTCCTCGCGCACCGCGCGCTGGAGCGTCGGCCCGTCGACGTACTCGCTGACGATGTACGGACGGTCCTGGTGCACGCCGGTGTCCAGCACCTTCGCGGTGCAGAACGGAGCCACCCGCCGAGCCGCCGACACCTCGCCGGCGAACCGCTCCGCCGCTGCCCCGTCACCGGCCAGCTCGGGCCGCAGCCATTTGACGGCCGCCCGTCTCCCCTGCTCATCCACGCCTAGATAGACGACGCCCTGAGCGCCCTCTCCCAACCGCCCCCGGATCTCGTAGCCCCCGAGACCAGCCGGATCCCCTGCTCTGAGCTCAGTTATCGACGGCATAAGCGAATTATGGGCGGCTAATCTTGCAAACCGCTTTCATGAATCGTGCCCCCGGCCTCTCACCGGAGCACTTCCTTTACGTCAACCGGGCCTATAAGTGGACCGCGGTCAAGATCCGCTGGCAGCTGTCCATCGGCGCCGCCGAACAGCAGGCCCTGACCGCGAGCGCGGCCGCCTGCCCCACTCAGCACGTGCCCACGACGGACGACCACCGATGAGCCGCGCGGGGCCGGCTCAGGGCCGGCCGTTCTGCCTGGGGGCTGATCGTGGACCATACCCAGTGTGTCGCTACCCCGGCGAACGTTGTGGTCACCGCCCCAGCCTGCCGCCGTGGACCGGCTCCTGACGTCGGCCCGGCGGGTCAACCCAGGCCCGCGCCGAGCTGGGCGCGGGGAAGAGGTTCGCATCGCCCGTGACGGCTTCAGCCCCCTAGTGCGGCGCGCGCCTACGGCTCGGGGAGGCGGGCGAGGGCCTTGGGGGCCAGCTTCTGGGCGAGGGAGCACAGCTTCTGTCTCGACGAGTCGCCGGTGACTCCAACCGAGACCACCTCGGTACGGCCCTTGGCGGTCGGCCCGGCCTTGCCGTACTCGACGTCGACCGCGCAGCTCGGCAGGCTGGGCCCGAGCAGATTGCTGTTCTCGTCGGCGGGGCGGTAGTTCACCGCCGCGGGGCGTCCGCCGACCGTGAGCGGGCGTCCCTCCAGCGCGTCGTCGAGGTGCTGGAAGAGGACGTACAGGTGCGGTTCGTCGATGCTCTTGCCGCCCCAGGTGCAGCTCTGGCCGGTGAACTCGGCGTGCCGCTCGCCAGGGTCGATGTCCGGGACGCGCGCCGCCTCGCTCTTTTTGACCAGCTCGCACGCGTCCTGGTTGGCCAGCGAGTCCGGGGCGTGGCGGGCGGAGGGAAGGTCGCCGGACCTGAGCAGGCGGATGACGTCACCGGCGGCGGTGTCGGCGATCCGGCAGGCGCGAGAGCCCGCCTCGTCGCCGAAGACGCCGATCGCGACCGTCGCGATCCGTTCCCGCACCACCACGTCCCGCGTGCAGTTCTTGTCGCCGGAGAGCTCGCCGATGCCCTCGCTCTCGTAGACGGTGACGCCGTCCCGTAGCACGGGCGTCGGTGCGGGATCGCCCGCGGCCCCCTCGCTCGGTCCGGCCTGCAGGTCCACGAAGACCGAGACGGACTCGTCGTCCGGTCCGTCGAGCACGATGTCGCACTGGCCGTAGCTGATCCCCTTGTCGTACTTGACCTTCCCGAACTCCGCCAGCACATTCTCGTCGATCAGCTTGCAAGGGTCGGCGCCCCGCAGCTCCTCGGAGGTGACGGACAGGGAGACCGTGCTGGGCGCGGATTGTGTGGGGCCGGCCGAGGCGTCAGCAGGAGCCTCCGAAGACGCGTTGTCCTGTGCGGAGCATCCCGCGGCGAACAGCGCGACGGCCAACGCCGCCGCCGATATCGCCACCGTGGTACGGCCGCGCCAACCCCCGTATGCAGTCGTGTGCGCATCGTAGCTGCGCCGTGTGCCTGGACGTGTGCGCGAACCACGAGCCTCACGCCCGCACCGACCTGTGCCGGTCAGCGCCCGCTGGCCGACGGCTGGGCGTTCGTACCGCCCCCGTCCACCCGTTCCGTTCACCCGCGTCCTCCTTCGCTCCCGCCCGGCCGCTCGACGGTCGCTGCGCAGTCACCCGCCAGCTCAGCGCCGACGGGATCGTTCAGCGAGCCACTTCTGCACCTGCGAACAATGCGCCGCAGACCACGTGCGAGCTGAGACGTCATCGGATATGGGTCAGGGCGGCAGCGGCGACCGACGCCCCCGCGGGACACGTTGCATCCTGCGACACCCCGCGGTCCGGAATGGTCGTCGTGCCGATCAAGCGATCGACATCGTCCACCGCGACGAAGATGAAGCAGATCCCCTGAAACTCGGCCTGCACAGCCTTGTGCAGGCCGACCGGCACCTGCGAGACGCGCCCGTTCTTGGTCATGGTCCGCGCGTAGGACAGTGGTAGATCCAGTGCGAGGCTGACGTTCTGGCCCGCCAAATTCCACGAGCACGACGCCCCGTGCTTGCCGGACTCCTGCTCCCCCGGGCCGCTGATTCCGAGAGCCGCGAGGTCGCGCTCGTCGAGAGCGAGGCACGGCCGCGCCGCCAACTGCGCTTGGGTGTACTTCCTCGGCTGCGCGGGGGCGGAGGGAGAGGCGGAGGCGGAGGCGGAGGCGGAGGCGGAGGGAGAGGCGGAGGCGGAGGCGGAGGCGGAGGCGGAGGCGGAGGGAGAGGCGGAGGCGGAGGCGGAGGACGAGGCGGGGGCGGAGGGCGAGGCGGGGGCGGAGGGCGAGGATGTTGGATGGGGGGACGATGGCCGCGGACCGGCCTGCCCGCTCGAACACCCGGCGCTGAGCAGGCTCACGGCAAGTACGAGCACAAGTCCGGCTTTTCGGCGCGAGCGCCCGCCCGTAGGACGCCGATCGAGAGCGAATGGCGGCATATCGGCACGGTAGCGGCGCCGTGCCGGGACCGGTCCCGCAGGCGAGCGCGGACAGCCGGCCGCCACGGCTGATTGGTGCACACGACCAAGAGGCCGGGAGCTGTGAGCTAGATCACGGTTGAGGTTGACCTTGGGTCAGGGTGGAAGCTCGGCGCAGCGGCACGACGCCGACCGGACATAACAGATTTGAAGGAGCAAACCTCCATGTCCATCACCCTTTCCGGCCAGGACAAGAGCACCCTGCGGACCGCCGCGTACGGCGCGGTGTCGCTGGTGGCCGCCGCCACCGGCTCCCCCCACAAGGCCGCCACGAGTGCCTCCATCGCCCTGACGTCGGCGACCGGTCTGGTCGGGCACGTGCTCGCCGCGAACGCCAAGGACATCGAGCTGAACGGCAAGACCGTCGCCGAACTCGCCGACCGAGTGCTGCCGGCCCTGACCGCAGCCATGAAGCTGCTCGGCAAGCAAGCTCCGGCAGAAGCCGGCAACTTCCGCAGCACCGTCCTCCTCGCCATCGAAGCCGCCCAGGCCCATCAGGACAAGCCCAGCACCACCACGGCCGAGATGGCCCGCAAGATCACCGCCGCTCTCGACGCCGCCGGGGCGGCCGCTGCGGACAGCGGGGCTGCGCCGGCGGCCGCTGCCGGGCAGGATCGCCCGGAGCTGCAGAAGGCGATCGAGGAGATCGTCGATTCCGGTTTCCTCGGGGTGTCGCTGCGCGTGCACGATGAGCAAGGCGAGTGGGTCGGCAGTGCCGGGGTGGCCGAGCTGGGCGGGACCGCGAAGCCGCCGGTCAACGGGCATGCCCGGATCGGCAGCAACACCAAGACCTTCACCGCGACCCTGGTGCTGCAGCTGGTGGCCGAGGGCAAGATCGAGCTGGACGCCCCGGCGGATGACTACCTGCCCGAGTTCGGGCTGGACCGGCGGATCACGGTGCGGATGCTGTTGCAGCACACCAGCGGGCTGTTCAACTTCGTCGGCGAGGTATACGACGACGGGTCGATCGTGCACGGGATCCCCGTGCCCTACGGCACCACGGGCAAGGAGTGGGTGGACAACCGGTTCCACACCTACCGGCCCGAGGAGCTGGTACGACTGGCGCTGTCCAAGCCGGCCCGGTTCGAGCCGGGAACGGGCTGGAGCTATTCCAACACCAACTACGTGCTGGCCCGGCTGCTGATCGAGAAGGTCACCGGCCGCTCGCTGGCCGAGGAGATGCGGCACCGGATCCTGGGGCCGCTCGGGCTGTCGGGTACGGTGGTGCCGGACGCCTCGCCGGAGATCCCTGAGCCGCATGCCCACGTCTACTACCGCTACGAGGAAGCCGGTCGGCAGAAGACGATCGACGTCACCCGCCACAACCCCTCCTGGGTCTCCACCGGCGGTGACATGATCTCGACCAGCCAGGATTTGCACACGTTCATCTCCGCGCTGGTAGGCGGCAAGCTCCTGCCGGCCCCACTGCTGGCCGAGATGTGCACCCCGCACGCCACGGGCCTCCCGAACATGGACTACGGGCTGGGAGTGTTCGTACAGAAAACGGACTGCGGCACCGTCATCACCCATAACGGCGGCACGATCGGCTCCATGACGCTGATGTACAGCACGCCCGACGGCAGCAAGACCCTGACCGCCGTACTGAACTGGGTGGACGACGCCGACCTGTCCATAGCGCCAGTGGTGCAGAAGGCCCAGCAGAGGCTCGTCAACGAGGTGTTCTGCGGCGAGCAGGCCGATCCGGCTCAGCCGGCGGACTGAACACCTGTGACCCGTACGCCTTGAGAGGCGACCCCTTCCGGTCGTGCATCAGGCAGAACGCGAACCGGGGCGATGCGCTCGGCGTGGCCCGCCACCTGCTCGGCTGTGGTCTGCCTAGTCGCCGAGCTCGAGCACAAGGCAGGCTGAGCACATGAGGAACGGAGTCACAATCGGGCAGGCGGCGGCATTCGTCGGCGTCACGGTGAAGACGGTGCGGCACTACCACAAGCTTGGCCTGGTGAAGGAGCCGGAACGCGACAGCTCCGGCTACCGGCGGTACGGATCAGCCGAGCTGTTGCGGCTGGTGCAGGTCCGGACGCTGGCCGCCGCCGGGGTGCCGCTGACCGAGATCCGGCCCCTGATCGACGCCGACGCCGCGCTGTTCGCCGCCGCGCTCGCCGACGTCGAGCGGCAGCTCACCGAACGGATCGAGGAGCTGATCGCGCGGCGTGACACGCTGCGCCGGCTCGCCGACGGTGACCGGGCTCTGCTGCCCGACCGTGCTGTGGCGCTGCTGGAGCGGCTGTCCGGCCTCGGCCTCCCCGCGGACGAGGTGGCGGCCACCAGGGAGGGCTGGGTGCTGGCCAGGGCCCTGGTCCCGGAGGGCTTCGACGACTTCCTGACCAATGTCGGGCACGCCCTCGACGACCCCCGCTTCGTCGCGTTGAGCAAGCGCGCAATCGAAGCCACAGCATGGGAGCCGGACGACCCGCGCCTGGCCGAACTCGCCACTGCCATTGCCGACCACTTCCTCGCCAACCCCGCACACCTGAAGATCGTGACCGGCCTGCAAGCCCGCACCGACGCCGCGGCCCGGTACCATCTGATCGCCCACTACGGCGAAGAGCAGGGATCGGCCACGGCCCGGGGGGTCGCGCTCGTCGAGAGCAAACTCCGCGCCGCCGGCATCCATATCCCCAGGGGACCTCGATAGCCGCCGCGACCCCACTATCCGCCCTTGCCCGGATCTCCAGGCGGGGCCACCCGTTGTCGTGCGCTTTTCCGCGGCCCTGCCTGAGGATTCCGGGTGGGGCCGCTCGTCATCGTGCCTGTCCGCGTCATCCGGCCCGCCTTGGGGTGGCCGATCCGCTCGAACAGCTTCCGCGCCCGGTCGTAGTCGGCCAGGGCCGCCTCGTTGTCGCCCAGCTCCCGGTGCAAGTCGCTGATCGCCGTCGAGGCGTGCGCCTCCCCGAGCGGATCGCCGAGCTCGCAGTACATCTCGCGAGCCCGTACCAGGCTGGCCATGGCGGTCCGGTGATCGCCGGTCCGCTGCTGGACGTGGCCGAGAGTGTGCAGGGCGCTGGCCTCGCGCAGACGGTTGCCGATCTCGCCGTGCAGCCTCATGGCAAGGGTCAGGTCCGCCACCGCCCGCGCGTGGTCACCGGACCGGTGCCGCGCCACGCCGAGGGCGATGAGCGTGTCGGCCTCCCCCACCCGGTTGCCGGACGCCCGATGCGTCTCCAGAGCGCGCGTGAGCCCGTCAGCCGCCCGCTCACCCTCCTGCAGCGGACCCAGGTTCGTCAGCACGTTGGCCTCGCCGAGCCGATCGCCCGCACCCCGGTACAGGTCCAGCGCCCGGGTGAGATGGGCGGTGGCGGCCGGACGGTCCCCCGTCCAAAAGTGCAGCACGCCGAGGTCGTTGAGCACGCTGGCCTCGATGCGGGGGTCGCCGATGCGGCAGGCCGCCTGCAGCGCGATCCGGTAGAGCGCGAGCGCGTCGTGCCAGTGGCCGCGTACCCGCAGGAACCCCAGCATCGCGGAGGGGATCCCGACGGCGTGCTCGGGCCTGCCGTGCTCGGCGGCGTACGCGGTGGCTGCGTAAAGGTTGGCCCGTTCCGCCTCCATCCAGGCGACGGCCGCCGCCCAGGTGTCCAGCTCCGGCAGGTGAGGCGGCTGGGCGGTGACCGCCTCAGGGACGCCCGCCGGCAGCCCCTGGTTGAGATGACGATCGGCGGCGCGCACGGTGTGCAGGTAGTGGTCCAGCAGCCGGACCAGGGCCGCCTCGCTCTGGGCGGTGTCGTCGGCGGCGGCCAGAGAGCGGGCGTGCCGCCGGATGAGGTCGTGGAAACGGTAGCGGCCCCTGGCGGGCTCGTTGAGCAGGTGATAGTCGAACATCTCCGCCAGGCGGCGCCGCGTGACGGGCAGGTCCGTGCCGGCGAGCGCGGCGGCGGCGTAGGCGTCGATGTCCTGGCCGAAATGCAGGCCGAGCCGGCGGAACAAGCCGCGCTGGGCCGGCGGCAGATTGCGGTAGGACAGGTCGAAGGCGGCGGAGACCGATACGTTCTCGGCGCGCAAGCCGGACAGGTCCCCGGCCGGCGAGGTCAACTCCTCGACGAGGTCAGCCGCGTCCCAGCTCGGGCGGTGTTTGAACTGCCCCGCCGCCAGGCTGATCGCCAGTGGCAGGAACCCGCACGCCGCCACCGCTTCGGCCACCGCGCCGTCCCCGCAGTCCAGACCGGCCCGGCCGCTCAACCGGACGAACAGCCGGGCGGCCTCGCCGGGCGACAGCACGTCCAGGGAGACCACGACCGCGTCTGGCAACGCGGTAAGCCGCCGGCGGCTCGTGACCAGGACGAGCGTCCCGGGCGTGCCGGGCAGCAGGGGCCGTACCTGCGTGCTGCCTGCGGCGTCGTCCAGCAGCACGATCGCTCTCTTGCCGGACATCCGGTCCCGCCACAGCGCGGCCCGCGCCTCCAGATCGACGGGGATCCGCCCCGAGGGCACGCCGACGCCCTCCAGCAGGGCGGCCAGCGCGTCCGCCGGCTCGACCGGCCGCTGACCGGGGGTGTGGCCGTGCAGGCGCACGAACAGCCGCCCGTCGGGGAAGCGCTCGGCGAGCCGGTGCGCGGCGTGCACGGCGAATGTGGTCTTGCCGATCCCGGCCATGCCGTCGATTGCGGTGACAGCAGCGATGTCGCCGTCCCCCACCAGATCCGTCAACTGCCGCCATGCGTCTTTCCGCCCCGTGAAGGAGGCGATATCGGCGGGCAGGGAATGCGGCCGCGCGACCGAGTCGTACGTTTCGAGGTGCTTTGCGGCCTCTTGTGCGATCTCCTGGGAATCATCACGTCGCCGTCGCCGCCGCAGCTCGGCCAGGGCCCGCCAGGCGCCCTTCCCGGCTTCGGCCGCGACAGAGCCGGCCACTGCGGCTACGACCGCCAGGACGATCTCCATCATTCCTCATCCACGCGGCGCCGCGCCTTCGCCGCGCGGCTTACGCGACCGTGACGGGGTCGCCTCGCCCCGCCGCGCGCGGCCCCGCCACATACGCGCACGCCTCGGCATGCGGCCCGAAGCCCTCACCTGACATGACTGACACGCCTGCAGACCTCTGAATGCTGGTAAGGCAAGTACGCACCAACCTTACTTGCCTCACATGGCCGACTACTTGAAGTCACCCAAGACAGCCCGCTGTTTGTCAGGCGAGGGCGGCGATCTCGATCCGGGTGCGGTCGGCGGAGGACACCAGGCAGGGAAACACGACGTTCCCCTGCTTCAAGCGCTCCTCCATGGACGAGGCGATCCGGGCCGTACGCTCGATCTCGTACGGGCTGCCGGCCCGAGGGGTCACCCGGAGCCGCAACCACCAGATGTAGCGTCTGTTGAGCTTGTTGTCCGTCTTGTCGGCCTTCAGCACCGCCGCGTCGCACGACAGCGCCGCCGCGCGCTCCGCCGGCGTGAAGGTGCTCAGCGCAGCGGATTCCAGGCCCGCGAGCGAGAAATGGCCCATGGCGAGTATCCCCGCGGCCATGAGCAAGATCACCGCCGCGGCGTACGCCCCGACCCGGGTGTGTGGCCGCCGCCTCAACACGAGGAACAGCACCACGCCCACGATCACCGCGACCACGGCGAGTATCCCGAAGACGGTCGATGCCATCGTTCTTTCCTCACGCTGAAAGGCGAGCCCGGCGGCTGGCCTGGTCCGTTCCGATGCCGGTAGTTGATCAGCTATCGCTTGCATGGCGACTGCAGCCTGCCTGATCGGCAGGTGGAAGGAGCGCGCCGGCAACTGCGCCGCGGCCAACCCGCGCCTTCGTCAGTGGTGCGGTGCCTGCCACCGGGTCTTGAGCCAGCCGTGCCGTATTCGGCCTGCCAAGCGGACGTGCAGCGTCTCCGGCGTGTTGTCGCCCGCGTCCCTGCTGATCGCCACCAGGCTGTGGCGCACCGACAGCTCGTTGGCGTCCACCACCATGCCCGGCGCGAGGACCAGCTCCACGTTGCCGCCGTTCACCCGCAGCTCGATGACCAGTTCGGGCGCGCTGCGCACCGCGTTGGTCAGGTCCAGCAGCACCTCGCACCACGCGGTGCGCAGCGCCAGCCGGTGCGGCAGCGTCCAGCGGCCGTCACGGCGCACCGAGCCGTGCCGCTCCTTGATGGTGAGCAGTTCGGCGGCCGGCTCGGCCGGCGTCCCGGCGAACGGCAAGGTGAGTGCGCCGCCGCTGCCCGGCACCGCGACCAGATCGGTGATGAGCGGGGCCAGCGCGTCGATGGTGCGGGCGGCCAGCGCCGCATCCAGCCGCTCGTCGAACTCGACCGGGTCGAGCCGGCCGTCGGCGACGGCGGCGCGCAGCAGTTCGATGACCCGGTCGCGTTCCGCATCGGACGCGCGCAGCGCGGGTGAGCTGGGCAGATCTGCCGACATCCGGCTCTCCTCCGTGGCGAGGGGGTGGCACAGAGCCACCGCAATTGCTGACTGATCGGTCTAAGAAGACAGCTACCTAAGCGATCCTGCGGCGGTACGTGTTCATGGCGAAGAGGTAGGCGGCGAGGAGGATGCCGAGGCACCAGGCCAGAGCGAGCCAGAGGTCGGTGCCGACCGGTTGCTGGGTGAACAGGGCGCGGATGGCGTTGACGATGGAGGTCACCGGCTGGTGCTCGGCGAAGAAACGCACCGGGCCGGGCATGGTGGCGGTGGGCACGAAGGCGGAGCTGAGGAACGGCAGGAAGATGAGCGGGTAGGAGAACGCGCTCGCGCCTTCCACGGACGTCGCGGACAGACCGGGGATGACGGCGATCCACGTCAGCGCCAGGGTGAACAGGATCAGGATGCCGGCGACCGCGAGCCATGCCGGCACTCCCGCCGACGAGCGAAAGCCCATGACCAGGGCGACGGCGCGGCCTCGGAGGGGGTGTTCCAGCACCCTCCCGAGGGCCCGTCCAATCGGACGGCGCCTACTCGCAGAAGACCCGCAAGTGGCCATCTGGCTGCTCGAGCTCCACGATCGTCTCGTCGAGATGCTCCACGAGCGCCTCGAGGTGTTCCGGCTTGAGCTGCGTCAGGTCGAGCGGCACGCCCGACTTGCTCAGCTCGGCGTTGGCCCGCTCCAGTGCCCGCGGCGGGACCAGGGCCGCCAGCTGTACGCCGGCCCGCAGCAGCTGCAGCGGCACGCGCATGTTGAGCCGCCCCGACTCGCCGTCCTCCTCGATGAACTCCATCACCACCCGCAGGTACTTCGCCCTGCCTTTCGGCCGGGCGGCGGGACTGGCCGCCGTCGGCGGCTGGGCTCGTTCGAGTGCGGCGATGAGCTGCTCCGCCTCCTCTGCGGTGATCTTTCCTTCGGCCAGCATGGCGAGGATGTCCTTGCGCTGTTCGTTCATCGAAAGCTCTCCTATCGGACGGCCAGGAGCACAGCCGTACGGTTGTGCTCGACGTCGAACCGGGTGCCGGGCAACGCGCAGACGATGCGCCAGCCGGTGCCGAGTGCCCGCACCACATCGATGTGGTACACGTGGCAGGCCACGGCCCCCGCCAGCACGGCCAGGACCACGACCGGTGAGAGCACGAGCACGACGGGCAGTACCGGGACCCAGATCCGGATGGGACGACGGTCCGGGCGTTTGACCCGTACGGTCAGCAACTGCGGCATCATGTGTGCCCCTCCAGTTCGGACAACGCCTGCTGCGCGGTGATCTCGCCGCGGCGCAGCCGATCGATGACCTCTGCCCGCGACGGCGCCGGATCGGTCTCGACGAAGTCGAGCATCTGCGCGATCCGGTTGAGTCGTGCCTTGATCGTCGGGTAGCTCACCCCGAAGATCCGTTCCATCTGCTTGATGGAGCCGTGGCACCGTACGAACGCCGTGACGAAGACCTGATCCTCGACGTTGAGCTGAGCCAGTTGCGGCAGCTCGAACTCGCCCTCGATCGCGACCCCGCTGCCTGCCAGGCGCACCCGCTCGACGAGGAACGACTGGCCCCGGGTCAGGTTCGTGAGTTCCTGCCAGTCCATCGCCTCATCTTTCATATCTAAAGTTGTACTCAGCGGATGTTCAAGTTTCAAGATGTTGATCTTAATTTTCTTAAGCTTTCCCTATCAGCGCCTGGCCGCTTCCGCTGGCCGAGCGCCACCAGCGCGGTCGTGGTGCGGCCGCAGTTGCCGCCGATCTTGACGGCGATCAGCCGGCCCGATGGCGGGACCTGCGCCGGCCTGGCGCGGCCTTCGTCACCGGCTCCACGATGGTGCCGCCGGCGGCCGGCCAGGTATGCGAAAACGGCGCTGCTGGACGGGCCGGCGATCCTGCCGATCTCGTCGCACGTGAGCGAGCTGGCGGAGAACTACGACAGCGTGGTCGTCCTGCGGGACGGGGCGATCACGGAACGACTGACCGGCCCGCAGTCCGCGCCCGCCGACGCGAGAACGGCGCGCTGTGAACTCCAGCCGTCAATAGACCGAGATGTGCGGATGGTCGTAGTGGTTGGCCGTCGTGCCGCCCCGGTCGGACATGGTGCGCCAAGTGCCCGATCTGGCGTGCCAGATCCGCTGCCGGTAGATGATGTACATGATCCCGAGCCGCTTGGCGTTCTTGATGGCCCACGCCGCGATCTGGTTGCCGCGCTCGACCTCCGCCGCCGACGGCATCGCGCCGCCCCGGCTCAGCATGAAGTCGCAGGCCCGCCCGAGCGGATGCTCGCCGCCGTCCTGGATCGCCCGGTAGCACCCGATGCCGTTCGGAACATCGAACCGTTCCTGGATGAGCTGCTTGACCAGCCGCATCCTGGGCGTGATGTTGTCGGACCCGCCGGGCAGCTGCGGCACCCACGTGCCGTCCGGCCGCCGCACCCCCGGCGCCGTGTACAGCTGATCGATCTTGTCCTTGATCCGCTCGATCTGCTTCTCGGCCTTCTTCTTGCGCTTCTCCAGGTCGTCGGCCGTCCGGGAGAGCTCCTTGGCGCGGGCGTCGGCCTCGTCCTTGGCCTGCTGGTGGGCGTCCCTGACCTGGGCGTAGCCACGTAGCCGGGCGTCCTGGAGCCCGATGAGGTGCTGGTTGAGCGCCATCCGGCCGAGGAGCGACGACGGGTCCTGGTTGCTGATGAGGAGGGCGAACTGGCCGGGGTCGCCGCCGACGTACTGGCTGACGGCCATGGCTCTGAGCTCGGTGGACTCGCGTTCGTAGACGGCCTGGGCGGCGGCCAGCTTCTCGCGCGCGGCTTTTTCGGATTTTTCCGCTTTTTGCTGGGCGATTCTGCTGTTGTAGTACTCGGTGATGAGCTTGTCCGAGTCCTTCTGGAGCGCGGAGAGCTCCTTCTTGAGCTGCTTCACCGTGGGCTTGGGGTCGGCCTGCGCCGGAGCCCCCGCCATCAGGAGCGCCGCGCCGAGCGCCGTCACCGAGAGAGCCCGGACTGGACCGCGTAGCCGGTCGGCACGGGACGCAACCGCCACACTTCTCCTTACCCCGAGCCGCAGGGCAGGTTCCGGTCAGCGTTTTATTCAGGCCGGGGGGCGCCCTCTATCCGACTGCTGATAGTAGAGGATCACGCCACCTGGCACACAACTTACGACTTTTCGGTATCGCGCGGTCGCCGCACCCTTCGCACCACGATCTGCCGTCCGACCAGCACCGAGCCCGGTACGACCACCAGCCCCAGGAGGCTCGATCCCAGGCCGACGCCGACGTCGGCGTTCAGCAGCCCGTCGCCCTCGCCGCTGAGGAGCGGCACGTTCACAGAAACCTTGACCGAGACGGAGATGAGCGGCTCCCTGTTCCTGGCCGGAGGCGGCGTGTTCGGATCGGGCGCCCTCGTGGTCGGCGGCCGGGTGGCCGGTGGCCTGGTGGCCGGCGGCTCGGTGTCCGGCGGCCTGCTCGTCGGCGGCCGGGTGGCCGGCGGCTCGGTGGTGGGCGGACTCGTGCTCGGCCGGCTGGAATCCGTCGGCTGCCGGGTCGTCGGTCGGTTGGACGGCTCCCGGGTGGACGTGGGGGGCTGGGTGCTGGGTCCACCCCCGGTCGGTCGGACCACGGGTGGAACGGTCGGGATCGTACTCGGCTCACCGGCGTACGTGACGGTCGGCGTACCCGGGATGGACTCGCTCGGGGTGGGCTCCGCAGAAGTGGGCGCCGCAGACGTCGGGGCGGTGGGCGCGGGCGAAGCGGGCACCTGGGTGCGCGGCGGGGAGGACGTGGCGGGCGGCAGCGCGAGGCCCGGCCCCGGCTCCGGGGAGTCGGCCCAGATCACGAACGCCGACGTCACCGCGGCCGCGGTCGCCAGCACCAGCCCGCCCGTCACCGCGAACTTGCCCGCCGGCGTCAGCGTCGTCTTGAACACGCTGGTGGTGCTCTCCGCGGCAGCCGCCTGCGCCCTCGGCAACAAGCCGGCCAGCGGCACGGCCAGGGCCCCAAGCCCGGCCCGTCCGCGCTGATCCCATTCGTCCCCGTATGCGGTGAGCGCGACGTCCTCCAGCTCGGTCAGGAACGCCTCCGCCGACCCGGGACGCTCCGCCGGGTCCTTGGCCAGGCCGTGTTCGAGCAGCGGGCGCAGCGGCTCGTCGATGTCCTCCAGCGGCGGTGACACGTGCTGGTGCTGGAAGGCGAGCGCTGCCGCGTTCTCGCCCTGGAAGGCCCGGTGGCCGGTCAGGCACTCGTAGAACACCAGCGTGGCGGCGTACACGTCGGTCGCGGGGCTGGCCGGAGAGTCCTCCCACTGCTCGGGAGCCATGTAGGAGGGGGTGCCGACGAGCGCCGCCGTCTCCCCGAAGTGCGCCGCCACGCCGAAGTCGACCAGCTTGCTCTCGCCGTCCTGGGTGATCATGACGTTCTCGGGTTTGAAGTCCCGGTGTACGACCCCGCGCCGGTGCGCCTCGGCCAGCCCGAGCAGCGCCCCCTTCAGGACCACGAGCGCCGCCTCGGCGCCCGTCGCGCCCTCGTGCTCCAGCAGCCGCCGCAGCGTGACGCCGTCGACCAGCTCCATCACGATGACGGCGTCGTTGTCACCCTCGACGTACTCCAGCAGCCGCGCGGTATGGGGACTGTCGATCTCGCGGATGACCTCCGCCTCCGCCCGGAACCTCTCCACGAACTCCCCGTCCGCGCGTAACGGCTCGGACAGATGTTTGATCGCGACGGATTGCCCGTCTGAGTCCCGTACGGCGAGCATCACCCGCCCTGTCCCGCCGTGTCCGAGTTCCCGGATCTCGGTGTAGCCGGGAACTTCCATGCTGGGACCTCCTGACCGGATAAAGATCCTTATGTCAGGAAGCTAACCTGGGGTCACACCCTGTGTCGAGCCCCTTCACAGGAGTGATCGCCCTGCTGCCCCAATCGGTATTTTTACTACTTCCCATAGTAGGCTCGCACGCATTCCCGACCCAAGACGACAGGAGGTCAACTCGCTCTTAATTCCTATATGTCCGCATCTGTCACTACGATTCCCGCGTGTCCCCTGAGCAACCAAGCACGACAGCCGTCTTCGTCAACCAGAGCGGTCGCCGTCGAAAGCTGATCATGATCGGCTCGATCGCCGGGAGCGTCCTTGCTCTCGCGCTGCTCGCCGTCGTGATCGGCGGAATGTTCTCCAGCACGACACTTTCGGTGAACGGCTGGCCGGGCGAGCGACCAGGAGCGGCTTCACCGGATCGCACGTCGACGCCTCGGCCGAGACTGTCCGAGCGGCCGACCCCTTCCGTGACGCACCCGGTGGTGACAGGCTCGCCGTCGCGTCGTCCGACAACCAGCGCCACTCGCCCGGTCCGGCCATCGGCGACGTCCGAGCTGACCTCGCCGCAGCCGGAACGGACGAAATCGCGGTCCAGCAGTGACCCGGGGCAGAGCTCCGATCCCACCGCGGACCCCACGACCGCTGAGCCCACGGATGCCGGGACCGAGCCGCCCGGCCAGGTCAGGACGCCGCCGGGACTCGATCCGAGCCGGACGAAGGGCCCGAAGAAGTGAGCGGCCCCTCTCAGCGCGACAAGCTGGTCTGGCCGTCCAAGCCGGTCCCTGCCTGGCAGGACTTCCGCACTGCCCGGCCGGGGAACGAACCACCGCAGAACCCGCCTGCGCAGCAGCCCGCGCCGGCCGCAAGACCTCCGGCCGATCCCAAGGGCCACTGGTTCCCGCTCGCCGTCGGCTTGCTGCTGGTCGCCGCCGCTCTGGTACTCAACGGGTACGTGACCAACGTCGTCGGCGAGACGCACGCACCCCCGGCCGCCGCCGGCTCTCCCTCCCCCGAGCTGGAGAAGGTACGGCGTGGCGGCCCGGTCATCAACATCACGGCGAAAGGCCCCGCCAGCGCCCGCCTGCCGAGCAGGACCATCGCGCTGACCTTCGACGACGGCCCCGACCCTGCGTGGACCCCGCAGGTGCTCGACATGCTGAAGAGGTACGGCGCCAAGGCGACCTTCTTCACCGTCGGCTCCAAGGTGGCGAAATACCCGGAGCTGGCGCGGCGCATCGTCGCCGAGGGGCACGAACTGGGCAACCACACCTATTCACACGCCGACCTTGCGACGCTGCCCGGCTGGCGGCTCAAGCTGGAGTTGTCGCTGACGCAGCGCGCGCTGGCCGGAGCGACAGGGTTGCACACCACGCTGGCCCGCCCGCCGTACTCCTCCAGCCCCGCGGCGATCTCCGGGCCGCAGTGGGCGGGGATGAGGGCACTGGCCGCCGAGGGCTACCTCATCGCGTTGACGGACCTCGACACCAGGGACTGGAGTCGCCCCGGGACCACGAAGATCGCGGCGTCGTCGATCCCGGAAAAGGGCCGGGGCGCCATCGTGATGATGCACGACTCGGGTGGCGACCGGCGGCAGACCGTCGAGGCCGTCGGAGCCGTCCTGCGGGAGCTGACCGGCAAGGGCTACCGCGCCGTCACGGTGACCACGGCGCTCGGCATGCCCTCGGCTCACCAGCGGGCCGGCGGGGCGGAACGGTTCATCGGCTCCGCGCTCAACCTGGTCCAGCGTGCCTCGGAGGCGTTCGCCGGCGCGCTGGCGTGGGTGCTGCTGGCCGCGGGAGCGCTCACCTTGGGACGGCTCGGCTTCTTCGCCGTGCTCGCGTGGGTGCACGCGGCACGCACCAGGGGCGGGAAGCGGCGAAAGGGCCGGGCGCCCGTGTGGTCCGCGCCCCCGCCGGTGACGGTGATCGTGCCTGCCTACAACGAGGCCGCCGGGATCCAGGCGACGGTGCGGTCGCTGGCCGGCACCGCCTACCACGGCGAGCTCGAGATCCTCGTCGTCGACGACGGCTCCACCGACGGCACCGCCGAGCTGGCGGAGGCGCTGGGACTCCCCGGCGTACGGGTGATCCGCCGGCCCAACGGCGGCAAACCGGCCGCGCTCAACACCGGCATCGCCCAGGCCGCCCATGAGCTGCTCATCATGGTGGACGGCGACACCGTCTTCGAACCCGCCACGATCGGCCACCTGGTGCGCCAGCTGGCCGATCCCGCGGTCGGCGCGGTGAGCGGCAACACCAAGGTCGGCAACCGGCGCGGCATGATCGGGCGATGGCAGCACATCGAGTACGTCATCGGCTTCAACCTCGATCGGCGTGCCTTCGAGCTGCTCGACTGCATGGCGACCGTGCCCGGTGCGATCGGGGCGTTCCGGCGGTCGGCGCTCATGGCACTGGGCGGGGTGAGCGCGGACACGCTGGCGGAGGACACCGACCTCACGATGGCGCTGTGCCGGGCCGGATGGCGCGTCGTCTACGAGGAGAAGGCGCTGGCCTGGACCGAGGCGCCGGCCTCGCTCGGCCAGCTGTGGAAGCAGCGCTACCGCTGGTGCTACGGCACGCTGCAGGCGGTGTGGAAACATCGGCGCGCCGTCCTCGAACCCGGCCCGTTCGGCCGCCGCTGCCTTGGCTACCTGACGCTGTTCCAGGTGCTGCTGCCCCTGTTGGCTCCCGTCGTCGACCTCATGGCGATCTACAACACGGTCCTGGGCGAGCCACTCCCGGTCGTAGCGGTGTGGGCGGGTTTCGTGGTGGTACAGGCGCTGACCGGCTGGTACGCGCTCCGCTTGGACGGTGAGCGCGCCTCGGCGCTCTGGGTGCTGCCGCTGCAGCAGTTCGTCTACCGCCAGCTCATGTACCTGGTGGTCATCCAGTCACTGGCGACGGCCGTGCTGGGCGTGCGGCTGCGCTGGCACACCGTACGCCGGGAGGGAACGTTCAGCGATTCCGGCGAGACCGCGGCCCACGCGCCCCAGGGTCGCATCCCCGAGAAGAGCGCGCTGGGAGAGGCGATGCACTGAGGCGGCCTGAAGTGGTCAGGCGGCGGGCCGCGCCGGGTGGGTGCTCAGGTACCCGCGGACGTTGCGGGCGGCCGTGCGGCCCGCGCGGTTCGCGCCGATGGTGCTGGCGGACGGGCCGTAACCGACGAGTTGCAGCGCCGGCTCCTTGACGGCCCGGGTGCCGTCCACCATGATCCCGCCGCCCGGCTCCCGCAGGTGCAGGGGCGCGAGGTGGTCCAGGGCGGAGCGGAAGCCGGTGGCCCAGACGATCGTGTCGGCGGCCAGGAAGCGGCCCGCCGGCGAGTGTTCGTCCGAGGGCCAGGTGACGCCGTGTTCGGTGATGCGGTGGAACATGGGCAGGCGGTTCAGGACGCCCTTCGCCAGTGCTTCGCGCACGACCGTGCTGTAGCCCAGGCCGGTGACGCTCACCACGCTCTGCGGCGGGAGACCGGCGCGGACACGCTCCTCGACCAGGGCGACGGCCTCGCGCCTGGCGTTCTCCCCGAAGTCGCCGTCCCGGAAGACCGGCGGGCGCCGGGTGACCCAGGCGGTGGTGGCGGCGATCCCGGCGATCTCGGACAGCACGTGCATCGCCGAGGCTCCCCCGCCCACCACGATCACATGCCGCCCCTTGAACTCCTCCGGCCCTCGGTAGCTCGCGTAGTGGAGCTGGCGCCCTTCGAAGCCGGCCGCGCCCGGGTAGTAGGGCCAGTGCGGACGGGTCCAGGTGCCTGTCGCGTTGACCACGGCCCGGGCCGACCACTCCCCCGCGTCCGTCGCGAGCACCAGGCGAGCGTCCCGGTCGCGCCGCACGGAGGTGACCTTCACCGGTCGCACGACGTCCAGCCCCAGTTCCTCCTCGTAGCCCGCGTAGTACGCGGGGACCACCTCGGCGGCGGGGCGGCGGCCGTCCACATCCGGGTGACGGGGCACGCCGGGCAGGTCGAAGATCCCGTGCACCTTGTCCATGGTCAGCGACGGGGACCGGTGGCGCCACGCCCCTCCCGCCCCGTCGCCCGCGTCCAGCACGACCGGCTCGAACCCGAACCTGCGCAGGAAGTACGCGCTGGACAGTCCCGCCTGCCCGGCGCCGATCACCACTACCTCGGTCTCCTCCACGATCACGTGAAACCACCGAGGCGCCCGTGGTCTTCCCGCCGGCCCGTCAAGGCGCATGTCCCGGTACGACGTGCCGGTCCTGGCAGGTCAGGCCGTGAGGGCGGTGCGGAACGTGGCCTCGTGGCGGGCCAGATGCGCCATGTCGGTGCGGTAGAAGCGGTCGTCGCCCCGGGCGATGTGGCTCGCGAAGGCCTCGTTGCCCGCGGCGGCCTGGTCGTACATGTGGCGCACCAGATGGTCCAGCCGGGCCCGGGCGGTGGACACCAGCGCGTGCCGGTCGGCGTCCCCGAGCCCGTACGCGTCGGCGAACAGCCGCAGCCGCCGCGCCTGCTCCTCCACCGGCCACGAGCCCACCCCCTCGTGCCGGGAGTCGCTGAGCGACACGAAACGGTAGGCGGCGTAGGACACGTCCCAGACCCGCGGCCCGGGGTGCGCCGTGTCGAAGTCGATGAGCGCGACCGGCCGCCCCGCACGGAAGACGCAGTTATACGTGGCGACGTCGCCGTGGCAGATCACCTCCGCCGGCTCCACCGGAGGGAAGTACCACGAAAAATCCGAAGAAATCGGGAAGTCGAGGGTCGCGTCGTGGTATTCCCGCAAAAGCCCGCCGACGGCCACCAGCGCCTCGTCCGTCAGCGCCCACTCCGGCAGCGGAAAGCCGGGAACGTCGCCGGGCACGAAGTCCAGGATCTCCCGCCCCTCGCCGTCGATCCCGTGGCCGCGGGGCGCGCCGGCGAACCCGCGTGCCTCCAGGTGGCCGAGCAGCGCGTGCACAGCCGGGGTCCAGGCCCCCGCAGGCCGCCGTACGGTGTCGCCGACCCTGACCACGTGGTTGACGCCGCCACCGGTCAGCACCTCTTCGTCGGCCACAGCCGCCTCTCCGCCGATCAACGCATACGACCGCCGAGCCCGAAGGATGACCGCCAGGCCCGGCGGTCAGTCTTCCACGCGGCGCCGGACGCGGCACGCGAATAAAGCGTCGATCAGCGGCGGGAACGGAACGCCACGGCCGTCGTCGAGGTGATCGCCGACACCAGCACGCCCATCACCAGCACGGTGGTCAACGGGCTCTGGCGGCGGGACGGCGGGGCCGCCGCGCGCCGGAAGGGCGCCCGGGGAGTCGCCTTCGGCGTGGGAGCGGGGGTGGGGGCCGGGGTGGGCACACGCACCGGCGTCACCCAGGGAACGGGCCGCCGCAGCCGGCGCGGCCCCTTGCGCGGGCACTCCCCCACCTGGACCCGGCCGGTGCACACCCCGTCCGGGTAGATCGTCACGTGGGGCAGCGTGACCGCGGGCGCCGCCCGCCGCTTCCGGGGCGGCACCGAGATCGACACCCCGGGGACCGGCGACCGCCAGGCCCGCACCCGGGGCACGGACACCGTGGGCCCGACGGTCACACCTTTGGGTGGCGCGGGCGGGCGTACCGACACCTGCGGCACCGGGCGCGGCCACGGCCCCCGGTCGGCCGCCGCGGGACCCGCGACGGCCACGGCGACCAGGGCGGCGGCAAGCAGCAGCGGCGCTCGCCTGACGCCCACGCTCACATCCCCCCGCCGATACGCGCGAACTCCTGCAGCGCCCCCTGGAACGCCTGGGGCCCGACAGCCAGCGGCCCGGCGAAGGCGTGGGAGATGTCCCAGGTCAGGTACGTGCCGAAGCCCAGCAGCGCCGCCGTGGCCACCAGCGGCAGCATCGCCAGCCCCCTCGGTCTGGCCCCCGCCAGGAACGGGAAGACGACGACCAGCGCGCCGGTGAGGACGGTCAGGATCAGCAGCCCTTCTGGAGGCGTGGCGGCGGCGTCGGCGGTGCGCAGGGCCCGCGCGGTGGACAGCTCGCTGAGGTGACCCAGCACAGCGTCCCTGGCCCCCTCCTGCTGGTCGCCGCTCACCTCCAGGTCGGTGACTCGGCCGCGCAGCTCGTCCACCCTGGCGGCGCCGACCGGGTCCATCCTGCCCTCGGCCATGAGCGGCCACTCGTCCCTGACGACGAAGGTGACGTAGTCGCGCAGCGCCCTGCGCACGTCCTGCGGCGCGGTGCCCGGCAGGCCGTCGGCCGCCCAGTACGCGTCGACCGCCGCCTGGCTCTCGGTGTGGGTGTTGAGGCGGGCGGCGTCGGCCGTGGTCCAGGGCACGATGATCGCGATGGCGAACACCAGCAGGAACATGGCCGAGAGCATCGCGCCCGCGTGCGCGGCGGACGGCCCGCTGGGATCGCGATCCTCGCCGGCCCTCTTGACCTTCCTGAACACCAGCGCGGTGAGCGCCACGGCGCCCACCGCCGCCAAGATCGAGAGCAGGTACGCCACCATGAAGAATCTCCCGAGCCGCATCGGATACGTAACGTCACATTACTATCACACAGTGCAATGATGGCGTCAGGCACGGAACGGTAAAGCGCCGGGCATCCACGGCCGGGCAGTCGATGATGCCGCCGCTACAGACGGTCGTAGAGCAGGGCCAGGCCGCGCAGGACCTCGGCCGTGGACGCCAGGGTCCGGTTGTCCAGGTGACTGAGGGTGTCGTCGAGGGCCGCGGCGAGGGGCGCTTCGCGTTCGCGGTGGCGTTCGAGCCCGGCGGGGGTGGAGGCGACGGCCACGGAGCGGCGGTCCTGCTCCAGGCGCTCGCGGGTGACGTAGCCGGCCTGGTCGAGGCCGTTGACGAGCCAGGTGGCCGCCGGGCCGGTGGTTCGGCAAGTTCGACGAGCTCACCCGGCTCGAGCAGGCCCTCGCCGGCCGGCACGCCGAGCCGGGCCGCGACGAGCGCTACAACGTCCGCGACGACGGCCGCACCACCGACGGCAGCGCCCAGCCCGACTGGTGGCTCGGCGCCACACCCCCGGAGATCGCCGAGGCAACCGCCGCACAGGGCTGACTGGAACCGACGGGCGAGCCCAAGCGCGATGCCAGCATCGAAGCCGACCGCACCGGCTTCCAGGCCGGCCGCCCGAACGGCAACACCGCGCTTCCGTCCGGATACACCTGCGCCTGACCGTCAGCACTCCCCTGACCTGCCCACCCCGGGTGGGCAGGCACACCTGCGCCCGTTGGGGCTCGCCGCCCGGCCCCCCGCTGGACGGATTGCCGATCATTGACCGTGGTCCCTCACCATCTGTCCAGCCGGATGCTGATATTTCGGAAACGTTGGGCACCATGGCGGGCGTGAATCTCAACGGCCGCAAATTCGTGATGGTGAGCTCGACGGCGAGCGAAGTCGACCAGGACAGCCCTACGGAGTTCCGCTACGAGGAGTCCGACGGGGTGGTGTGGGGCAGCTACACCGGCGACACCGTGACCCACGGGCGCTTCGTCGGCACGCGGGACGGCCACCTGGTGTCGATCTCGTACGTGCACGCGCTGAAGGCCGGTGGGACGGCGGGCGGGCAGAGCAGCAGCCGCATCGAGACGGGGGACGACGGGCTGCTGCGGCTGGTGGAGGAGTTCAGCTTCGACGGGGACGACACGGTCCACGTGAGCGTCTGCCGGGAAGTCGGCTGATCGCCGCGTCGTGCTCGCGCGACCACGACGGCATCGCTAGCCGTCCTTGCGGAGGGCGGCGCGGCCCTCGGCGGCGCCGACGAAGCGCATCTTGCCGAGCGGCACGCCGCCCTGGTCCCCCTCCTGGGCGGCCCGCCGTGACGGGCGGGACCGGTCCCTGTCGCGGTCGCGGTCGCTGGGCAGCACGTACGGCCGCCTGAGCACCTCGTCCAGGATGAACACCGTCTCGGTCGCCTTGACCGCCGGGATGTTGGCCAGGCGGTCGGTCACCATGGTGTGCACGGCGGCCACGTCCGACACGCGCACCTGGATCATGGCGTCGTGCTGCCCGGTGGTGATCGCGCAGTACTCCACCTCGGGCATCCGGGCCAGCTCGGCTCTGAACTGCTTCCACATCTGCTGCCGCACGGTCACGAAGATCAGTGCGGTGATGCCGAGCCCGGCCCGCACGTGGTCGATCTCGGCGGTGAAGCGCTTGATCGCGCCGTCGGCGCGCAGCGCCTCGAAGCGGGTGTAGGCGTTGGCGCGCGAGATGCCGACCCGCTCGGCCAGCGCGGCGACCGAGATCCGGCCGTTCTCGCGCAGGACCTCGAGGATCTTCATGTGGATCTCGTCCAGCTCGAGACCGATGCCGATCCGTCCAGGCTGACCGCCGCCGCCAGCACCATTTCTAGAAATTTCACTCATCATTACCTCATCGACCTTTATATACGTCTCGCGGACCACGCGGGACCTGGACGTTCTGCCGGACAATCCTCGACATCCTTCTGCCGAACGTCCAAATCTTGGAGGACCAACCATGGCGACCCGCTCGCAGACGGCGGCTGTGCTGCTCGCCGGTGCACTCGCCCTCGCCGCCTGCGGAAGCGGCGGCAGCTCCCAGTCCCCCGCCGCCTCCTCCGGCGGTGGCGGCAAGACCCTCGTCATCGACACGTCCTTCGACCTCAAGACGGCCGACCCGGGCCGCACGTACGAGCCGACCGGCCTCATCGTCGGCAAGGCGGTCTACGAGACGCTGCTGACGTTCGACGGAGCGGACGTGACCAAGCCGGTGCCCGCGCTGGCGGAGTCGTACGAGCTGAGCAAGGACGGCAAGACGCTGACGCTCAAGCTGAAGAAGGGCGCCACGTTCGCCGACGGCTCGCCGGTGACGGCGGACGACGTGGTGTTCTCGCTCACCCGCGTGCGTGACATGAAGGGCACGCCGTCGTTCCTGCTGGACGGCGTCGAGGTGGCCAAGACCGACGACTCGACGATCACGCTGACGTCGAAGGCGGCCAACCCGGCGCTCCCGTACATCCTGCCGAACCCGGCGCTCGGCATCATCAACAGCAAGCTCGCCAAGCAGCACGGCGCCACCACGGACGCCCAGGACAAGGCCGAGCAGTACCTGAACTCGGCCTCCGCCGGCTCGGGGCCGTACCAGATCGAGTCGTTCAACGTGAGCAGCCAGGTCACGCTGAAGGCGAACCCGAAGTACTACGGCACCAAGCCCGCCTACGACAAGGTCGTCATCCGCAACGTCGAGGCCGCCACGCAGAAGCTGAACGTCCAGCGCGGCGACAGCCAGGTCGCGCTCAACCTGTCGGGCGACCAGGTCACCGGCATGCCCGCGACCCTGCAGGTCAAGAAGACCGCCTCGGCGAACGTCATCTTCCTGCTGGCCAACCAGGACTCCGGGATCAGCAAGACCACGCCGAACGCCAAGTTCGTGGAGGCGGTGCGCAAGGGCGTGGACTACGCCGGGCTGCTGGAGCTGGCCGGCGAGGGCGCGACGCAGGCGCCCGGTGTCATCCCGTCGCAGCTGCTCGGCGCGCTGCCCGCCACCGCGGCGGCCAAGCGGGACGTGGCGGGCGCCAAGGCGGCGCTGGCCGCGAGCGGCCTGACGAACCCGACCGTCAAGCTGGAGTACCCGAGCGAGCTGACCGTGAACGGCCTGTCGTTCCAGCCGCTCGCCGAGCGGGTCCAGGCCAACCTCAAGGAGGTCGGCATCACGGTGGATCTGCAGCCCGCGCCGGTCACCACGGCCCTGGACAACTACCGCAACGGCAAGGAGGAGATGGGCCTGTGGTACTGGGGCCCTGACTACCCCGACCCGAGCGACTACCTGGCGTTCCTGCCCGGCAAGACGGTGGGCCTGCGGGCCGGCTGGAAGGCTGGGGCGGCCAAGGACATCGAGGCCGCCGGTGACAAGGCCGCCGTGGCGATCGGCGACGACGCCCGCAAAGCCGCTTACGAGGACGTGCAGACCAAGCTGAACGCCTCGGGGCCGTTCATCCCGCTGATCCAGCCCAGCCAGAACATCGTGACGGCCGCGTCCGTGACCGGGCTCGAGTACCACCCGGTGTGGACGGTGGACGTCGCCGACCTCGGCGTGAAGTAAGGGAGCCTCGTAAGGTGTCCGACATCCCGGGCGCGCCGCCCCCGTCCCGAG
This sequence comes from Nonomuraea sp. NPDC049400, assembly GCF_044466425.1. Classification (NCBI taxonomy): domain Bacteria; kingdom Bacillati; phylum Actinomycetota; class Actinomycetes; order Streptosporangiales; family Streptosporangiaceae; genus Nonomuraea; species Nonomuraea sp. NPDC049400. Next base: position 43,314 of record NZ_JBITMP010000053.1, read on the forward strand.
CGGGGCGGCGGGCGGCGCATCCGCTCGTCCGCTTCCTGGTCCGGCGCATCCTGCTCGCGGTCCTGATGGCCTGGGGCATCACGCTCGTCACGTTCGTCCTGACGAACCTGGTCCCCGGCGACCCCGTGGCCGCCAACCTCGGCCAGCGGGCGCTGGGCGATCCGGCGATCGTGGCGCAGTGGCGGGCCGAGCACGGCCTGGACAAGCCGCTCTGGCAGCAGTACGTGCTCCACCTCGAGGGCCTGGCCCACGGCGACCTGGGCACCAGCCAGCAGAGTCACCGGCCGGTCAGCGAGGACCTGGCCGAGTTCGTCCCGGCGACGCTGGAGCTGGCCGGGGCGGCGATCCTGGTGTCGCTGGTGCTGGGCGTGGCGTTCGGGGTGATCGCCGCGCTGCGCCGGGACCGGCTGTCGGACCACGCGCTGCGCGTGCTGAGCCTCATCGGCATCTCCGTCCCGACCTTCTGGCTGGCGCTGGTGGCGTTCTACGTGTTCTTCTACCGGCTGCAGCTCACCCCGGGCAGCGGCCGGGTGGACGCGGCGCTCAACGGCGCGGTCCCCGCCGTGACCGGGCTGCAGACGGTGGACGCGCTGCTGGCGGGCCGGTGGGACGTGTTCTCCTCCGCGGTCGGGCACCTCGTGACGCCCGCGCTGGTGCTGGCGCTCTACACGATCGGCCTGCTCACCCGTTTCACGCGCTCGGCGGTGCTGGAGGTGCTGGGGCAGGACTACGTGCGCGCCGCCAGGGCCAAGGGGCTGCCGGGCCGCACGATCCTGTTCCGGTACGTGCTGCGCTCGGCCCTGGTGCCCGTCATCACCGTGGCGGGCCTGGCGTTCGGCAGCCTGCTGTCCGGCACCGTGCTGGTCGAGGCGATCTTCGCCTGGCCCGGCGTCGGCCAGTACGCCTACAAGAGCGCCACCACCCTCGACCTGCCCGCCGTCATGGGCGTCGGCCTGGTCGTCGGCGTCGTCTACCTGGTCATCAACCTGATCGTGGACGTCCTGTACGGCGTCATCGATCCCCGAGTGAGGCTGCAATGAGACGGCGGGACCCCCTGGCCCGCAGGGGCCTGCTTTCGCGGCTGCCCGAGGCGTGGCGGCAGCCGCTGGCCGTGGTCGGCGCCGTGCTGGCGGTGCTCTGGCTGGTCGTCGCGCTGGCCGCGCCCGCGCTGGCGCCGCACGACCCCCTCGCCCAGGACCTGCCGCGGCTCGCGCCGCCGGGACCCGGGCACTGGTTCGGCACCGACCAGCTCGGCCGCGACATCCTCAGCCGCGTCATGTACGGGGCGCGGGTGTCGATCCCGCTGACGTTGCTGCTGGTCGCGCTGTCGGTGCTGATCGGCGGGCTGCTCGGCGCGTGCGCCGGCTACTTCGGCAGGTGGGTCGACGAGACGATCATGCGGGTGGCGGACCTGGTGTTCGCGTTCCCGACCGTGATCCTGGCCATGGTGGTGGCCGCGGCGCTCGGCGCCAGCCTCACCAACGCCGTGCTGGCCGTCCTGGTGGTGGCCTGGCCCGCCTACGCGCGGGTCACGCGCGGGCTGGTGCTGGGCGTGCGGGAGCGGGAGTTCGTGCTGAGCGGCCGGCTGCTGGGCTTCTCGGTGTGGCGGTCGCTGCGGGTGGACGTGCTGCCGAACGTGACCGGACCCGTCCTCGTCCTGGCCACCCTGGACATCGGCACCGCCCTGCTGCTGCTGTCGGGCCTGTCGTTCCTTGGCCTCGGGGCCAAGCCGCCGTCCCCCGAGTGGGGGGCGATGGTGGCCTCGGGGGTTGAGGTGTTCGACAGCTGGTGGGTGGCGACGTTCCCGGGGCTGGCGATCCTGACCGTGGTGCTGGCGTTCAACTTCCTGGGTGACACCCTGCGCGACGCGCTCGATCCCCGTACGGCCCGCGCGATCAAGGAGCGTGCACTGTGAGCGAGCGAACGAGACAGCACAGCGACTTGGTCGCAGGTCCGACGAAGGAGGACCTGTGACAACGCTCGACATCACGGCACTGAAGGTGACGATCGGCGGCAAGGAGATCCTGCGCGGCGTCGACCTCACGCTCGAGCCGGGGCGCGTGCACGGGCTGGCCGGGGAGAGCGGCTCGGGCAAGACCATGACGGGGCTGGCCGTGCTCGGGCTGCTGCCGCACGGCGCCCGCGTCTCGGGCGCGATCCGGCTCGGCGAGCGCGACCTGCTCGCGCTGCCGCCCAAGGAGCTGAACCGGGTGCGCGGCGGCGAGGTCGCCATGGTCTTCCAGGACCCCGCGACGAGCCTGCACCCGATGCTGACGATCGGCAAGCAGCTCACCGAGCACATGCGGCACCACCTGGGCCTGGGCAAGGCCGAGGCGCGGGCCAGGGCGGTGGAGCTGCTGGGCAAGGTGCGGATCCCGGGCGCCGAGGAGGCGTACGGACGCTATCCGCACCAGTTCTCCGGCGGGATGCGGCAGCGCATCGCCATCGCCATCGCGCTGGCCTGCTCCCCCAAGGTGCTGATCGCCGACGAGCCGACCACCGCGCTGGACGTCACCGTGCAGGCGGGCGTGCTGCGGCTGCTGCGCGGGCTCTGCGACGAGCTGGGGCTGGCCGTCCTGCTGGTCACGCACGACCTGGGGGTGATGTCGGCGGTGGCGGACGAGGTGAGCGTGATGAAGGACGGGCTGGTCGTGGAGTCGGGTCCGCGCGGGCGCGTGCTGCGTGAACCCGAGCACGCCTACACCCGCTCCCTGCTGGACTCCCTTCCCGACGCGGAGGCACGATGACCCTGCTGACCATCGACGACCTGGTCGTCGAGCACCGCTCCCCCGGCCGTCCCGCCGTGCGGGCCGTGGCGGGGGCCAGCCTCGCGGTCAACCCGGGCGAGGTCGTCGGCCTGGTCGGCGAGTCCGGGTGCGGCAAGTCGACCCTGGCCCGCGCCGTCTGCGGGCTGAACCCCATCACCGCCGGCTCGATCGCGTTCGACGGGCAGCCGGTCACGCCGCTCGGCCTGCGCCGCAGGAAGCTGACCGGCATCCAGATGGTGTTCCAGGATCCGTACGCCTCGCTCAACCCGCGGCGGCGGGTCGGCGACCAGATCGCCGACGGGCTGCGCACCTCGAACGACACCGCCACCTCACCCGCCGACCTGCTGGAACGCGTCGGCCTGCCGCGGGACTTCGCCGGGCGGCATCCGCACGAGTTCTCCGGCGGGCAGCGGCAGCGCATCGCCATCGCCCGCGCCCTGGCCGCGCGGCCGCGGCTGCTGATCGGGGACGAACCCATCTCGGCACTGGACGCCTCGGCCCAGTCGCAGGTGGCCAGGCTGATGCGGGACCTGGCCGTGGACTCGGGCGCGGGACTGCTGTTCATCAGCCACGACCTGTCCGTGGTGCGGCTGATCGCCGACCGGATCGCCGTCATGTACCTCGGCAAGATCGTCGAGGTGGGCGACACGGCCGAGGTGTGGGCCGACCCTCAGCACCCGTACACGAAGGCCCTGCTGCAGGCCATCCCCAAGCCGGACGGCATGGGCGTGCTGCCCGCGGAGCTGCCCGGCGACGTGCCGGATCCGGCGAACCCGCCGGGAGGGTGCAGGTTCAGCCCGCGCTGCCCGTTGGTGATGGATGTGTGCCGCGAGAAGGAGCCGGAGTTCGGGCCGGTCGCCTGCTGGCTGCACGAGCCGAAGTGACGCCCGCGCCGCACGACGCACCCGCGCCGCGGCAGGTTGCGGCGCGGGTGGCGGCGGTGCGGGCGGCCATGGACGAGGCCGGGGTGGATGCGCTGGTGTTGCGCTCCTCGCCGGACTTCCGCTTCCTCGGGGGCGGCGAGAGCGCGTACCTCGTGGTGACGCGGCACGTCGTCGCCGAGACCGCCGATCCGGCAGGGATGCTGCCCGAGGGGGCGCGGCGGGTCGGGGTGGATCCGGAGATGCGGGTGCGTGAGCTGTTCGGGCTGACGATCCAGGCCGAGCTCGTGCCCGCGTCCTCCGTGCTGTGGCCGCTGCGACTGCGCAAGGAGCCGTACGAGATCGAGGCCGTCCGGCGGGCGGTGGCGGCGGCCGAAGGGGTGCTGGGGCAGGCGCGGGAGCTGGCCTGGTTCGGGGCGACCGAGCGGGCGATGGCGCACCGGCTGCGCGTGCTGCTGGCCGAGTCGGGGTGCGAGGAGCTGGTGTCGCTGCGGGTGGCGGCCGGCGAGCACTCGGCCCGGCCCGCGCACGTGCCCGGAGAGCGCGTGATCAACCCCGGGGACGCGCTGGCGGTGTCGGTGTGCGGGCGCTGGGACGGCTACTGCGCCGAGGTGGCCAGGGTGTTCGCGGTGGCGGAGCCGCCGGAGGACTTCGAGGCCATGTACTCGGTGGTGCTGGCGGCGCACCGGGCCGGGCTGGCCGCCGTACGGTCCGGCGGTGCGGTCGGGGCGGTGGCCAGGGCCGTCGGCGAGGTGATCGACGGCAGCGGGTACGGGCGCTTCGCGGCGGCGCACGTGGGCCGGGGCGTCGGGCTGGGCCACGACGAGGGGCCGTGGCCCGGCGAGGACGCCGTCTTCGCCCCGGAGATGACGTTCTGCCTGGAACCCGCCATTTACCTGCCCGACCTGTTCGGGGCCCGGGTGGCGGACGTGGTGGTCTGCACGGACGAGGGTCCGGTCCCGCTGGGCACGTACCCGCACACGCTGCACGTCCTGGAGCGGTAGCCCTGCGCTAGAGGGATTCGGCCAGCCTGCGGGCCTCGTCCGCCCAGCCCATCAGGAACATCAGCGCCTTGCCCCGCTCCCTGTAGCGCCGGGCCGCGTCCACGGGCCTGGCGCCGCCGTAGTCGAGCTGCGCCTGCCCCACTCCGGCCAGCATCATGGGCGCCAGGAAGTCGTACTTGACCGCCGAGGCGCACACCGCCAGCCGCACCAGCCGCTCGTCCCCCCGCCACCCCGACTCGCGCAGCCCTCGCACGTAGGCCCCGTAGACGGCCGCGTCCAGGCCGGGCAGCAGGTCGGCGGGCAGGAACAGGTCGAACACGCTGTCCGGGATGTGGTTGCCGACGTCCTCGCCCAGCGCGCCGTCGCCCGCGAACGCCCAGTCCACCAGCACGCTCTCCCCGTCCCGGTCGATCACGTTGCTCGGCCACACGTCGAGGTGGCACAGCGCTCTCGGCAGCGACTCCAGCACGGCCAGGAACTCCTCCCGGTCCCGGTGCAGCCGTACCAGCTCTCCGCGCAGGCCGGGCGGGAAGTTCTCGCTGACCAGGGGGTGCCGCCAGACCGCGTCGTCCTCAAGCAGCTCGTACGGGACCGGCTTCGACCCCAGGTAGTCGCGCAGGAACGACCGGCTCAGCCACGGCCGCTCCACCTCGCCCGCCGCCCCCTGGGCCAGGCCGAGCTGGTGGCCGAAGAGCGTGTGGCGCTCGACGTCCCAGGCGGTGCCGGGCCGTCCCGCCACGTCCTCGGTCCACAGTGCCAGGTCGCCGTCGTCCCGTTCGACCAGCTCCAGCAGCTTCGGCGCGGTCAGCCCCGAGCCCGCCCACAGCCCCGGCAGGCCGCCGGCGTAGACGTCGGCCTCCCTGCGCCAGTAGTTCCAGTGGCGCGGGTCGTCGGAGTGCCCCCAGCCTTCGCCGCCGTCCTTCCGCCGGGTCAGCACCTTGAGCACCGCCGACCGCGAACCCCTGCGCACCCGCCAGATGCCGCCCGTGACCGCGTTCTTGGGGTTGTGCGTGAGCGGCTCGACGACCGCGTCGACACCGCCGAGCACGCGCGAGATCTCATCTTCCACTCGCGCAACTTTAAACCTGTGACAGTGTGTGATGGTTCACGGCAAAGGGTAGTCAACGAAACATGCTGCGCATCGGCACGTGGAGGTCTGCCAGGTCCGCCAGGTCGGCCGACGTCGTGGCCTGCGGGTGGCACGACGGCGGCCCCGGCCCTCTCGAAACGGGCATCAAACTCATCTACGGCGTGGGCGGCCCGGTGCCGGCGTTCCCCGGGCTGAGCGTCGGCGCCCAGGTGGCGACCTGCGCGGAGGAGATCGCCGAGGCCATGTCGCAGGGCGCGGACGTGGTGGCCACCGCGGCGGGCTGCTGCCCGGCGGCGCCGGTGGTGGCGGCGGGCATGTGGCACTACGGCTGGACCGGGAGCGACCTGGGCGCGCTGGCCGGGGCGACCGTCGCGGGCCTGGTCCTGGCCGCGCAGCCGGGGCCGTGCGCGGTCGAGCTCTCCCGCGACGGCCGCGGCTCGCTCGACGGCGACGTGACGGCGGCGGCAGTGCTCGCGCGCCTGGCCGCCCGCTTCTCCGGCGGCCGCTATCGCACCCCGGAGGTCACGGTCCCCCTGGAGTCGGTCCGCCTCAGGCAGGAGGAGCCCAGCAGGCTGCTCATCACGGCTCGTTAGGCCCCGGAGGCCACCGGCGCCGCGCGGTCGCATACTGTCGCGAGTGAACGTCCGGCAGGAGGAGGAGCGGCAGGTTGGTCGAGGTCAGAGAGCTCCATGAGATTGCGGAGTTCGAGCGGGTCAACGCGCTGTGGGACGACATCTGGCACTTCGGGCCCGGCAGCCCGCCCGTCACGATCGAGCTGATGCGGGCGATCTCGCACGCGGGCGGCTACGTGGCGGGCGCCTTCGACGGCGACCGGCTCGTCGGCGGCTCGGTCGGGTTCCTCGCGGCGGACGACGCGCTGCACTCCCACGTCACCGGCACGGCGGCGGGGCGCGGCATCGGGTTGGAGCTCAAGCTGCACCAGCGCCGCTGGGCCCTGGCGCGCGGCCTGGAACGGGTCACGTGGACCTACGACCCGCTGGTGCGCCGCAACGCCCACTTCAACCTGGCCAAGCTGGGCGCCCGCCCGGCTGAGTACCTGCCCTGCTTCTACGGGGTCATGAGCGACGCGATCAACCAGGGCGACGAGTCCGACCGCCTGCTTGCCGTCTGGCCGCTGTCGGCCCCGCACGTGGAGGCGCTGGCGCGGCGGGAGCCGTACCCGGCGCCGGCGCCGGACGGCGCGGTGGTCGCGCTCGCCGACGAGGACGGGCGGCCGGTGCCCGGCCCGGCGGACGCCGACACGGTGCTGGTGGCCGTGCCCGCGGACATCGAAGGGTTGCGGATCGCGGACCCGGGGACGGCCAAGGCGTGGCGGCACGCCGTACGCGACGTGCTGGGCGGCCTGATGGCCGAGGGCCGCGCGGTCACGGGGTTCTCCGGGAAGAACTACTACGTTGTGGAGAGAGTGTGAAGATCACAGGAGTAGAGCTGCGGCGGCTCGCGATGCCGCTGGTGGCGCCGTTCCGCACGTCGTTCGGCACCGAGACGGCCCGCGACGTCCTGCTGGTCAGGGTGGTGACGCCGGACGCCGAGGGGTGGGGCGAGTGCGTGGCGATGGCCGAGCCGCTCTACTCCGCCGAATACACCGACGGCGCGGCCGAGGTGATCCGCCGCTTCCTGCTGCCCGCGCTGCCGAAGACCCTGGACGTGCACGACGTCGGCCGCGCGCTCGAGCCGATCAAGGGCCACCGCATGGCCAAGGCGGCGCTGGAGACGGCCGTGCTGGACGCGCAGCTCAGGGCGGCGGGCGAGTCGTTCGGCCGCTTCCTCGGCGCGGCCCGCACCCGCGTGCCGTGCGGGGTGTCGGTCGGCATCATGAACTCGGTCCCGCAGCTGCTGGACGCCGTGGCGGGTTACCTGGACGAGGGGTACGTCCGCATCAAGCTCAAGATCGAGCCCGGCTGGGACATCGAGCCGGTCCGCGCCGTGCGCGAGAGGTTCGGCGACGACCTGCTCCTCCAGGTCGACGCGAACGCCGCCTACTCCCTGACCGACGCCCCCCGCCTGGCCCGCCTCGACGCGTTCGACCTGCTGCTGATCGAGCAGCCCCTCGCCAACGACGACCTCGTGCAGCACGCCAAGCTGGCCACGCAGCTCAGGACGCCGATCTGCCTGGACGAGTCCATCGAGTCGGCCGAACACGCCGCCGCCGCCATCGCGCTCGGCTCCTGCTCCATCGTCAACATCAAACCCGGCCGGATCGGCGGCTACCTCGAGGCCAGGCGCATCCACGACCTGTGCCGGGCCAACGGGGTGGCGGTGTGGTGCGGCGGCATGCTGGAGACCGGCCTCGGCCGGGCCGCGAACGTCGCGCTGGCCGCCCTCCCCGGCTTCACCCTGCCCGGCGACACCTCGGCGTCGCGGCGCTACTACGCGACCGACGTCACCGAGCCGTTCGAGCTGGCCGACGGCCACCTGGAGGTGCCCACGGGGCCGGGCCTCGGCGTGGAGCCGATCCCCGACGTGCTGGCCGAGGTGACCACCAGCACGGAGTGGATCACCCTCTGAGCCGCGGTCCCGTCGTGGGGATTGGTCTCCGCCGACGAACACCACCGCACCGTCTCCCGGCACCACTGCCTGCTCGACATCAACCCGCCGGAGATCCGCATCCGCCGAGCCCTCGCCGCCACCCTCAAGTAGGGGATCCGCACGTCACACACGCTTCGAGTGGTGGTGGTGATGGCGCTCTTCACGCCGCGCACCCGGACCCCGGTGACGGAGACCCCAGGAGAAGGCCGCGGGAGCCGTACCCCGCACTAGGGCTATCCCCTAATGAACCCCTGGGGCGCCGGCCCCACGCGCGGGTTACGGTGCGGACAGCAGGAGCCGGCAACATCCGAGAAGTCAGGACGTGCAGATGGCCTCCGTGCGCATCGACTTCACCGAGGGCTTCGACGATGACGAGATCATCCTCCGCGTCGCCGACGAGGTCGTCTTCCACAAGCGGGACGTGACGACCATGCCGTTGATCGGACTGGCCGACTCGGTGGAGCTCGCGCTGCCCGGCGAGCGCCTGGAGGCCGAGGTCGAGCTGCCCGGGAGGGGCACCCGTACGCGCCTCGACGTGCACGTCGGCGGCCGGCGGCAGATCGCCGTCTCGGTTGACGGTTCCGCGCTGTCCCACGTCGTCTCAGCAGAAGGCACGGAATTCGGCTACGGCTGACCGCGCCGCGCAGCCCGGCGAAGGCGCCGGGGTGGGAGGGGTTCCATGTCGATCTCATCAGAAGAGCCGCAGTACGGGCAGAGCATGCCCGACCCGATGACCGGGTACGCGCCGGCATCCGAAGCGGCACCGTCCGACGCCGAGCAACAGCAGGCGCTGCCGCCGTGGCACTGCGTGCGGCTCGGGCCCGTCAGCGGGAGGTACCAGGGCTTCCAGGCCGCCAGCCGGACCAGCTACCTGGACTGCCGCGTGGACATCGATCCGCGCGGCGTCAACTCGCCGGTCACCAACCGCGTCAGCGGCGACTTCTACGACGTCTTCGCGATCCACCTGCCGGGCCGGCCGCCCATCACGTGGCGCAGGTACCGCGAGTCGTGGATCATCGACGCACCGCAGGTCACCTGGACCAGGTGCAACGTGACGATCACCGGCGAGGTGCGGTTCTGGAAGGGCACGCATCCGCTGACCCACGCGCGGATCAGGATCCCGTGGCGGACGCTGGGCCCCGCCGGCCCCGCCGAGGTGGTCTTCTCCGACAACGGCGGCGGCAGCAGCACCTACCACTGCCCGCGTACCTCGGCGAACTTCCGCGAGATGACGCTCGAGGTGGACGTCTGCCAAACCGTGCAGGCCACTCCGCTGCTGCCGAGCTACCACACGCACGCCCACTCCAACCACCCGGCCGGCGTGCCGGCCCGGACGCTGACCGTCGCGGGCGCCTACCAGGAGGCGGGGATCGGGCTGACGCTCAACACGCCGGCGCACACGATCTTCGACGATCAGAACCCGAGCTTCAGCACCTGGTCGGTGAGCGAGCTGCACGACGCCATGGAGACGGCCTTCAGCCAGTTCTCCGGCGGCTGGCCGAAGTGGAGCATGTGGGGTCTCATGGCCGGCACGTTCGACAGTTCGGGCGTGGCCGGAATCATGTTCGACGCGGCCGCCGCGTTCGGCGGGTCCGGGGAGGCGCCGGAGCGGCAGGGGTTCGCGCTGTTCCGCAAGCACTCGTGGTTCAACAACCTGCCGCAGGGCGCGCCCGCGAACGACACCGAGGCGGCGGCCCTGCGGGACCTGCTCTACACCTACGTCCACGAGGCCGGGCACGCGTTCAATCTGCTGCACAGCTGGGACAAGGGACGGCCGGACTCGCTGTCGTGGATGAACTACCCCTGGCGGTACGACCTGCGCAACGGCACGGACACGTTCTGGAACCGGTTCATGTTCCGGTTCGACGACGCCGAGCTCATTCACATGCGGCACGGCGACCTGTCCTCGGTCATCATGGGCGGCGACGCCTGGGCCAGCGGCGGGCATCTGGAGCAGCCGCAGGCCGGGGAGGCGTTCTCGGTGCAGGAGGGCAACGCGCCGCTGGAGCTGCTCGTTCGCGCCGAGCCGCCCGTCTACGACCTCATGGAGCGCGTCGCGGTCGAACTGCGGCTGCGCAACCTGCTCGACGTGCCCGTGGAGGTCGACACCCGGTTCGACCCGGCGTACGGCACGATGGCGGTCTTCGTGCAGCGGCCGGACGGCCGGGTCACCAGGTTCGAGCCCATCATGTCCGTCATCGGCATTCCGGACACGGCCACGCTCCAGCCGGTCTCCGAGGGCGCCTACGGCGGTGACCGGCACAGCGCGGAGGTCGACCTCACCTACGGCCGCGCCGGGTTCACGTTCACCGAGCCCGGCACGTACCGGATCAGGGCGACCTACCACGGGCCCAGCGGCATGGTGGCGATCTCGAACGTGCTGGCCATCCGGGTGCTCACGCCCGCCACGCGGCAGGACGAGGTCCAGGCCGCCGACTTCTTCACCGACCAGGTCGGGCTGAACATCGCCCTGGGCGGCTCGGCCTCCCCGTACCTGGCCAAGGGGCTGGACGTGCTCACCGAGGTGGCGCAGCGGCACAGCGGCCGGCTGCTCGGGGCGCGCGCCGCCGAGGTGCTCACCGGCGCGCACGGGCGGGCGTTCAACCGCATCACCGACTACGAGCAGGGGACGTTCAAGCGGGTGAGCGACGCGCAGCCGCAGCTCGCGGTCGAGCTCACGGACTCGGCGCTGGACTACTACAAGAACAGCGACGAGCGACGGCTCAACCTCGCCTACCACAACCTGGTGAGCAAGCGGGCCGACCTGCTCGCCACGGCGGACAACTCCGACCAGGCACGGCGGGAACTGGAGGACCTGCAGCACAAGCTCGAAGAGCGCAAGGTACGGCCCAGCGTGCTGGAGCAGATCAGGATGACCCGCGAGAAGATGTAGGAGTGCGATCTGTGCGGCGCCTTGCGGAATTTCCGTAAGGCGCCGCACCGAGTCGCAGGCGCATGATGGACGCCGAGCTCAGTCCTTGACGACCTCCACCCAGTAGCGGCCGTCGCCGTCACGGTGGGCGCCGTGGATGTCGGTGGCCAGGTCGGGGAAGGCCCGATCGAAGTCCTCCAGAGCCCGCAAGTACGTCATCAGCGGACCGCCTGCCGGGCCGGTCGCCTCGCCGGGCATCAGCATGGGGATCCCGGGCGGGGTGACCACCACCGTGGCCGCGGCGACCCGGCCCGGCAGGTCGGCCAGCGGGACCCGCTCGGTGCGGGCCCGGATCATGGCCTGGTAGCAGTCGGCAGGAGTCGACACCGCCTCCGGCAGGGTGGTGAAGACCTGGTCGAGCAGCTTCCCGAGCTCGGAGTCACGCAGCTTCTCGTGGACCAGGGTGCAGAACTTCTGCAGCGAGATCGCGGGCGGCCCGAAGCCGGGCAGCACCTCCGCCAGGGGCAGATCGCCGTCGTAGGCGTTCTTGAAGTCGGTGAGCGCGTCGATCAGGGTGCCCCACTTGCCCTTGGTGATCCCCATGGAGAACAGCACCAGCAACGTGTGGTCGCCGGTCTTCTCCACCACGATGCCGCGCCGCTGCAGGTAGGCGGCCACGACGCGGGCCGGGATGCCCCACTCGAGCGTGCCCGCGGCGGCGTCGGCGCCCGGGCAGGTGATCGTCACCTTGACCGGGTCGAGCAGGCAGTAGCCCTCGGACATCCCGTCGAACCCGTGCCAGGCGGCCCCCTCCTCCAGAGTCCAGCACCGGGGCTCGGCGCACAGCAGCGCCGGGTCGGCGTCGGCGAACGAGACGGTCTGGCCGGTGCGCGGGTCGGTGACCGCAGGGGGCTGCCAGACGCCGAAGAACCAACGGGGCCGACGGCCGTCCTCGCGGATGCGGGCGGCCAGCCGCACCATCGCCTGCCGGAACCGCACCGCCTCGACGATCGCCTCCCCGGTGAGGAACGGCCCCGAGGGGCCGTCCATCATCGCCGCCGCCACGTCGAGCGAGGCGATCATCGGGTAGAGCGGCGACGTGGAGGCGTGCATGAGGTAGGTCTCGTTGAACGTGTCGTAGTCGACCGCCGCGCGCTCCGCGGGGCGGACGTGCAGCATAGCCGCCTGCGACAGCGCGGCCAGCAGCTTGTGCGTCGACTGGGTGGCGAACACGGTGGGACGGCCGGGGCCAGGCAGCGTGCGCTCGTCGATCGCCATGCCGTACCGGCCGGTGTAGAGCGGGTTGAACCGGGCGTAGGCGAACCACGCCTCGTCGAAGTGCAGCCGCGGCACGCTGGCGCCCAGCAGCTCGCCGACCCGCACCGCGTCGTAGCACACCCCGTCGTACGTGGAGTTGGTGATCACCGCGTACGTCGGCCCGCCGGCGGCAAGGGGGTGGGCGGCCACCCGCTCACGGACCGCGCCCGCCTCCAGCGCGGCGGGCGGGATCGGGCCCGCCAGCCCGAGCCCGTTGCGCTCGGGCACGAGGTAGACCGGCCGGGCACCGCTGATGGCCAGCGCGTGCTGGACCGACTTGTGGCAGTTGCGGTCCACCAGGACGGTGTCGTCACGGGCGATCGCATGGTGGCCGACGATGCGGTTGGCGGTGGAGTTGCCGTTGACCACGAAGTAGGTGCGGTCGGCGCCGAAGACGCGGGCGGCGTTGCGCTCGGCCTCTCCGATCGGGCCGGTGTGGTCGAGCGGCGACCCCAGCTCGGTGACGGAGATGGACAGATCGGTGCGCAGCAGCCGTTCACCGTAGAAGTCGAAGAACGCCCGCCCCACCGGTGACTTGAGGAACGCCACGCCTCCGGCGTGCGCCGGTGTGTGCCAGGAGTAGCGATGGTGATCTTGAAGCCGCCGCAGGGCGCCGAAGAACGGCGGAAGGATCTTCTCGGCGTACTGGTCGGCCGCGTAGGCGATGCGCCCGGCGATGAACTGCGGGGTGTCTTCCAGCGGGAAGACGTAGCCCTGGATGACCTCGTACACCCAGAGCGGAAGCTCCTGCTCCTGCGTCATCAGGAAGACGGGCAGGCCGCGGAACCGCCTGGCCACCGCGCCCAGCAGCTCCTCGGCCCCCGGCGCGTCCCAGGCGGCCAGCACCGCCGTCAGCGACGCGTCCGACCCGACCACCGCCAGGGCGTCCTCGGCCCGGTGGGTCCAGCGCACCTGGAGCCCGAGCTCGTCCATCGCCGCGCACACGCGGCGGAGCTGCTCGGCGAGTGCCGAATCGGCGTCGGGACGTTCGGTGACGGCGGCCAGAACCGTTCGCTCCATGCGGCACTCCATGGTCGGGGGAAGGGGCGGGAAGGCCCTCCCGACCCACCGCAATAGTAACCGTGTGCTGTTGATTGGCAACTTAGAGTTATCTGTTATGTGCACCATGGGTAACTGGTGAAGTGGGGCCGGGTGTGACGAACCACCCTCGTCGGAGCCGCTGGACGGGCAGGTGAAAGGCTGGACAGCTACATCCGTCAGCGGAACAGGGGCGATCGCCATGGGGGACACCGCACCGGCGAACCATTGCGGTGGACCGGAAGATCTGGACCAGGCCGCAGCGGTCTTCGCGAGCGTGCGTCCGCGCCTGTTCGGAATCGCGTACCGGATGCTGAGCAGCTCCACCGAGGCCGAAGACCTGGTGCAGGAGGTCTGGCTGCGCTGGCAGGCCTACGACCGCGGCACCGTGGCCGACCCGGCGGCGTTCCTGGCGACGGCGACCACACGGCTCGCCATCAACGCCCTGCAGTCCGCGCGGGTCCGCCGCGAGACGTACATCGGCCCGTGGCTTCCCGAGCCGGTCGACACCAGCTCCGACCCGCACCTCGGCGCCGAGCGAGGCGAGGCCCTCGGCTTCGCGGTCCTGCTCCTCCTGGAGAAGCTCTCCCCCACCGAACGCGCGGCGTACGTGCTGCGGGAAGCGTTCGACTACCCCTATCGGCAGATCGCCGACATCATCCAGGCCAGCGAGGTCGCGGTGCGGCAACTCGTGAGCAGAGCCCGCAAACACCTCATCTCCGAGCGCCGCGCACCGGTCACCGGAGCCGAGCAGCGCAGACTGCTGACGGCCTTCGTCGCCGCCGCCCGGACCGGCGACCTCGCCGCGCTGGAGGAACTCCTCGCCGCAGACGTGATCAGCTACTCCGACGGCGGCGGCGCCGTCCGGGCCTCGCGCTTCCCCGTGGTGGGCGCGTTCCGGGTGGCGAAGTACGTCAGGGCGTTCGCGGACCGGTTCTGGGCCGGGGTCGACGTGGAATGGGGCGACGTGAACGGGCAGGCGGCCGCCTTGCTGCGCCGCGACGGCGAGGTGTTCACCGTCCTCACCGTCACCGCCTCCGACCAGGGCATCGACCAGGTGCTCTGGATGATGAACCCGGCCAAGATCACCGCCGCCTGACTCACCGCCGCCGAGCAGCGGTGCCCCGCTTCGCCCGGACCAGGCTGAGCTGAAGCACGCTCATGCCGAACAACAGCACGCCCAACGGGACGTGCACGGTCTTGACCTGCGCGATGCCCAGCGCTATCTGCGCCAGCGTGAGCCCGAAGAACCCGGCCGCGTACAGGATGGGCCTCGGCGAGCCGCCGCCCGGCCGCCACGCCAGGATCGCGGCGGCCACGTGCACCAGCCCCACGGTGAACACCCCGTACGCCGAAACACTGTGCAAGGCCCGTCCGTGGGGAGAGGACAACAACAGTCCGGCGGTGATCGGCGCGGCGAAGAGGGCCACGGTCTGCAGGATGATCGCGATACGCAAGAACATGGGTGACTCCTTGACAGTGAGGCGACGCGTCAGTGCTGTTGTCCCGCCGTCCACGGCCGGAGCTTGTCGGGGTTGCGTACTGCCCAGATGCGCGTGATCCGGTCGCCTGCGACGTCGAAGGCCACCACCGTCACGGTGACGCCGTCCTGCTGAGCCACCAGGCCCGGCTGACCGTTGACCGTGCGCTCCAAGATCGTCATGTTGGGGATCCTGTCGGCGATGTCGATGGCGTAGCGCGCGATCCGCTCGCTGCCTTCGATCGGGCGGAGCACGGCGTTGACCAGGCCGCCGCCGTCGCTGATCACCGTGGCGCCGGGGTCGAGGAGGCCGATGAGGGCGTCGATGTCCTTGGCCTCCCAGGCCTGCTTGAAGTCCCTGACGATGCCGGCGTGCTGGGCTGTGGTGGTCACGGGAGACTGCGCGGCGCGAATGCGGCGGCGGGCCGAGCAGGCCAGCTGGCGGCACGCGGCCGGGGTACGGCCGACGATCTCGGCCACTTCGGCGAAGGAGTAGCGGAAGACGTCGTGCAGGATGAACGCGACGCGCTCGGCCGGGGTCATCGACTCGAGCACGACGAGGAAGGCCATGTTGACCGACTCGTCGAAGGTGACCCGGTCGGCCGGGTCGAGCGTGGTGCCGCCCGGCCGCCCGTTGATCCACTCCGTACGATCGGGCAGCGGCTCGGGGATCCACTCGCCCACATAGCGCTCCCGCCGGGCCCGTGCCGAGCCGAGCAGGTCGAAGCAGATGCGACCGGCGACCCTCGTCAGCCAGGCGCCGGGCGATTCGATGGCCTCCTGCTGCTCTCGGGACATGGCGTACCAGCGGGTGTACGTCTCTTGCACGACGTCCTCGGCATCGGCCAGGGAGCCGAGGAGCCGGTAGGCGAGATTGATCAGGTGACGCCGCTCGCTGATGATCGCGCTCAGGCTCGGATCGGGCCGGGCGGGTCCTGGCTCGGCTGCGGTGGTCATGGTGTCGTCGGCTCCCTTGGTGCAGTTGCTCTCACCCGTTCGACGAGGAAGGGCGCCGAACTGTGAGGTCGGCGGGCCGCCTCACATTTCCGGCGGTTGTGTCGTCGGACCCTGCGACAGCATCCAGCACGCAGGAAAGCTCAGCGACCCCGGCCTGGTGGAAGAGCCCACCCGACCAGGAACACCGCTCGAATTGAGAGGAAGACCGCGCCATGTCCACGTCAACGACGGCCGAGCAGGACGAACTTCAGTCGCGTCTGCCCGACCCCGCCGAGTTCTTTCCCGAAGTGGGAACGATCGCCGGGGGCATGACCAAGGCCACACTGAACGGTTCGGTTCCGCAGATCACCGTCAACCTGGTGCACCTCCGCGCCGGGCAGATCGTCGGCAGCACGTACCACACCGTCCGGCAAACCGGCCTGCTCCGCAAGGCCGGGGAGACAGAGGGGCGCATCACCGCCGTGGCGACATGGCGGGACGCCCCCTACTTCACCGACGCCGAACGGGTCGCGCTGGAGCTCGTGGAGGCCATCCTGACCCCGAACCCGTCCGGGGAGCGCGTGCCCGATGAGTTGTACGCCAGGGCATCCGCCCACTACGACGACAAGGCGCTCTGGACGCTCACCATGGCGATCGGCCAGATCTGCTTCTTCATCCCCGTCGCTCTCATCGCCAAGCCGATCCCCGGCAGGCCCATCGGGAAGAATTACCGCAGGTAACGCCCCTTCGGGCTCAGGGTGAGGGCACGCAACCGCGCCTCACCCTGAGGCCGGCCTGCGGGCTTTCCCGACACATGGTCGCAGACTGGCCCAATGACGGAGTTCCCGGTGAGAAGCTCGCGTCATGACGAGGGAGCAACGGGCGAAGGCCGATGCGGGCCCCAATCAAGGAGACCCATCATGCGTGGCGCCGTGATGCACGCCCCCGGCGACGTCCGCGTGGAGGAGCGCCAGGACCCGGAGATCGTCGCGCCGACCGACGCGATCATCCGCCTGCCCGCGACCTGTATCTGCGGGTCGGACCTGTGGCCGTACCGAGGGGTCGAGGCCATCGACGGGCCGTCCCCGGTGGGCCACGAATACGTGGGCGTCGTCGAGGAGGTCGGCAGCGAGGTGAAGACGATCAAGCCCGGCCAGTTCGTGATCGGGTCGTTCTTCGCCTCGGACAACACCTGCGAGATCTGCCAGGCCGGCTACCAGAGCTCCTGCATCCACCGTGAGCCCATCGGCACGCTCGGCGCCCAGGCCGAGCGGCTGCGCGTCCCGCTCGCCGACGGCACGCTCGTCGCCACGCCGGGCACCCCCTCGGACGACCTGATCCCCAGCTTGCTGGCCGCGTCCGACGTGCTGGGCACCGGCTGGTTCGGCGCCGCCGCCGCCGAGGCAGGCCCCGGCAAGACGGTCGCAGTCGTCGGCGACGGCGCCGTCGGCCTGCTCGCGGTGCTGGCCGCCAAGCAGCTCGGCGCGGAGCGGATCATCGCGATGAGCCGCCACGAGCCGCGGCAGAGGCTCGCCCGCGAGTTCGGCGCGACCGACATCGTCACCGAGCGGGGCGACGAGGGCGTGGCGAAGATCAAGGAGCTCACCGGCGGGCTCGGCGCGCACTCGGTCATCGAGGCGGTCGGCACGCAGGAGTCGATGATGCAGGCCATCCGCTCGACCCGGCCCGGCGGGCACGTCGGCTTCGTCGGCGTCTCGCACGGCGTCGAACTCCCTGGGCTGGAGCTGTTCTTCTCCCACGTGCATCTGCACGGCGGGCCGGCTCCGGTCCGCCAATACCTGCCGGAGTTCATCGACCTGATCTGGAACCGCCGGATCGACCCCGGCAAGGTCTTCGATCTCGAGCTGCCGCTCGAGCAGGCCGCCGAGGGCTACCGGGCCATGGACGAACGCCGCGCCATCAAGGTGCTCCTGCGCCCATAGACCGGCCGGCCCTCGGCCGCGATGTCCCGGCTCCGCGCTGCCGTCGCCCCGGCTCCGCGCCGCCGCCGTCCCGGTCCCGTGCCGCCGCCGGCGCCCCCACGTGGTGCGGAAGGCGTCGCTGCGGTACGCCGGTCAGCTGCGCCGGCGTGGCCCCTCGGACTTCGCGTGCCATCCAGCCGGAGGGTCCTCGCCGGCCAACCCGTCCACGGCCTCGCGAAGCAGATCGGCATGCCCGGTGTGCCGCCCGTACTCCTCGATCAGGTCGCAGAGCAGCCGGCGCAGGCTGATATGCCGCCCGTCGGAGTAGGCGGCGTGGACGAGCTGGTCGAGTCCGCCGGCGGCCAGGGCCGCGTCGAACGTCGCCCGGGACCGTTCGACGGTGGCGTCCCAGAGCGCGTAGAGATCTTCGGGTGTGTCATGGGCGGCCGAGTTGAAGTCCCAGCCGGGGTCGCTGTCCCAGTCCGCGGTGTTCCACGGCGCACCGAGCGGCGCGCCGCTTAGCCTGGTGCTGAACATCTGCTCCTCGACGAGCGCGAGGTGCTTGAGCAGGCCGCCCAGCGTCAGCGAGGAGGCGCCGATACGGGTCCGCAGCCCGGCGGCGTCGAGGTCGTCGGTCTTCCAGCGGAAGGTTGTGCGCAGGCGGTCGAGCGCGCCGACGAGGTGCTCGGCCTCGGTGCCGGCGAGGGGCGGTTCCCACCAGTGATCGTTGTTGGTCATGTCCGCCACCGTAGGACCTGTTCCGGACGTTCTGCGTCCGGAATGTAGCGGAGCTGGTGCGATGTCGACGACGCCGCAGATCCTCAAGGGGGCGGATATACGATATGCCTCGCCATTCACCAGAGGAGGACCGTGGACCTGGTCAAGCTGGGCGACGCATTCGCCGCGTTCTGGCAGGAGCGGCACCTGTGCACGCTCTCCACCACCCGCTCCGACGGCCCGCCCCACGTGGTGCCGGTGGGTGCGACCCTGGACCTGGCCTCCGGCATCGCCCGGGTGATCACCTCGGGGTCGTCGTACAAGGCCAGGCTCATCGGCGCTTCCGGCGCGCTCGTCGCGCTCTGCCAGGTGGACGGCCGCCGGTGGTCGACGCTGGAGGGCCGGGCCGTGCTGCGCACCGAGCCGGAGCAGGTGGCCGACGCCGAGCGCCGCTACGCCTCCCGCTACAAGCCGCCCAGGCCCAACCCGTCGCGGGTGGTCGTGGAGATCCAGGTGACGCGCGTGCTGGGCAACCTGTGATCATCGTCGTCGGCATCGGGGCGGATGACCGGGACGGGCCACGGACAGGAAGCTGACTCTACTCCTCGCCCTGGGGCAGGTGGGCCTTGGCGTCGTCGTAGGAGGCGTCGCCGCTCGCCTTGGCGGGCCGGTAGACCAGGTACAGCACACCCGTCGTGAACGTCTCGGACTTGATCAGCTCCAGCGGGACGGTGTTCTCCCCCTCGTCGAACAGGCGCTCGCCCTTGCGGACGGCGATCGGGTGCACCAGCAGGTGCAGTTCGTCCAGCAGTCCCGCCTGCAGCAGCTGGCGGATTACCGAGACCGAGCCGCTCATGGCGATGCGCCCGCCCGGCTCGTTCTTCAACGCGGTCACGGCCTCGGCCAGGTCGCCCTGGAGCAGCTCGGAGTTCCGCCAGGTGAACTCCAGGGGCTGGCGCGACACGACGATCTTCCGTGCGTCGCCGAGCGTCTTCGCGAAGCCGGCGTCCTCCCCGCCCTCGGCCTCGCGCTCCGGCCACGCTCCGGCGAAGCTGTCATAGGTCTTGCGCCCCAGGAGCATGGTGTCGGCCATCTGCGCCGTCACGGCGGCGCCCATCTCGTCGTTGAAGTACGGGAAATGCCAGTCCGCCGGGTCCTCGACGACACCGTCGAGCGAGATGAACAGGCTTGCGGCGATCGTCCTCATGATGATCCTCCAAGGAAGGGGCGGGGCCGTTCGGCCCAGCCGTTCTGATGTGCCTCTAGCTTCGCGGGACCTGCTTACGGATCTCTTAAGGCCACCTTTTGGAACGGGCGTCAACGAGACCAGATGAGGTAGGGCGATCTTCCGGCCTCGGTATGCGGTCGTCGATGTTCGTGTGTCGCGGCGGCCGGCCACGTCCTATAGTCGCCGGGTGAGCGATCTCCAGCCGGGCGTTTACCAGCATCTGATCACCCGTGAGCTGGACGGCCTGCTGCGTACGGTATCCGATCGGGAGCTGATCGACCGGCGGTCGCTGGACGTCGCCGACTCCCACGAGACCCTGGCCCGGCATCTGGCCGCGCTCACCCGTCGGGCGTTGCGCTCCGTACGGGGCGAGAATGATGCCGTACGGCTGGCCCGGCAGGTGGAGATCGTCAATCGGATCGCCGGCCTCATCGGCGTCCTGGTGCCCGAAGCCGCCTCGCCCGAGGAGCTCGTGGAGTCCGCCGAGGAGCTGCTGGGCATCGCGAGGAGCCGGGACGCGGCCGGACAGGTACGGTTTCCCGCTCGTCCGGTGATCCCCCTCACCGGTAGCGCGTTGCTGGTCAACGGCAGGGGGCAGCCGGAGATCGGCCACGAGCTCAAACGCGAGCTGGCCTCCGCCGATCGCGTGGACCTGCTCTGCGCGTTCGTGAAGTGGAACGGCGTACGAGTCCTGGCCGAGGCGATCGAAGAGTTCCTGGCGCGCGGCGGCCGGCTGAGGGTGGTGACCACCACGTACATCGGCGCCACCGACCGCCTCGCGCTCGACCGGCTGGCGGCCATGGGCGCCGAGATCCGCGTCTCCTACGACACCCGGACAACCAGGCTGCATGCCAAGGCCTGGCTGTTCCATCGGCCCGGCAGCCTGTCCACCGCCTACGTGGGCTCCTCCAATCTGTCGCAAACCGCCCTCAGCCATGGGCTCGAGTGGAACGTACGACTCGCCCAGGCCGAACAACCCCACCTGATCGACACGTTCGCCGCCACGTTCGACGACTACTGGGGCGACCCGTCGTTCGAGCCCTACGATCCGGCGCGGGATGCCGAGCGGCTCGACCGTGCCCTGTCCGCCGAACGGGCCGGCGGCCGGACGGTCGTGCTCGATTTCGCACACGTCGACGTCCGTCCCTACTCCTACCAGCGCGAGATCCTCGACGAGCTCGCCGCAGAACGGCAGATCCACGACCGCTGGCGCAACCTGGTCGTCATGGCCACCGGCACCGGCAAGACCGTGGTCGCCGCGCTGGACTACCGGCGGCTGCGCGGGACCGGGCAGGCGGACTCGCTGCTGTTCGTCGCCCACCGTGCGGAGATCCTGCGGCAGAGCCTGCTCACGTTCCGGCAGGTGGTGCGGGACGAGACGTTCGGCGAGCTGTACGTCGACGGCGCTCGCCCGGAGCGATGGCAGCACGTGTTCGCCTCGATCCAGTCCTTGCATGCCAATCCGCTGCCGGAGCCGGACCGGTTCGACATGGTGATCGTGGACGAGTTCCACCATGCCGAGGCCTCGACGTACCGGCGTCTGCTGTCCGCCGTGCGGCCGAAGGTGCTGCTGGGGCTCACCGCGACGCCGGAACGCGCCGACGGCCAGGACATCAAGCACTGGTTCGGCGGCAGGATCGCCGCCGAGCTGCGCTTGTGGGAGGCGCTGGAGCGCGGGCTCCTGGCCCCGTTCCAGTATTTCGGCGTCCACGACGGCACCGACCTGCGCCAGATCGGCTGGCGCAGGGGCCAGGGCTACGACACCGACCAGCTCTCGAACATCTACACCGGCAACGACCGCCGCGTCGCCGTCGTGCTGGAGACCTTGCAGCGCAAGATCGGCGACGTCGGAAGGATGCGGGCCATCGGCTTCTGCGTGAGCATCGACCACGCCCGCTTCATGGCCGACCGGTTCACCCGAGCCGGGCTTGCTTCGGTGGCTGTCACCGCGCAGAGCCCGCCCGGCGAGCGCGCCCAGGCGCTACGAGACCTGAGAGACCGGCGGATCAACGCGGTGTTCACCGTCGACCTCTTCAATGAGGGCGTCGACGTTCCCGAGATCGACACCGTGCTCTTCCTGCGCCCCACCGACAGCGCCACCGTCTTCCTGCAGCAGCTGGGGCGGGGCCTGCGGTTGGCCGACGACAAGCCGTGCCTGACCGTGCTCGACTTCGTCGGCCATCAGCACAGACAGTTCCGTTTCGACCGGCGCTATCGGGCACTCACCGGCGCCGGGCGTACCGGGATCGCACGGGAGATCGAGCAGGGGTTCCCGACGCTGCCCGCAGGCTGCGTGATCGACCTGGACCGTGACGTGCGCCGGCTGGTACTCGAGAACGTCCGGCAAGCGCTCAGCCTGAACTGGCGCGATCTGGCACGCGAGCTGCGCGACCTCGGTGACGTCAGCCTGTCCACGTTCCTGCGGGAGACCGGGCTGGACGTTGATGATCTCTACCGGCGCCGTCAGGGCTGGGCCTCCCTGCGGCACACCGCGGGACTCGACGCCGCGCCGCCCGACGAAGGGCTCGGGCGCGCCTTCGGCAGGATGCTGCACATCGACGACGTCGAGCGCCTCGCCTTCCTGACCGAGGTGCTGGCCGGCCGCACTCCCCGCTCCCCGCGCGAGCGCCGCCTCATGGCCATGCTCGATGCGATGTTGTGGGGCGGCACCGAGCCCGTCTCCGGCATGGAAGCCAGGCTCGCGCGGCTCACCGGTGCTCGCGCCGCGGAGCTCAAGGAGCTGGCGGGTATCCTCCGCTCGGGAATCCGTCACGTCGCCCCGCCGCTGGACCCCGTCGTGCCGTTGCACGTCCACGCCCGCTACAGCAAGAACGAGGTGCTGGCCGCCTTCGGCATCGACAGGCCCGCGCACATGCGGGAAGGGGTCAAGTACGTCCCCGGGCACCGGGCGGACCTGTTCTTCGTCACCATCGACAAGTCCGAGGACCACTACTCCCCCACCACGCTCTACCACGACCGGGCGATCAGCGAAGAGCTGTTCCAGTGGGAGTCGCAGAGCACCCTGCGCTCCTCGGCCGCCACCGCCCGCCGCTACCTGACCGGCGAATCCACGGTTCATCTCCTGATCCGGCAGTCCAAACGTGACGAAGGGCTGGGTGCTCCGCCGTACACCTACGCCGGCCCGATGCGCTACGTGAGCCACCAGGGCGAGCGACCCATCCGCTTCGTCTGGCGCCTGGAGCACTCGCTCCAGCCCGAGGTGTTCCACTACGCCAAGGCCACTGCGGGCTGAGCCGACTGCAACGGGCTGCACGTGGTCCACGACGGCCCGCGACAGGCGCCGCCCGCGCCCTCATACGACGTGCCCGTGCAGGCGGGCCGGTGGCGGCGCTGCTCGACGACCTCGGCCTTCGTCGCATCGCCGCGGTCGGGCACTCCAGCGGCGGCCCATGCGCACGGCGGCTCGCATGCGACACTCGCGCTTGTCCCGCCACCAGCCAGCCGCATACCTTGCCGTCATGTGCCAGTCCGCGGAAGAGGTGTGCAATGTCCGGTTCCGCGAAAGTGCTTCAACTCAGCCTCGGCAGCCGCTAAATGCCCAGGTCGTCGAGAGAGTTCCCCCGCGCACACGGGGATGGTCCCGGGGTGGGGTCGCCCCTTTTCCGAACTCCGCGAGGTGCTCACGAAAGGATGCGCACCAGCGGAGGAGGGATGGGCACCGTACGGCTGTGGCCTGCGGCGCGGTGCTTGAGCGCGCGTTCCTGTCCGGCAGTGCCGGTGTCGGTCCATTCCCGTCCCGAGTAGGGCGCTGCCTTGAGCAGGTGGAGTTCTCCCCAGGAATTCACTGGCTCCTCCATCTCGCCGGGCTGCGGGTTCCTAACGAGAGGCGGAAGGGTGATGTTGTCACGGCGCAGGCGCAATGCAGCCAACTTCGGCCTGCTAACGCCACTCACCGTTCCGTTGTTGCTCGCCACGGCGGCGGCGCCGGACTGCTGCTCGACCACGGCCACCTCGTCACACCGCCGGTCAGGGGAGCAAGATCGCGGCGACGACTCGGTCAGCGCCAGTAGTCCCGTTCGGGCAGCCTCAGGTGCGTGTCCGGACTGGAGATCGCGTGGGCGTCGGTCGGGCGCAGGCCCGCGCCGGCGAAGCAATAGGCCTCGGCGTGGCCCTGGTACAGGTATTTGAGCAGGATCTCCTTCGCCGAATCATCGGAAGACACGTCGCCGCCGCCCGGGTGGGTATCCCAGGCCACGACCTCGCCGTCGCGGTACACGCGGCCCTGGTTGCCGCTCTTGGGGTTGGCGTACATGCCGTAGGCGACCGTGCCCGCCGACAGTTCCTTCATGACGACGGGAGTGGCGGCCATGTACCCCCACTGCTGGCTCACGACGCAGCCGCCTGGCACGTCGGTTAAGCCGATGACCTGCATGGCCTCGTCGTCGAAGGGGTCTTCCATGATCTCTTCCAGCTCTTCCTCGTCTGCGGGTTCGGCGGCCAAACGCCGTGCCGCCTCGGCGGCGCTGATGCCGCGTACGCATGCCAGGCTGTGACCGTCCCACTCGATGCGGCCCAGCGCGCCGGTCAGGCGTTCGGCCTCCGCCACGGCGGCGACCTCGGCCTCGGTCAGACCGGCATGATCCGGCGGGAACGGGAAGAACAGGCCAGGCGTGGGGCTCGCCAGGCTCAGCCGGCCGGGCGACCAGCCACTCATCATCGGGCGCCACGGGTCCGCTCCAGCGGCAACCAGGGCACGGGCGTTCTCGGGCCGGTCGTTGAAGATGGCCTCCCAGAGCGCGGTGCGGCCCTCGCACTCGGCGTCGACGTCGTCGACCCGGCCTGCCAGTTCGGCGACCACCTCCGGCGAACCGCGGTGCGCTGCGGCGTGCAGGGGACGCTCGAAGGAGTACGGCCCGTTGTTCGGGTCGGCGCCCGCGTCGAGGCTGGCGCGGACGAGAGCGAGGTCCTTCCAGAAATGCCACCCGAAATCGGACCATCCGGCAGTGTGGTTGGCGGTCATGACGGCTCCTTCGAGATCACGTGAGCGAGTGCGAGCGGGGCCCATCATGGCGGAGGGCAAGGACAATTCCGGCGTCTCAGCCGGTGCCCCCCTGACATGGCACCTTCCCAAGCTTCTCCGGCAATTGGGATCGACCGCCATCAACGTGATGGTAGGCAGAAGCCACCGTGGAATCCATGCTGAGCAGGTCGAGGCCTGCCTGCCCACGGGTGCAGGTCCTGGCCTCGGCTTTCGCGGTGAATTTCGCGCGAGTTGATCGCTTACATAAGAAAACAGGTTCGAATCCTGCCGGGGGCACTCTTCTCGACCAGGCATTCTGGCCTCTGACCTGCGGTTTTCCGATCGCAGGTCTTTTGCTCGGTGGACCTTGCCGGGCAGCCGAGGGCGCCCGTATGCAGCTGTAGGACCATGATCCGGGGATATGGTCGGGATGATCTTGACGTCGATAGGACGCCCAATGGTCTCGTTCCATCTTGGGTCGCAGGTCAAGCGCCTGGCATGAGTCCGCTCGGGTTGCTCAAGGGTCTTTCCAAGGCGCGCTGGCCGTTCAGCCGCGGTGAACGACCGAGGTGCCGTTGTTCAAGAGCGGCGCGTTGGACGGTCTTCCGGTTTCTCCATGGCGACCATCTGTATGGCGACGGGTTCGGAGTACACGTAAGTTCGATGGACGTGCGAACCGTCCGGTCGGACCTCCACCTCGATCTGCAGGACGATGCCTTGGACCTTGGACATTCGGCGCGTGGAGCGGCCCCGTTGTCGTGTCATCAGACGTCCGCCCAGAGCTGAGCCGTCAAACACCGCGCTCAGCACGCCCGACGCCACCGTGAGCGCCGCTACTGCCAGCCACGCCTTCGGGTCGTGCTTCAGATCGGTGGCGACATTAATCACGACACCAAGCGCTGATGTGACGGCCGCGACGGCGAGCGGTTTCAGGAATCGGCCGCTCACGGGTTCACCTCGTCCCCGCTCCCTATGCCCCCACGCAGATGGTCGAGGCTGGTGGCCGTGCGCTTGGTGTCGGCGTGATCTGGGCCGAGCAACCGTTTCCGCTGTTCGAATACCGCACGAAGCTCAGTTTCAGCGCCGGCCACGTCGCCGTGGCGTGCGAGTGTCGCGGCCAGGTTCGCGCGGGCGGTGAGGGTTTGGGCGTGGTCAGCTCCCAAGATGCGGGTGAGTGTTCGTACGGTGCCCCGTAGTTGATCGGGGTCGGCGTCGAGGGCGGCGAGGTTGCTGCGTACGGCCAAGGTGTCGGGATGGTCGGAGCCAAGGGTCCGCTCAAGCTCAAGCAGGAGCGCGCGCAATTCCTGCACGCTCTGGTCGGGCCAGTCAGGGTCCTGCGTCAGCAGGGCGAGATTTGCGCGGGCGGTGAGGGTTTGGGCGTGGTCAGCTCCCAAGATGCGGGTGAGTGTTCGTACGGTGCCCCGTAGTTGATCGGGGTCGGCGTCGAGGGCGGCGAGGTTGCTGCGTACGGCCAAGGTGTCGGGATGGTCGGAGCCGAGGGTCCGCTCAAGCTCAGGCAGGAGCGCGCGCAACTGCTGAACACCTTGTTGACGTCGGCCCTTCTTGATCAAGGACACCGCGCGGTTAGCGCGTTTTATGCGGGTACGCGGGACGCTTATGCGAATACGCGCAAGGCGCCAAGAAATGGCGACGCCCGCTGCCAGGCAGAGGATCAAGATCGCAGAGATGACGGCGGCCAAAGGACTCACATCGGCCCGACCCGGTTGCGACACCAAGCTCGCGGACAGGACAGCCGTACCTGCGAGCACTGTACCCACTACCGCGGTGGACGCCACCAGCGGGACCCATGACGAGCGGGCGCGCGAAGGGGAATGGAAGGATGCCGACGGGACGCCGTGGTCGAACCGTGCCTGCGGCACTGCATCGCTGACAGACACCGCCGACACCTTCAACGCTTTAGCCGAACTCTCATCTGACCTTTTGAGCAGGGCCATGAGCAACTGTTCCGCAGTGGGCCGGCGCGCCGGTTCCTTCGCGAACGCCCTGGAGACCACGTCCCGCAGTTCATCGGGGAGACCCGATACGTCAGGCTCGGCATGCAAGATCTGCTGCATGGTGGCAGGCAAACTAGCCCCTACGAAGGGGAAGCGGCCTGTAGCGGCGAAGTACATCGTGCTGGCCCAGCTGAACACGTCCGCTTCCGGTCCCACGGTCTCCCCGAGCAACTGTTCAGGAGCCATGAAGCTCGGCGTGCCGGCAAATGGCACCGTGGACGTCAACTCGGTTAGCCGGGCGATTCCGAAGTCGATCACCCGTGGCCCGTCGGGCGAAAGGAGAATATTCGACGGCTTGAAATCCCGGTGAACGACCCCGGCCTGATGGATCGCTGCCAGGGCCGTCGCCGTGCCGATGGCCAGGCGCATGAGCGCCGACCCAGTCAAGGGCCCCTGATCGTGCACCCGTGACCAGAGAGTCGGCCCCTCGATCAGCTCGCTCACGACGAACAATGTGTTGTCAGCCCGCGTGACCCCCAACACTCGCGCCGTACAGAACGGAGCAACTCTTCGCACGGCCGCAACCTGCGTTTCGAGGAGACGGGTGTCGGCGCCGGAGAAGCGGAGAGCCTTGATCGCTACCTTGGTTCCGTCGGGGGCCACCCCGGCGTAGACCGCCCCGTAGCCGCCTTGCCCCAGCATCCCAACGATTTCGAAGTCGCCGATGCGGCGAGGGTCATTTTCGGGCATTTCCGTCATTTCGGCCACGCGCCGCGCCTCTTCCGGCTCTCGGGATTAGTTGCGTTCCCGCCGGTCTGAGGCCCGGGTTTTGATGACGGGATCGGAGATCCATCCGGCTTGAAGGGGTGCCCGCCGATGACGGGGTACATGACAGCCACAAGGACCAGCCTAGTTTGCTTCACCCGTGTCCTACCGCGGAACGCTAATCGCGGTACCGGCTGTCTCCTAATGTCGTCCGATCTGGAGGGGCACCTCAGGGGACAGCACTCCAAGCGAGCGATGACTCAGAGCGTTCGCTGATTGTGAGAGCTCCAAGGTCAATAGCTGGAGAAATCACACGGCGACAAGTGATCACACGGTCCTGAGCCCGGCCGCTATCGGCCCGAGCATTCCCCACCAAACTCACACCAGCACTTCCACCTGCCATTTCAGGGCGGAAAATCCCTATGAGTGTTGCCACCGATGTGGAGAGCACCGCCGTCGTCGGCGAGGTCTCCGTTCATGAGGACCGCCTCCGCCGCCGCATCCGATCGAGCCCCGCGAACAGGTCCGCCGCTTGGTCCAATTGGCGGCGGACGGTACGCTGACCGCGCGGAATTGATTAAACGCAACCAGCAGCGGCGCGCGACCGGCCAAGAGGAATGTTCGTGATCGATCCAGCCTATTATAAATGGTTTTCCAGGGAATTTACGAACACCCTCGCCTTGACATGGTGTTCCGCCACCAAGAGGCGGCCCGGGTGCTTCCCGTGTACACGGGGACGGTCCGGACGCGGGAGTCGGGCTGCCCCAGGCCCACCTGTACTTCCGGCGCACGCGGGGACAATCCCTTCATGCCGGCCTCTGTCTCGGCCTGCCGTGTTTCGTCCCCGCGGCCTGGCCGCTGCTCCTTTCGGAGACGGGGATGGTCTCGTCCTGCCGCTCCGGCTCGGCGAGACGATGGCATGTCCCTCCCGAAGGAGGGTTCCATCGGGCAACCAGTCGACTACCTGACGGTGCAGCAGCAGCCCGAACAGATTTGGCTGTGCCAAATACGTGCGCAATCTCGCTCTGCCGACTCCCGCCCTACCTGCCTGACCTGGGAAAACATTAGGAACGCTCGCCTGACCGCTAAAGCGGGTCATTAGGTTCGAATCCTGCCGGAGGCACTCACCTACATAGGCATTTCAGCTCTCGAGCTGCCGTTCCTCAGCCGCAGGTCCTTTCTTGGCGGACCTTGATAGGCAGCCGACGGTGCCCGCATGCAGCCACGAGACCATGATCAGGGGACATATGCGGGATGATCTCGGCGACGTTTCCCCAGGCCAGGCCCTGATTCTGGGCGCATTCGGGCCTCTGAAAACCCGCTACGACCCCCGCACATGCGACGAACACAGCCTTTGATCATGCCGAATACGTGCGCACAATCCGAGCGCCACCTCGCCCTGCGCAAGGAAGCTCGACTCGGCCGCCATCATGAGCCTTCACCTCCACAGAAGGGACCCACCATCCGTGGGTCCAACCCAGCAATGACAGTGAGGGGTTTCCAACCTGAAACTGCAGGTTGGGGCAAGCGCTCCGTCACTTGGTCCAGGCCACCAGGAACTCCGCCAGCGAGATGCGCCCGTCCACGTCCCCATCGTGCTCGTCCGAGGCATGGAAGATCGAGTCGAGCTCGGCGGCGGTGACCTCCTCGCCGCGCGCATTCATGGCGAGCGCGAATTCCTCGCGCGTTATGTATCCGTCCCCGTCGCGGTCGAACTCCTGGAACGTGGCGGCCGGGTCATCAAGATCTGGCATGGGTGACCTCTCATCGTGCGATTCATGCGACGTACTGACAGAGCAACATCGAAGCACGAGCTTGCACCCCACGCGAGGATGACGGGCCGAAGAACGCCGATCGCGGTGCCCATCCTGGATCCGCAACGGCGGAAATCCATCGAGTCAACCGCCACCGCCTGCTCGCACAAAGGCGCGGACCGGCTGCGCCGTGACGGCCGGATGATCGTGTACGGGCGGCTGCGGCGGATCACGGCGTTCGTGGCGCTGCGGATCGCGTTCTCGACCGTCAAGGACGCGCTCGGCGCACGTCCCGACGCCGCCCTCCGCTCCACAGCCCCGCGGTCCGTGCTGGAGGCCGTCAGCTTCGGCCGCCCGATCGAGGATTGGCCATGCGTATCGCCATTGCCGCCGCCATCATCCTGGCCATGGCCGGGGTCGTGGCAAGCGCCGTTCTTGGCGTGCTCGCGTCGGCGTTCAGCCTGCTGCTCATCCCCGCCTGGTGCAGGCCGATGAGGACACCGTGCGCGATGTGGTCCACCGCTTCTACGAGATCGGGCCGTCACCGCATAACCGAGTCCCCACGGTTGCAGGGGGGTGGCAGACTTCGCCGCCGTGCGAAGCGCTACGACATGGAAAGAATAAACAAGCCTAGTTCAAGACCACGAACAGCATTAGTCATGGACCGGCACCCTACAAGAGCGGACATGTGTCCGACGTCGCCACCATCGGCAAAGCTTTATCAAAGAAAGCCCGGCAAGCCAGAGGTGTACGAAATGGCTCTGGGCGGCACGAGAACCTAGCCTGAGAATGAGCGGACAACCACAATCAGCGACAGGCAGCTCACGAAAGGCTCAGCACGAAACCCCTATGGTCAGGGGGCGCGCCCATGAGAATCAAGCCGGTGCGATCCATTCAGGCACAGCTCCGCCGCCATAAACGAGGAGCGAGCTGGCGATGGCACCGCCGTATCGCCGCCTACCGTACCAGGCGTCACAGCCCGGGGACCGCCGCCACCGGCAGCCCGCACTCCTCCGTCAGTTGCCTGAGCTTGAATCCACGGCTTGATTTCTCGTGATCATTTCTCGGTCCAATTCCTCGACGAGGACCGCTGTCGCAGGTAGAGGCCTGGTTTCGGGG
>NZ_JBITMP010000054.1:0-73565 GCF_044466425.1 Nonomuraea sp. NPDC049400
CGGTTACATTCCGAACCCGGAAGTTAAGCTTCTCAGCGCCGATGGTACTGCACTCGGGAGGGTGTGGGAGAGTAGGTCATCGCCGCACAATTCTTATGCAAAGAGGGCCACCCTTCGGGGTGGCCCTCTTTTTGTTTGTCAGCTGCGATGCTTGTCAGAGGTGCTCGACGTTGGGGCCGCGGCAGCGATTCCGGGTGTCGAAGACGAACGGGCTCATCTGCTCGACGAGGTCGTAATCGAAGTGGTCGTGATCGGTGAGGATGGCCACGGCGTCGGCGGAGGCCAGTTCCTCGCGCGTGGCTTCGACGATTTCGACGCCCGGCGGGAGCTGGTAGTCGTCGATGTGCGGGTCGGCGGCGCGGACCTGGGCGCCCAGCTTGCAGAGCGATCGGGCTATGTGCATGGCGGGCGATTCGCGGCAATCTCCGACGTTCTTCTTGTAGGCGAGACCGAGGAGGAGGAGCCGGCTGCCCTTGATGGGCTTGGCGCGCTCGTTCAGCGCCACGGCGAGCCGGCGTACGACCTGGTCGGGCATGCTGTTGTTGATGTCGTTGGCCAGTTCGACGAACCGGAAGTTGTGTCCGAGGCCCCGTTTTACGGCCCATGACAGGTAGGAGGGGTCGATGGGCAGACAGTGTCCGCCGACGCCGGGGCCAGGTGTGAAGCGCATATAACCGAAGGGCTTGGTGGCGGCGGCGTCTATGGCTTCCCAGACGTCGATGCCAAGCTGGTGGGCGAAGATCGACAGCTCGTTGACGAGGGCGATGTTGACGTGCCTGAAGGTGTTCTCCAGCAGCTTGCACAGCTCCGCCGCTTGAGGCGTGGACACTGGGATGACCCGTTGCACGAGTCGCTGGTAGAAGTCCTGTACCCGTTTCAGCGAGAGCTCGTCGATGCCCGAGACGACCTTGGGTGTGTTCTCCAGCTGCCAACGGCCGTTGCCCGGATCGATGCGTTCGGGGCTGTAGCCCAGGTGGAAGTCCTGGGGGGCGCGTAGCCCAGAGCCTTCCTCCAGCAGTGGCAGGAGGTATTCCTGAGTGGTGCCGGGATAGGTGGTGGACTCCAGGATCACGGTGGCGCCCGGCTGTATCAGAGGTGCTATGCAACGGCCGGCCGACGCGATGTGGCGCAGGTCGGGAGCCCCATCGCAGAGCGGCGTCGGCACGGTGATCAGGCAGATGTCGAACGCCTCGGCGTCCGCGTAGTCGTCGCTGGCCAGGTAGCGGCCGGAACGCAGGGCCTCGGCCAGCT
This sequence comes from Nonomuraea sp. NPDC049400, assembly GCF_044466425.1. Lineage (NCBI taxonomy): Bacteria > Bacillati > Actinomycetota > Actinomycetes > Streptosporangiales > Streptosporangiaceae > Nonomuraea > Nonomuraea sp. NPDC049400. Next base: position 1,252 of record NZ_JBITMP010000054.1, read on the forward strand.
GCTCGTCACCGATGTCCTCGACGTAGGACTCGGCGGCGTTCAGGCGCTTCACCCGCCACGGGTCCACGTCGATGCCGACGACGTCGAATCCCGCCTCAACCGCTCGCATTGCCAGGGGCAGGCCAACGTACCCCTGGCCGATGACCACTAGCTTCTCTCCCATATTTGGACTCCCGTCACTTGGAGATGGAATGCGGCCGACTATTTGACGCCGCGGATCACGTAAAGCCCTCTATGCCGTTCGACAGAAGCTCCGCAGCCGCCGATCGGTCGTCCAGCGGTGCAGGCGCCGGCGTGCCCGGGGTCGCGCAGGTTCAGGTATCGGTGAATGACCATGGGCACCAGACGGGCCAGGCAGGGCCCCACGACGGGGGCGGCCGCGAGTGCCGTGGCGAGCGGGAGAAGCTTGCGCTCGACATCGGGCGCGTGCTGGATGACGCCGAAGCGGAAGAGGAAACCGAACAACGTCACGATTGCCCCGGTTTCGCAGGGACTTCGGTGGAACGCACAGCCCCACTGCAGGATTCGAGCACGCTTCCGCCGCGCAACGCGGAACTCCAGGGAATGTCCGGATCGATGCCGTGAGGCGCTTGTTTCGGAAGAGTCATGCAGCTGACCGTTCGATAGGCGAAATAGGATGACCGCGCCCGACAGCGGCCACATCCTCACAGTTGCTTCATGTTACGTTGCGTGATCGCCTGGCCACGCGAATGTGTGGCGGCGTGTCCCCATGGCCGAGAGGGAAAACGGCTGCCAAGCGGTGGCAAGGACATCGCGGCTTTCCAGGCGTTCGCGCTGTCCGCGAGTTCAGGCGTCGCCAGGCTTGCGCGCATGAGCGAAGTCGAGCTCTTGCCGCGTTCGGAAACGTCCCTCGCGCCTGGCGGCGGATCGCCGGTCAAGGACAGGCGCGCCACTCCATGGCTGCGATGGGCGCCGGCAGCCGTCCTGGTCGTGTGCGTGGGAGGGGTGTGCGGCCGCTATGGCGTCGCGCTCTCGGACCTGGCGCGGTTCGCCCTTTACGTGGTGGTGGGGCTGGCGCTGCCCGGCCTGCTGTGGATCCGCGCGCTCTACCACCGTGGGCGCACCTTTTCCGAGGAACTCGCCATGGGCGTGGCGCTCGGCTACGCACTGGAGGTGCTCACCTATATCCCCGCCCGGGCGATCGGCGTGCCCCTGCTGGTCATGGCCTGGCCGATCAGCACGTACGCGCTGTTCCTCGCGGTGCCGGGGCTGCGCGGCCACTGGAGAGGCAGGCCACGCACCGCCCGCCCGCCGCGCTGGTGGCCGTGGTCCCTCACGCTGACCGTGATCTGCCTGGTCCTCTGGACAGCCGCCGGGTTCTTCGACGCCCATGCCCTCACCTGGCCGGCGATGGCGTCGTCCCATGTCGACATGCCCTATCACCTGGCCCTGGTCGGGGAGGTGAAGCACCACGTGCCGCCCACTGTGCCAGGCGTCGCCGGCGAACCCCTGGCGTACCACTGGTTCCTCCACGCGCATGTGGCGGCGGCGAGCTGGGTGACGGGGGTGGAGCCGCTGGTGCTGCTCTTCCGCCTCGCCGTCCTGCCCATGCTGGCCGTGCTCGCCGTGCTGCTGGGGGTGGTCGGCCGCCGGGTCACAGGGTCGTGGGCCGGTGGGCTGGCCGCCGTGGCGAGCACGCTGTTCGTCGCGGCGCCCAGCCTGTACACGGGCAGCGTCGCCGGCGTGTTCAGCTGGGCGTCCATGCCGTCGTGGTCGAGCCCGAGCCAGGTCTTCTGCGCTCTGCTGTTCGCCCCGGTCGTGCTTCTGGTCATCGACCTTCTTCAGGGATCGGGACCGGCGCGGGGGCGCTGGGTGCTCCTGGTGGTCATGATGTCGGCGGTGATGGGGGCGAAGGCGACGTATCTGCCCGTGCTGGCCGCGGGGATGGTGGCGGTCGTGGCGGTGGAGGCGGTCCGGTGGCGCAGGCTGCCACGGCGTGCGCTCGCCGTACTGGGGCTGACCGTGGCGTGCCTGGCCGTCTCGCATGTGCTGCTGTACGGCCGTGCGGGGCAGGGGCTCGTGCTCGACCCGTTGTCGATCACGCGCGTGACCTGGCGGAACCTGACCGGCGTGGGAGCGTCGGCGGAGGTGCCCTGGGGCGCGGCGCTCGGAGTCGGCGGGCTCTGCGTGCTCTGCGGGGCGATCACGTGGTGCGGCGTGCTGGGGCTGGTCGTGCGGTCGCGGGAGTTGCTGCGGACCCCCATTGTGCTCGTCCTCGGCATGAGTCTGGCCGGGTTCGCGGCGTTTCTGCTGCTTGGGCACCCGGGTCTCTCCCAGGGGTACTTCCTGCAGGCCGCCTGTCCCTATCTCGCGATGGCGGCGGTGGCGGGAGCGGCTCGCGCCGTACGGGAGGCGGGTCTGACAGTCCGGGCCATCGCCGTCGCGGGCGGCGCCGGCGTGCTGATCGCGATGGCCATCCGGGTGCTGTTCGACGTCAGGAACCCGCTGCGGCCGGGCCAGAATGGGCTGGCCCTCTACCTGCCGTACCTCGCACTCGTCGGCGTGGTCGTGCTGGTCGCACTCCGCCGGCGCGGGCGCCGTACGCTCGCGTTGACGATCTGCCTGGTCACAGGGGCAGGGACGCCTGCCGCGTGGCTCGCACGTACGCCACCGGATCCGTACGGCGAAGCCGTGACGCAGGACGTTCCTCCAGGTCTCCTCGCAGCGAGCCGGTGGCTGCGCGGCCACTCGGCCCCCGACGACATCGTGGCCACCAACACGCACTGCCGTCTGGGCCACGAGAACCCGTGCGACAGCCGTGCCTACTGGACGGCGGCACTGACGGAACGGCGCGTGCTGGTCGAAGGATGGGCCTACGCGGCACGCAACACCAACGGCTGGCGCCCTGGCGAGGCGGTGACCAGCCGCCCGTTCTGGGATCGAGAGCGCATCCGGGCGAACGACGCGGTCTTCGAGCAGCCCTCGGCGGACGTGGTCCAGCGGCTGCGCGACCGCTACGGAGTGCGATGGCTGCTCGTGGACGAACGCCGGCTGGCGCCCGGCTCCGCCCTCGGGATCTTCGCGGGCCCGCGGTACCGCTCCGGCGACTTCGGCGTCTATCAGGTCGGCGGGCCGGTTCAGCGGTGACGCCAGGTCGTGGCATGCCCAAACTGTGGCAAGGAGATTGCCCCGTACCGATGTCCGGGCAAGTTTGGACGTGGCCGGTCGCCAGACTTGCGCGCATGATGAGGACCCTGCCTTCGTCCTGGCTGGCCGCAACAGCCGTCGGCGCCCTCCTGATGAGCACGCTCGGCGCAGCGGTCCCAGACACGCGCGTGCGCCAGGAGCCCCCCGTCGAACTCGGACAGGCTGACGACTGCGCGGCGATGGCCGGGGAAGAGATCACCAACAGGGATCTCACCACGATCATCGGCGATCTCGCCGTGAGCCCGGGCACCGAGTTGATCGGCTTCCCGCCCGGGGAGGTGCAGGGAGAGATCTACCTAGGCGACAGCGAGGCCACCGAGATGAAGGAGGACGCGGTCGCCGCCTACCGGGAGGCGGAAGAACGTCCCGCCAACAGCGTCATCCCGCCTGAGCTCGGTGGCCGTACCCTGTTGCCCGGCGTCTACGAGAGCACGGACGGCACCTTCCGCATCAACGGCACCCTCACGCTCGACGCCCGCGGCGAGCCGGACGCCGTCTTCATCTTCCAGGCCGAATCCCTGCTGACCACGGCGAGGGTGAGCAACATCGACCTGGTGAACGGCGCCCAGGCGAAGAACGTCTTCTGGCAGGTGGGCGACGACGCGAGCCTTGGCAAGTACTCCACCTTCCGCGGCAACCTCCTGGTGTGGAACTCGATCAGGGTGTCGTACGGCACGGCGGTCTACGGCCGCACCATGGCGCTCAACGATGAACTCCGATTCGAAGGCACCGACATCTTGCCCGCCACCCGGGTCACCTTGCCGGACAACCCGCCTACCTCGACGTCCCTGACCTCTTCCCCCAATCCGTCACGCAACGGGGAGCCCGTCACGTTCACCGCGACGGTCAGCGGAAACGTGCAGGGGCACCGCCCCACGGGGACGGTGCTCTTCATGGAGGGCACCACCATCATCGGCGAGGCCTACGCCGACACGACTGGTGTCGCGCGGTTCACTACATCCGAACTCACCAGGGGCGTGCACGAAATCCACGCGGTTTATGTGAACGGCGGGACCGCGGTCTTCGAGGCCTGGGTCTTCTTCGCGCCGAGCGAGTCGCCGGTCATAACGCAACAAGTGCTTGATCGGCGGTAAGTAATCTTATATGCGGACAGGTCGGACGCCTTTGTCGAAGGATGGCCGCTGTTTGCCGGCAACGTAGTCCATATCAGGCGTCGCCCATTTGGTGTCGGGGTATTTCGGGCACGTTAGAAAGGGGGCCATCGTGATTTCTCGCCGCAGTATGTCGGCCATCGCATTGATTCTGGCCTGTGAGACATGGGGCGTGGTGGACGCGGGAGCCGCGCGGGCCGGCTCGGTCGCCGGGACGGTGCCGGCGGCCGTTTCCGGCCTGCAGATGAAACAGGGGCACCTCGCGGCTCCCTGGCGGTGTCACGGGAGACGCTGCCGCGTGTGCCGGCATGGTTCATGCGTGCGGGTGTTCCGCGGACCGCGAGGACTGCGGGGGCCGATAGGGCCGATAGGGCCGATGGGACCGCGCGGACCCAGGGGCCCGGAAGGCGACACCGGTCCGCGGGGATTCGATGGGGAGCGAGGTCCCGCAGGTCCACAGGGCCCCGCAGGCGCGAAAGGCCTCCCAGGACGGGCAGGACCGGCGGGACCGGCAGGACCGGCAGGACCACAAGGCGCGGCAGGACCGGAAGGGCCCAGAGGGCCGCAGGGCCTGCCGGGGTCGAGCAGCGCGGTCGACTCGACGCTCGTCTCCCTGACGTTCCCGCCGTTCGACACGAACTTCACCGCGTACGTCTCGGATGGCATCGTCTGGATCCTGGACCCGCGCACGCCCCTGCCGGGGGCATGGCACAGTCTCGCGTCGGTGCCGGGGTATCCCGAGGGCGTGGTCGGCGTCTCGCTGACCGAGCTCGCCCAGCCCCTCAGCAGCCTGCTGATCACAGTGACGACCTCGGTCGGCGGTCTCGCTCAGACGAAGTGCATTCTGACCGCTCCACCACCGCCACCGGGGCCGGCCTGGGGGACCACGTACTGCGATGGGTTCACCGCCGTCCCCCCTCCGAAGAACTAGCGGTGACCCCATCGGCGATCATCAGGGCGAGACGAAAATGAGGTCGACCCAGTAGTTGCTGGCGTTGTGGGTGCTGGTGGGGAAGGAATTCGTCGCGCCGTAGGTGTAGACGCCGTTGCCGCCTTGGAAGCCGTCTTCAAGGGCGGTGAGGGGACCACGGGTGCGTTCCGACGTGAAGTAGGGCCGGGTGTAGGACCAGAATCCGGCTGTCGTGTGGTACGAGGCGATGTAGGTGGTGTTGGCGTTGATGGCGACCGGCGTGGAGAAGTAGGCCTGCTGCCAGCCGGTTGCGGTTTCGCCGGTGAAGGTCACGCTGGCCAGGAGCTGCCCGCCGGTGGTCCAGAGACTTCCGACATGGGTGCCGGTGTTGTCCGGGCCCTTGTGGAATTCGATGCCCTGGACGAGCCCGCTCGACTTGGATCTGAATTTCACGCCGAGGGTGACGGCCCTGTCGTCCGACGACTGGCCGGACGGGGTCGCGGAGTCGCTCCACAGGCTGTCCCCAGGCGTGAACATCACGTCGACCCAGTAGTTGCTCGCGTTGAACGTGCTCGTGGGGAAGGAATTCGTCGCGCCGTAGGTGTAGACGCCGTTACCGCCTTGCGAGCCGCTCTGAAGCGCGGTGAGCGGAGGGTTGGTGAACGCGGTCGTGAAGTACGGCCGGTTGTAGGACCACAATCCCGTCGGGGTGTGGTACGAGGCGATGTAGGTGGTGTTGGCGTTGATGGCGACCGGCGTGGAGAAGTAGGCCTGCTGCCAGCCGGTTGCGGTTTCGCCAGTGAAGGTCACGCTGGCCAGGAGCTGCCCGCCGGCGGTCCACAGGCTCCCGGTGTGGGTGCCGGTGTTCTGCGGGCCCTTGTAGAAGCGGATGCCGTGGAGGAGCCCGCTCTCATCCGACCTGAACTTGACGCCGAGGGTGACGGCGCGGTTGTCCGTCGACTGGTTGGCAGGTGTCGTGGAATCGCTCCAGAGCGAGGTCGTCACGTTCTGGACGACGACGTTCGACGTGCTCGGCGCGAAATTGATCGCCTCTTCGCCGTTGAAGGTGATGCCGCCCAGGAAGACGGCGGTGATGTGGTGCTGTCCCGCGGTGAAGTCCGGGACAGTCACCGCGGCGGGAGTCTCGCCGTCGAAACGGTCCTGGCCGATGACGGTCGAGCCGTCCTTGAAGACCACGTCGCCCTGAGGAGTCACCGGTTCGGAGCCGCCGTCGACCGTCGCGGAGAAGGTGACGGTGTCGTCGGTGGTGGAGGGGTTGCGCGACGAGGACAGGGCCGTGGTGGTGGGCGGGCGATCCGGCAGGCTGACCCGCGTGGCCGGGATGCCGCCCGTGCCCTGGAGCGTGACCGCGTTGTTGAGCGAGAAGACCCGGCCGAACACCGCCGCCCCGGAGTCGACCGAGGCCGAGCCCGACGCGAGCGCGTTCCCGCGGAAGGTGCAGAACGTGCCCAGGCTCACCGTGCCGCTGATCTGCCAGAATACGTTCTTCTCCTGGGCGCCGCCGACCAGGTTGATGTTGCTGACGTTGGCCGCCGCGAGGGAGGACGCCCGGAAAACGAAGACCGCGTCCGGGTCGGCCTCGGCGTCGAGCGTCAGTGTCCCGCTGATGCTGAAGGTCCCGTTGGTGGACGTGTACACGCCGGGGGTCCTGGTCGTGCCGCCGAGCGCGGGGGGGATGGTGCTGTCGACCGGACGGCCGGCGAGGTCGTTGTAGGCGATCAGCGCGTCGGCCTTGGCGGCGATCGCCGTGGAGTCGTTCGTGTGGATGGTGCCGCTCACCGTGCCGGGCGGGAACCCCGACACCGTGGTGCCCGGGCTCACGCCCAGATCACCGGTGATCGCGGTCTGACCCGAGTTCGTCACCGCCGATCCCGCCAGCACCGCGAAGGGCTCGGCGTCGCCGAGATTCACCGGACCCGTGGCGGCGCGCGTGGCGAGTGGTGTCACGACGACTGTTCCGGTCGCCAGGACGGTCGCGAGCAGCACTGCGAGGAGGGAGCGGAACCGGCGACGGTGAGGTGACTTCCCGTCGGGCGTGGTCTTGCGGATGGTGCCGGCGGACTGGCTGGTTGCCCCATGGATGGGCCGAGGATTGTGCATAGGACTCAACTTCTTGGTGGTACTCACGGAACGTCCGGCGCTGACTCTTCGAGCGGCCTATATATAAAGACCGATATCGCCATTCGTCCTTTTTGAGTGCTTGACGATGACATGCGGACCCCTATTAGGGTGCAGTTAAATGACTTTACTTCGACAGTTCCCCGCAGGCCAGTAGCGAAAGTAGAATTTCGCCTGGTGGATAGTTCTCCGGCCGCATCTCATGCTATTTCGCGCTATTTCCGCTTTCTTGGTGTCGGCCGTTTCGCGGCCTGCATGCTCAGCAAGCCGCTGGTAATGGCTCGGCAAGGAGTGGCCGCCGGTGCGCGCCGGACGCGGCTCGTGCCACCGGGAGCGGCGTTAGATGGGGTTCGGCTGTCTGGGCAGCCTCGACCGCCGCACGCAGGAAAGGCCCGACGATGCATCCTGTTGACGGAAATTCGCCGCCCCCCTCCACGGAGGGCCTCGGCGCGGGGCCAGGTGAGGCGGCGGACCGCGTCCTGATCAATGATCTCGTCCGGCACGCACGCTCGACGCAGGGCGCCGTACAGGCTGCCGTGGAGCGCGTACTCAAGAGCGGATGGTACGTGCTGGGGGAGGAGGGGGAGTCCTTCGAACGGGACTTCGCCGACTACTGCGGCACGGCCCACTGCGTGGGTGTCGCGAACGGGACCGACGCCATCGAGCTCGGGCTTCGCGCGCTCGGCGTCGGCGCGGGCAGCCGGGTCGCCACGGTGGCGAACGCGGGCTTCTACACGACCACCGCCCTGCTGGCCCTGGGTGCCCGGCCCGTGTTCGTGGACGTCCACAGGGACACGAAGCTGATGGATCTGGCCCAGCTCGAGCGGGTCGTGGCCGGCGAGCGCCTGGACGCGATCGTGGTCACCCACCTGTTCGGCCTCCTGCACGACATGGCGGCTGTCCTGGCGATCGCGGCCCGGGCCGGCGTGCCGGTGCTCGAGGACTGCGCGCAGGCCCACGGCGCCGTCCGGGGCGGGCGGCGGGCGGGTGGCTTCGGCGTGGCCGCGGCGTTCAGCTTCTACCCGACGAAGAACCTCGGCGCGCTGGGCGACGGCGGCGCCGTGGTCACCGGCGACGCGGGCGTGGCCACCCGGTTGAGGCGGCTGCGGCAGTACGGATGGGAGTCGAAGTACCGCGTCGGCCGGGGCGGGGGCCGCAACAGCCGCCTGGACGAGCTGCAAGCGGCCGTGCTGCGCGCCAAGTTGCCCTTCCTGGGCGGCTGGAACCGGCGGCGCCGGGACATCGCGACCCGCTACTCGCAGGAGATCGCCCACCCGCGGGTCCAGTGCCCGCCCGTCCACGGCGAGGAGTTCGTCGCCCATCTCTATACGGTCGTCTGCGACGATCGTGCGGAGCTCCGTGCCCGGCTCGCCGGCGCGGGTGTGGCGACCGACGTGCACTATCCCGTTCCCGACCACCGCCAGCTCCTGCTCTCCGGTCACGGGCTCCGCCCGGGTCTCCCGGTGACGGACGAGCTGGCGGACTCGATCGTGACGCTCCCCTGCTATCCCGAACTCTCCGACGCCGAGGTCACGCGCGTGATCTCGAGTATCAACACGTGGTGAGGCCATGCTCTCGGTGATCGTGCCCGTGTACCGCAACGCGGAGTTCGTCCCGCAGTTGATCGCGGAGTTCACCGGCATCAGCGCGACCGTCGCGGAACGTCACGGCATGCCGGTGGAGTTCGTCTTCGTGGTGGACGCAAGCCCCGACAACAGCTTCGACCTGCTCAGGGCGGCCCTGCCGCAGGCGCCGTTCCGATCGCAGCTGCTGCTGCACGCCAGGAACTTCGGCTCCTTCGCCGCCATCCGCACGGGTCTGCGAGCCGCCAAGGGTGACTACTTCGCGGTCATGGCGGCGGACCTCCAGGAGCCGCCCGACCTGGTGATCACGTTTCTCGACAGGCTCGTGAACGACGTCGCCGACATCGTGGTGGGTGTGCGCGAGAGCCGGGACGACCCGGGGATGTCGCGGCTGTCCGCCAATCTCTTCTGGCGCTTCTACCGGCGTTTCGTCCTGCCGGAGATCCCCGCGGGCGGGGTCGACGTCTTCGGCTGCAACCAGCGCATCCGCGATGAGCTGCTCGGCCTGGAGGAGGCCAACACTTCGCTGGTGGGGCTCGTGTACTGGCTCGGCTTCCGGCGCAGCGAAGTGCCGTACCGGCGGCGGGAACGGGCGCACGGGAAGAGCTCGTGGACGTTCACCAAGAAGATCAATTATCTCCTGGACAGTGTCTTCGCCTTCACTGACCTGCCCATCCGCATCCTCACGGTCATCGGCCTCCTGGGCTTCCTGATCGCCGGGTGCCTGGCGATCTTCGTCATCGCCATGCGGCTGGCAGGCCAGATCGAGGCGGCGGGCTACGCGGCCACGATCGTGGTCATCACGTTCTTCGGCGCGCTCAACACGCTGGGCGTGGGCTTCATCGGGTCCTACGCCTGGCGAAGCTATGAGAACACGAAGCGACGGCCGCTGGCTCTCGTGCGCACCGCGCGCTCTTTCGATGGATCGCCCGGCAGCGGCGTCGGCGACGACGCCGGCCTCCTCTTTACCGGCGGGCGGTCATGAACGACGCCTACATCCATCCGCGTGCCCTGTGCGAGAGCGCCACGGTCGGCGCGGGCACGCGGGTCTGGGCGTTCGCGCACGTCCTGCCGGGCGCACGGATCGGTCGCGAGTGCAACATCTGCGACGGGGTGTTCGTCGAGAACGACGTCGTGCTGGGCGACCGGGTGACCGTCAAGTGCGGTGTCCAGCTCTGGGACGGGATCACGGTCGAGGACGACGTCTTCATCGGCCCCAATGCCACGTTCACCAACGACCGGTTCCCGCGCAGCAAGGTCTATCCGGCGTCGTTCGACCGTACCGTCGTCAGGGCCGGCGCCTCCATCGGCGCCAACAGCACCATCCTGCCCGGAGTCGAGATCGGCACCGGTGCGATGGTGGGCGCGGGGGCGGTGGTGACGCGGTCAGTGCCGCCGAACGCGATCGTGGTCGGCAACCCCGCCAGGATCACGGGCTACGTCGCGGACAAGGAGGATCCCGGCGTTCCGCCGCGCGTCGATGGCGCCCGATCGCCCGGCAGTGTGGGGCTGGGTGTGGGGAGCGCGAGCATGCACGAGCTCCGCGTGGCGAAGGACCTGCGCGGCGAGTTGTCGGTCGGGGAGTTCGAGCGCGAGCTGCCGTTCACGCCCGCGCGCTACTTCCTCGTCTTCAACGTGCCGAGCAGGGAGGTGCGGGGCGAGCACGCGCACAAGCGGTGCGAGCAGTTCCTCATCTGCGTGCACGGCTCGTGTGGCGTCCTCCTCGACGACGGACGCAACCGGCGCGAGATCACCCTCGACCGCCCCAGCCGCGGCGTTCACATGCCGGCCATGATCTGGGGTACCCAGTATCGCTACTCGCCGGACGCCGTGCTCCTGGTGTTCGCCTCGCACCATTACGACCCCGACGACTACATCCGCTCGTACGACGAGTTCCTGAAGATCGTTTCCAGCACGCCGGTGCCGGTGTGACGAGGGTCGGGCGAACTCTCTAAAGTCGGCAACATATGGCAAGCCCTTCGGCAAAAGGGAAGGTGCCGTACGGCCCCGGCAATTCGCGCGGCCCATACATTCGAGTGGACAGAGTTCCAGTCCACCATGCGTTCTTCGCGGAAGGGTTCAAGAAGCGATGAAGGCACTCGTTCTGGCGGGCGGCAAGGGCACGAGGCTACGCCCGCTCACCCACACCTCGGCGAAGCAGCTGGTCCCCATAGCCAACAAGCCCGTGCTCTATTACGGGCTCGAGGCGATCAGGAACGCCGGCATCACCGAGGTCGGGATCATCGTCGGTGACACCGCCCGGGAGGTGCGGGAGGCGGTGGGGGACGGTTCCAGGTTCGGCCTGGAGGTGACCTACCTCCCGCAGGAGGAACCACTGGGGCTGGCGCACTGCGTGCTGATCGCCAGGGAATTCCTCGCCGACGAGCCGTTCGTCATGTACCTCGGGGACAACTTCCTGGTGAACGGCATCGCGGACCTGGTGGACGCCTACCGAAGGGCCGACTACGACGCCCAGATCCTGCTCACCAAGGTCGCCGAGCCGCAGCTCTACGGAGTCGCGGAACTCGGCCCCGACGGGGAGATCATCGGGTTGGAGGAGAAGCCGGAGCACCCGCGCAGCGATCTCGCCATCGTCGGCGTCTACACGTTCTCTCCCGCGATCCACGACGCGGTCCGCGCCATCAGCCCGTCGGCGCGTGGCGAGCTGGAGATCACCGACGCGATCCGCTGGCTCGTCGACAACGGCCATCGCGTGCACTCGCACCTGGTCAGCGGCTACTGGAAGGACACCGGACGGCTGCAGGACATGCTGGAGTGCAATCGCATCGTCCTGGAGACCGTCGAGCGTGACATCAAGGGGACCGTGGACGGGCTCTCCGAGATAACCGGGCGCGTCGTCATCGAGCCCGGCGCCGTGGTCGAGAACTCGGTGGTCCGCGGTCCCGCGGTCCTCGGCGCCAACACCAAGATCATCGGGTCGTACATCGGCCCCTACACCTCCGTCGGGGAGGGCTGCGTGCTGGAAGGGGCCGAAGTGGAATACAGCATCATCCTGGGGGAGTCCTCCATCCGCGGAGTCTCCGGCCTCACCAACTCCCTCATCGGCCGCAACGTCGAGGTCACCCGGGCCACGGGCCTGCCCAACATGAACCAGCTCATGGTCGGCGACCACAGCAAGATCCAGGTGCGCGCATGAGGATCCTGGTCACGGGCGGCGCCGGATTCATCGGCTCCCACTACGTACGATCGCTGCTGTCCGGCCGCCACGCCGGCTACGAGGGCGCCCACGTGACGGTGCTGGACAAGCTCACCTACGCCGGCAACCCGGCGAACCTCGACCCGGTGGCCGGGCACCCGCGCTACGCCTTCGTCCACGGGGACATCACCGACGCGCGGCTGCTCGCCGGCCTGGTGCCGGGCCATGACGTCATTGTGAACTTCGCCGCCGAGACACATGTCGACCGGTCGATCACGGGTCCCGGCGACTTCGTCCTCACCAACGTGTACGGCACCCAGCGGCTGCTGCAGGCCGCGCTCGAGGCGGACGTGCGGACGGTGATCCAGGTCTCCACCGACGAGGTGTACGGATCGATCGACGCGGGCTCGTGGACCGAGCTGGAGCCATTGCTCCCCAACTCGCCCTACTCCGCGGCCAAGGCGAGCTCCGACCTGCTGTGCCGCGCCTACCACCAGACCTACGGGCTGGACGTCCGCGTGACGCGCTGCACGAACAACTACGGCCCGTACCAGTACCCCGAGAAGGTCATCCCGCTCTTCGTCACCAACCTGATCGACGGGTTGCCCGTGCCCTTGTACGGCGACGGCGGCAACGTACGCGAATGGCTGCACGTCGACGACCACTGCCGCGGCATTCAGCTCGTGCTGGACAAGGGCTCGGCCGGCGAGACGTACAACATCGGCGGCGGCGTCGAGCTCACCAACAAGGAGCTCACCCAGCTGCTGCTGGACGCGTTCGGCGCCGGCTGGGAGATGGTCACCCACGTGGAGGACAGGCTCGGGCACGACCGGCGCTACTCGGTCGACAGCGGCAAGCTGCGTGCCCTCGGTTACGAGCCTCTGGTCGGCTTCGACGCCGGGCTGGCCGAGGTGGTGCGCTGGTACCGGGAGAACGAGTCGTGGTGGCGGCCGTTGCAGCAGGCGGCCGGCTGAGCCGTACCCACCGCTCACTCTCGCGATCGCGGCCCGGCATGTGCGCATGCCGGGCCGCTTCGTGTGTCGAGCTCGGCGGGAACGCGGGGTCCGCCGCGTTCCCGCCGAGCCTCGGTCAGGGTGAGAACACCAGGTCCACCCAGTAGTTGCTCGCGTTGAATGTGCTGGTCGGGAAGGTGCTCGTCGCGCCGTAGGTATAGACGCCGTTGCCGCCCGACGCGGCGTCCGACGGCGCGACGAGGGGGTCCCTGACGTACTGCGTGGTGAAGAAGGGCCTGTTGACGGAGAAGAATCCCGTCGGGGTGTGGTACGAGGCGATGTAGGTGGTGTTGGCGCTGATGGCGACGGGCGTCGAGAAGGCCACCTGCTGCCAGCCGGATGCGGTCTCGTTGGTGAAGGTGGCGCTGGCGAGGAGTTGACCGCCCGTGGTCCACAGGCTTCCTGTGTGGGTGCCGGTGTTCTGCGGGCCCTTGTAGAAGCGGACGCCCCGCACCAGGCCGCTCTTGGTCGCCTGGAACTTCACGCCGAGGGTGACCGCCCTGTTGTCCGAGGACTGGGTGGCCGGCACCGTTGAGAGGTCCCAGAGGCTGTTCGACGGCACGAAGACCACGTCGACCCAGTAGTTTCTGGCGCTGAAGGTGCTGCTTGGGAACGTGTTCGCGGCCCCGTAGGTGTAGACGCCGTTGCCACCGACCGTTCCGCTCGCGGGAGCGGTGAGCGGGCCGTTCGCGTAGCTGTTCGCGAAGTAGTTGGACGTGGCGGCGAACCGGCCGACTGTCGTGTGATACGAGGCGACGTACGTGGTGCCGGCGGCGATGACGACGGGTTCGGAGAACGTCACCTGTTGCCAGCCGGACGCGGTCTCGTTGGTGAAGGTGGCGCTGGCGAGGAGCTGGCCGTTGGTGCCCCACAGGCTTCCGATGTGGGTGCCGGTGTTCTGCGTGCCCTTGTAGAAGCGGATGCCCTGCACGATGCCGCTGGTGGACGCCCTGAACTTGACGCCGAGCGTGACGGCCTGGGTGTCGCCGGAGATGAACGAGGGGATTGTCGAGTCGTCCCAGAGGCTGTTCGACGGCGCGAAGTCCACGTCCACCCAGTAGTTGCTCTGGCCGACACTGCTGGTCGGGAATGTGCTCGTCCCGCTGTAGGTGTAGACGCCGTTGCCGCCGACCGTTCCGCTGGCGGGAGCGGTGAGCGGGCCGCTCGTGCGCGGCGTGGTGAAGTAGCTCCGGTTCACCGAGAAGTGCCCGTTCGGGGCGTGGTAGGAGGCCACGTACGTGGTGCCGGGAGTGAGGGGGACGGGCGTGGAGAAGTTGACCTGCTGCCAGCCCGACGCCGTCTCGTTGCTGAACGTCGCGGTGGCCAGCAGCTGGCCCGTGGCGGTCCACAGGTTGCCGACGTGCGTTCCCGTGTTGCCCGATCCCTTGTAGAACCTGATCCCGCGGATATATCCCGGGCTGGTGGTCCGGAACTTCACGCCGAGTTCGACGGCGTTCGGATCGTTCTGCGAGGTGACGGCCGGCACGGTTGTGGACGGCCACAGGGTGCACGGCGGGCAGTTCAGGGCGACTGTGACCGTCCGCTGCGTGGGCGTCCCCTGGAGGTTGCCGATGTCGTCGACGGCTCTCACCATGATCGTCACTGGGCCCGTGCTGGCCGGCGTCCAGTCGAACTGCCAGTTGGTCCGGCCCACCGCCTGGCGCCACTGGTTGCCGCCGTCCACGGAGACCTCGACCGCGGCCACGACGCCGCCTCCCGTGTCGGTCGCGGTGCCCTGGATCTGGGCGACCGTCCCCGTCGAGACGACGCCGTTGCTCGCCGGATTGGTGATCGTCGAAGTGGGCGGCGCCGTGTCGGTGGACGGCGTCGTGGGCACCAGACCCGACTGGATGCTGGCGGGCTGCATGCCCATGTCGGCCAGGAGGTTGACCGTCGCCTGCTGCATGCGGATGTCGGTGGGCGTGCCCGGATTGTCGTGGACGGCGTCGAGACCCCATGACCACTGGATGGTCCCGGCCCCGAACACATAGGTGCCAGCGGAGTTCCGGCGGAGCGTCAGGCTGTGAGTGGCGGTTCCTGATCCGTACGTGCCGCCGAAGTCGAGCAGGTAACGCGTCGGTTCCGTCAAGGTCGTCCTGGAGAGCCTCACCAGGCCGGCTGGGGTGAACTGGTCGTCGGGGGCCTCGTCCCATTCGTAGCCGAGCGTGCCCGCCGGGAAGACGGCCTCCTGCCCAGGCTGGAGGTTGGCCACCGACGTGTTGCGCCACAGTCGCATGGCGGCGAACTCCGCGGGCACAGTGATGGAGTGTCTCACCCGGCCGTTGATGCGGAACAACGTCCCGGTGAGCCCGTTCTCCGGCCTGCCGCCGTCCGATGGTGGGGAGAAACGCGGGTCACGCCAGGTCCCCGTCCACTGCGGGGAGGGGTCGATCTTGGCGTTCGCCAGCGTCTCCTTGTAGCAGGTGAGCGTGCGGAAGGGGGTGCTGGTGCCGTCGATGCTCGGCTCCCAGCGGGTCTTCCAGAAGACTTCGTTCCCGGAGAAGAAGGCGAGGTGGGTCCCGCCGTTGCTGGCGGCCTGGACGTTGTCCCGCATGTCGTTGGACCAGTACTCGTCGTGGCCCGACGACATGAAGGCCTCGTGATCCAGCAGTTCTGGACCCCTGGAGGCCGTATCCACGTTGGTGGTGTAGCTGACGTCGTAGCCGTTGGCCTCGATCCAGCGCACCATGGGGTACTCGTCGTTGAAGAACCTGTGGAGGGTGTCGAAGGGGCGGTTGTAGCTCACCTTGTACGCCCGGTTCGCCGGCGAACCGATATAGAGGCTGTTGCCGCCGAACATGTTGTACGCGTGCCAGGTGGAGTCGGAGGTCTGGAGCAGGAGCTCGGAGTCCCTGGCATCGTCACGTACAACGAAGAGCATTTGGCTCTCGTGGGGGACGCCGTCCTCTCTGAGCAGGTTGGCGATGTAGACGCCTGAGACGGCAGTGCCCGGCACCGTCCACGACGCCGACACGGCCCAGTTACCGCAGTCGACCAGACCGGTCGTCGTGTCCTCCAGGCACGGGGGCTGTGTCTGGGGAAGCGGCACGGAGGGTTGGACGGTCGCCATGAGCCGGGCGCCCATGCCGCTGTAGTAGCCGAGCCGGAAAATCTCGATACGGTAGTCCGTGGCACCGGTGTTCACCTTGAACCCGATGGTCTCGCCCTTGTTCACGCTGATCCGCGTGGGGTAGCCGGGGATGCCGTTCTGAGTGACCAGGTCCCATTGGCTCGGCGGGTTGCCGGGCAGGCTGTTCTCGATGCAGATGACGGAGTCCGGCGGGCACTCGGCCCGCTTTTTCGCACTTTTCGCAGCCTGCGCGGTCGCGGCTCTGATCCGCTTGCGGAACGCGGCGGTGTCGTCCCGTGGTTTCCTGCCCGGCAGGTTCGGGAAAGCCGTCTCGGAGAGCTGGTTGTACGGCTGCTCTGCGGCGGTTGGATGGTCCGCGGGCGTCGTCGCCGTCGCCGTCGCCGGCGGCGGCGCGGGCGGCGCCGGCGACGAGTCGGGGCCCAGCAAGCTGATCAACGACACCGCGCCGCCGCCGAAACCGACGAGCGCCGTCCGCAGCAGCCGCCGCATCCAGCGACTGGCACTCTCCTGGTTGTGTCGCACGAACCCTCCGGTCCCCATCCGCGGCCGTTGCCAGATAGATGGGCAAGAGTCTGACAACGCGGCCCGCCGGGGAACATTGTGGGTAGCCGCACGATCCAATGTTTTTGCCGTCACTTCTTGCGGCCTAAACCTGCGAACCCGAAACGGCCGGACCGCGCGGATTCGTGTTGGCCCGGGCATTCTTCCCGCATAAAGGAGTGGCAAGAGCTACGCCTGGCCGGATGCCCCGGTGTCACCGAAGCGACCCGCTGGGCCTGCTTACTCGCTCACGATCTTGTTAGAGAATGGCAAGGACTCTGCACAGCGCCGGGTGCGCGGACGCACGTTGATCGCCGGCACGGCCAGACTTCGTCCATGGCCACATCGCAACGAGGTTATGCGCCCGGATCACCGAGAAACACTCCACCGATCCTGCCCGTCGAGGCGAGGCGGCATTCTGTTCGCTCCGGGTGGCCGCGACGCGCGTTCGCCTGGCTGCCGGGAGTGCTCACGCTCGGTTTCAGCACAGCCGTGGTGTATCGATATGGCGTCTCCGTCCCGGAGTTGGCTTCCTATGGCGCCTATCTTGTGCTTTGTCTTGTGCTTCCGGGCGTGCTGCTGATCCGTGCTCTATATGGTGGCACGCGTACTTTGGCGGAAGAGATGGCGCTCGGCCTGGCGCTCGGATTCGCCGTGGAATTGGCGGTCTACATTCCGGCCAGGGCGGTCGGCTTCCCATTGCTCGTCCTTGCGTGGCCGGTCGCCACGCTCGTCGCCTTCCTCCTCGTCCCCAGGCTCCGTGCGCACTGGAAGCCCGGGACCCGGCCGGCCACACCCGTCTGGTGGTCATGGGCGCTCGCGCTGATCGTCTGTTATCTGGTGGCCAAGAGCGCTTACAGCCACTTCGGCACCGGACCGCTCACCTGGCCGGCATTGGCCAAGTATTCCGATGACGCGACATTTCACCTCGGTCTGATCGGTGAGCTGAAACATCACATGCCGCCCACGAGCGTCATAGTTGCCGGCGAGCCGCTTCTCTATCACTGGTTCGTTTACGCCCACTGGGCCGCCGCCAGCTGGATCAGCGGGGTGGAACCGCTGGTGCTGCTGCTCCGCCTGGGTGTGCTGCCCATGCTGGCCGCGTTCGTCGTCCTGGTCGCGATGCTCGCGCGGCGGGTGATGAAGTCGTGGAAGGGCCCCGTGCTCGCTGTGGTGGCCACCCTCTGTGTGGGTCCGCCTCGCTTGTACCTCGGTTCGGTCGCGACGTTCACCTGGGGTGGCATTCACGATGCCGCCTGGGAAAGTCCCACGTTCACCTTCGGTGCTCTGCTCTTCGTGCCGGTTGTCCTGATTGCGATCGACCTGCTCGGGCGACGGAGGAACGACCTCGCGCTATGGCTCCTCTTGGGGGTCTTCCTCATGGCGGTGATGGGCGCCAAGGCCACATACCTGCCCATGCTCGCCGTGGGACTGGTGGCGGTCGCGGCGTGGAGGCGGCGCCGGTCGCTGGCGCCGGCGCTCGCCGCGCTCGTGATGGTCGGGGCGTGCCTGCTCTTCGCCCAGTTCGTGCTCTACGGCGGGGGACGGCAGGGGCTGCTCATCTCGCCCTTCTCCTTCATGGGGACCATTTGGCAGGACCTGACCGGCTCATCAGTGGAAGTCCAGCCCCCGATGACGTCCTTGCTCGGCATCGCGGCGGTGTATCTGGTGGCGTGGGCCGTCACCTGGAGCCCGGTGCTCGGTCTGTTGAGCCGGCCAAAGCTGCTGGTTCGTTCCGACGTGGTGCTCATGCTCGGCGTAGCCGCCGCGGGTCTCGGCTCCATGGTCATGTTCGATCACCCGGGCAGGAGCCAGGTCTTCTTCCTGTGGGGGTCCTATCCCTGCCTTGCGATCATCGCGGTGTTCGGGGCTCTCGTCATTCTGCGGCGGGCACGCGTGCCGCTCCGCATGACCCTGTGCGCGACAGGGGCGGGCTTGGGCATCGCCTACGCGATTCCCGTCCTGTGCGGCGTCCGAGCGCCGCTCGACCCTGGCCGCTCGGATACGGTCCTCTATCTGCCGTACGTCGCGCTGGCGGCCATCGTCTGCCTCGCAGCCACTGTCCTGGTGGTCGCGAGATCGGGGTTGCGCGGGTGGGCTCTCATGATCTCGGCGATGGCTGTCATCGGACTGCTCGCCGCCCATCACGTACGTGTCCTCTCCGTCCTGTCACGTGATGGCGCGCTGTCGCGGGACCCGGCACCTCCGGTATCGGCGCTCCCGCAGGGCGTGCTCGAAGCCGCGCGATGGGTGCGCGGGCATTCGGCCACGGACGATCTGGTCGCTACGAACGTGCACTGCCGCTGGGGCTTCGAGACCCCATGTGACAGTCGCCAGTTCTGGCTGTCCGCGCTGGCCGAACGGCGCATGCTCGTGGAAGGGTGGGCGTTCACGGCGAAGAATGCGGACAACTGGAAGCCGGGGCAGCTGAAGGAGCACCAGCCTTTCTGGGATCAGGAACGGCTCAAGGCGAATGACGCGGTCTTCTTGTCGCCGTCGCCGGCCACGGTCCAGCGGCTGCGGGATCAGTACGGCGTGCGGTGGCTCCTCGTGGACGAACGCCGCCTGCCGCCGGGTTCCCGGCTGGAGGAGTTCGCCGAACTGCAGTACCGCGCCGGTGATTACGCCGCTTACCGGCTCCCCGCGCCGGACGGAGGCGACACACCCCGACCGTTCCACGTCGAAGGCTCACATGCCACTTACTCTGGGTAATGGCCTATTCCTCTGAGTGATCTCGCTATGTCGCTCATCCGTAGTACGGGGACATCGTGTGCGGCATAGCCGGAATCGTGGCCGATGTCGCGGCCCGACCCGATGCGCGTTGAACGACGTGCGGCGTGAGGAGGCGTCCGGGGCCGCGCCGGCGCGCAGGGAGCCACGCGACCCTGCCCATGATGCGACCGATCAAGAAGATCAACGAAAGGTCCTGCAATGCCGCGAAGAAAAGAGTCACTTCTGGCACGGGAACTGCGCAGCGAGACCCCCAGCCGGGCCTGCGCGCCGCCGGGATCGGCGTCCATCATCACGGCTTCTCGCGGCGGTCGCTGAACGGAGCCGTATTGATCAAGAACCTGTGGGCCGCGGAACACGTCGCGCTCCACCGTCGCCTGCTGGAACAACGATGCGCCAGATAGCGGCCACGAAGTCGGTCGCGGGCGTGGTCTTCCGCACGCTCGTGACGCGTGCGGTCCAGCTGTGTTGCAGCCTGGTCACCGGTCTGCTGATCGCGCGCATCCTCCAGCCAGAGGGAAGAGGCATCTTCGCGGTGATCACCACGGTGGCCGGCGCCGCCATCGTCGTGGGACATCTCTCGCTGGAGAAGTCCCAGATCGCCTTGTGGTCCGACCGGTCCCGGCATCGATCTCTGACGACCAACGGCGCGGTCCTGGGACTGGCCGCCGGCTCCGTCTCCGCGCTGGGAGCCATCCTGCTGGTGCCGGTGGTCGGCTGGCCGGGCGAGCGCTGGCTGTGGGCGCTGGCTCTTTTCGCCGTACCGTTCGGCGCCGCCGCCATCAACCTCAACGGCATCCTCATGCTGCAATCCCAGATGGACCGGCTCAATCGGAATTATCTCTGCTGCGCGCTCGTGCTGTGTCTGCCTGTCGCGGCTCTCGCCGCCGTCGGTCACGTGACCCTCACGAATGTGGTCATCTGCTGGGCGGCGTCGACCGCGCTGCCGTTCGTTCTCGCCGTGCGCATATTGCGGCCGATCTCGCTTCGCTGTGCAGGCGATCTCGTACGGCGCCAGCTCAGCCTCTCCAGTAGATACCATGTCGGCTGGGTGGCCATGTATCTCATGGTCACCACCGTCGATGTCGTGCTGCTCAACGCCATGGACTCCCCAGCGACAGTCGGCATCTACACCGTCGCCGTCACCGTCATCGCGCTCGCTCGCATCCCCGGCGAAACGATCAACCAGGTGGTTCTTCCCGAGCAGGCAGCCAGTGAGGTGAACGACGCCAAGCACATCACCGCCAGGGCACTCCGGCTCAATCTCCTGGTCTCGGCTGCCCTCGTCGTCGGCCTTGTCTGCGTCTCCCCATGGCTGGTGCCTCTGGTGTACGGCGAGTCGTTCGCCGGCAGTGTCGCGCCGTTGATGGCGCTCGCACCCGGAATGATCGCGCTGATGATGGTCCGGCCACTGGAGCAGCATCTCGTACGGCTCGACCGGCCAACGACGATGACCGTCGTCTCGATCACCGCCCTGATCGCCAACGTCCTGCTCAACCTGGTGATGATTCCGCAATGGGGCGCGGTGGGCGCCGCCCTCGCATCGACCGCCACCTACATCCTCATGGCCGCACTGCAATCGTCCCGCTTCATCAAGTCGACCGGGCTGCCGGCGAGAGAGCTGATCCCAGGATCGGCTGACCTGCGGTTGTTGCTCCGGCCGTTGACCGCCAAGTTGCGCGGTGGCATGAAAATACCTTAACCAAAATCGCGGGCGAATCAGACCATGGATTATCTGGCCGGGTCATCGTGGCTGGCTATTCGCGCCGCATGCCTGGAATATGCATGATCTCTCTTGATGCGGAGCTCGCGTAGGGCACGAGTGCCGAAGACTTGCCGGCACTGTCCCGGACACTTGACGAAGAGCCGCCGATTGCTTTCGGCATTTCCATGCGGTCCATTGTTTACCCACGTAACCAGGTGGCATATCTCGACACGCTCTCCGATTTCGGGATAATCGCCTACCGTGGCGTCGAGCAGAACTGGTAGGGAAATCGGCTCGGCGCTCTACATTTCTTGGACCGCGCGATGGGGGTCACCCCTCCGACCTACGCTCCACGCACGCTGCTCGCGGGTGACGGCCTGGTGAACCTGCCCGCGTCGCAGTTCCTCATCGGCAGCAACGAGCCTCGGAGACTCATCCCACACTCGTCCAGGATCAGGCAGGCCCGTCGCGGTCTGGACCGGGCCGTCCGCCGGGGGAGATCTACCACCTGTGGTTCCATCCGTTCAACCTGGGCGGGGATCCCCGGATGTTCGACGCCTTCGAGCAGATCCTGCGTGCCATTTCCCTGCGTCGTGAAACAGGAGAGCTGACCGTCATGACCATGGAGCAGGCCGCCGATCACATCCTGGCCGGTGCCGACGTCTCGGGAGCGCACCGGTGAGCGGCATCATGATCCTGGCGACGCGAAGCCAGACGTTCGGCGAGGCGATGCAGGGAGGACCGGTCATCTGCTGGATCGGCTGAGGGGAATCCTTGCAGGTGCGGCAGGATCCTCGGCCTCGGAGGCAAGGGCCTGGGACCGCTCCCCAGGGATCCGGCTCCACGCCACCGCGGACAGCACACTGGTGACGAGGACGATAGGGATGCGTTGGCGGAAGATCAGCCCGATGTTGGCCATGGTCGTGGCGTAGGCGATCGTGCCGGGCACGATGAAGAGCAGGAGGACCAGAAGTGTCCTGCGGCTACGGTGCCAGAGCCGGGAGACACCGCGTGCCGCGTAGAAGAGCAGAAAGTACCAGATGACCATGTCGATCTTGCTCAGCTGCAGCGCGAGGCTGCCCTGCGTCCACAGGAACGGCGACAGGACCGTATAGACCAGTTTCGTCCCGAGCGCGCTCCAGGAGGAACCGCCGTCGTCGAAAGTGACTCCAGACCCTCCGTCGGCGTTGGCTCGGCGGACGACCTCCGACTGGCCGTTGTCCAGTTGCTGCTGCATCTGGTCGAGGGGCGTGTCGTCGAGGACGCCGCTGCTGAACAGCATGGCCACGGCCAGCAGCGCGCTGAGGGTGAACAGCTTGCGCGTGGACACGTTCGACCGGGAGATCATCACTCCGAAGAGCAACGGTATGGCACACATGAAGACCATGTAGGGACGCACGTACCACAGGCACCACAAGAACGGTGCCGCCAGCAGAAGCCTGCTCATCCTGAAACCCTTGGCGAGGGACGCGGCGATGCCGACGCAGGAAACCACGAGGAAGGCGTTGAACCCGTCCTTGTACATGTCCGAGGTGTGCACGAGGAACGCGGGCATGAAGGCAGTCAGAAGCATGAGCCGAAACGCCGCACGCTCGTCGGCTCCCATCAGCCTGGCGAACCTGTAGATGACGACGCAGAGGGCGCAAGCGAGGAGTGCCACGACGGCTGTGCAGGCCAACGGCGCGGGCCCGCCACACAGATAAATGATCAGGGCGAAGACATTGCAGGGCACGGCGACGGAACGAAGCGAAGCAATTTCGTCGGACGTGACGAACGAGACACCCTCGAACCGCCAGTGGTTCGCGATCTGCATGGCCTTGGCCTCGTAGGCCAGGTTGTCACCGCCGTACTCGATGAGGCCCGCACGAAGCACCAGGGTATGGACGATGAGCCGCACCGCGAAGGCGGCGAGCAGAGCCGGCAGCACCCGCCTCGCCGTCACCACGTCCAGGTTCGCTTTGACCAGCAGAACGAGCGTCACAGCTGCGGCGGCGACGATGACATATTCCATGAGGGCGGCCTTCTGGTACAAGTAACACGGCAACGACGACGCTAGCGCCGAGGGCTGTTCCATAGCGATTTCCGCAGACCGGCATGGCCCGCTGATTACCCCGCCTTGTGAACTCTTTTTGATAAGTGCCGACTGCCCGACGATCACGTCCAGGTAGGGAGCGGGAAAACATTTCACCACTCGCCGCGACGGCGTGAGCGGAACTGACCGATTCGCTGGGTAACTTCGCGGAAGTGGGCCGCGCCCGTCGTCAAGGCGCCGCATGAAGCGGGACAGTCGAATTGGCCACGCTGCTCGGGAAGCGCGCAACCCGGCCCACGGCGTGCTCGCCGATGACGCCGTACGCGGCAGGAGCCGGTTCGAGCCGGCGGCGGTGCCCGCGACCCTGTTGCCTTTCTCCCGAACCGATCGAGAGATTCAACGAAAGGTCCCGCAGTGCAGGCAGAAAAGGAATCCGGTCTTCAGCGTATCGCGCTCCTGATCGGCCAGATGGGTTTCGGCGGCACCGAGACGCAGGTGTCACTCCTGGCGAGGGAACTGCACAGCAGGGGCTTTGTCGTTGACATGCTCATCCTGTTCGAGGGCGGCGTTCACGAGCCGACCCTGCGCGCAGCCGGGATAGGCATTCACCATCTCGGCTTCTCGCGGCGGCCGACAGGTCCGGCTGCGGTGCTCAAGAATCTACGGGCCTTCGCCCGCATGGTTTCGCTGTTGCGCAGGCTCCGTCCTGACGTGCTGCACGCATTCCTGATGGCGAGCAACCTGCTCGGGGCGCCTGCCGCGCTGCTGGCCAGGGTTCCAGTCATGATCGCCGGTTTTCGTGTGATGAGTGACATCGGACGTGTCGGACGTTCGCCACATTGGCGGCTTATGCTCGGAGGCGCGTTGACGCCGATCACCGATCAGGTGGTCGGCAATGCGGTCGCCGTGGCCGACGACGCCAGGACCGCATTTGGTATTCCGTCGCACAAGATCAGCGTCATTTATAATGGAATGTCGGAATCGGCGTTCGATTCCGTCGAACCGGAGGTCATCGACACCGACCTGCCCGTGGTGGTGTGCCTGGCCCGCATGCGCCCGGAGAAGGGGCACGGTTTCCTGCTCGACGCCGCCGCCCTGCTCTCCGAGCAAGGTACGCCTTGCACGCTGGTGCTCGTCGGCGATGGCCCAGAAGAGGGCAGGCTCAAGGAACACGCGAGCAGCCTGGACATCGACGTGCGGTTTTTGGGACCCATCAAGGACCCCAGAGCGTGGCTGGCCCGCGCCGACATCGTCGTCCTCCCGTCGACCTCGGAAGCGCTGAGCAATGCCGTCATGGAGGCGATGGCCCAGGGCCGGCCCATCGTCGCCACGGCCGTCGGCGGGACGCCGGAGCTCCTCGAAGACCGGGGCGTGCTCGTGGCTCCAGGGGATCACGTGGCTCTTGGCCAGGGCATCGCCAGTCTCCTGCGCGATCCGGAGCTCGCCGCTCACTTCGGCGCCGTGGCGCGTGCTTGGGCCGTCAAGCACCTCGATGTGACTTCCATGGTGGACGCCCATGTCAAGCTCTACCGTCGCCTCCTGGAACGACGATGCGCCTGATTGCGGCTTCGGGACGGTCTTCGGCACGCTCGTGAGGCGCGCGCAATGCAGATGAGCCCCTGCACGAATGCGGCGACAGCGATTCCAGGCACGTCCATGGGCCACTGATTACCTCATTCTTGCGGATTCATTCCGGCAAGCACGGCCACAGGTCGTGGGAAAGGTAAGCCGCGACTCTCGACGATCATGTCCAGGTAGGGAGCGATAAAACATTTCACAACCCACCGTGACGGCGTGCGTGGAATTGGCTGATTCCCTAGTTAGCTTCGCGTACGTGAACCATGTCCATCACCGAGGAGCCACATGAAGCCGGACAGTCGGATTCGCGTCATGGAGATCATCGCCAGGATGAATGTCGGTGGTGTCGCTACCGAGGTGCTGGGGCTCTCCGAACGGCTGAACAAGGCAGAATTCGTCCACCGCCTCTACACCGGCCACGTTGATGAGGACGAGGGCGACCACCTCGCGCTGAAATGTTCCGGCGTGCAGGTTCAGCGTGTTCCCGGGCTCGGCCGTTCCGTCAGGCCTCTCGACGACGCCCGTGCTCTCACCCGGCTGGTCTCCGCGATGCGCTCCTTTCGTCCGCACATCGTGCACACGCGTACGGCCAAAGCAGGCGCGTTGGGGCGGGTGGCCGCGAAGCTGGCGGGTGTCGGAGCCGCTCGAGTTCACGTCTTTCACGGCCACCTGCTCAATGGCTATTTCACCGGTGCGAAACGCGAGATCTATGTGCGCTCCGAGCGCCTCCTGGCGACCATGGCGCACTGCCTGGTGACCGAGGGGTCCGCGGTCCGCGACGACCTTCTCCGTGCCAGGATCGGGCGCCCTGAGCAGTATGTCGTGATCCATCCCGGCGTCCGGCTGGGCTCAGTGCCGGACCGCGTGGCCGCCCGCCAGACCCTTGGCCTCCCGCTGAACACACCCGTGGTGACGTTCGTCGGCCGGCTCACCCAGGTCAAGCGGCCCGACCGGTTCGTCGCCACGGCCAACAGGATCCTGGCGCGAGTGCCGGAGTGCCGCTTCGTCATCTGCGGCGGCGGCGACCTGCTCGCGCAGGTCGAGCAGGACATCGCGCCGGTACGGCACGCCTTCCATCTGCTCGGCTGGCGCAAGGACGTGGAGACCGTCTACGCCGCGTCCGACGTGCTCCTGCTGACCTCCGACAACGAAGGCATGCCGCTCACGCTGATCGAGGCGCAGATGGCCGGCATTCCTGTGGTCTCCACCCGCGTAGGCAGCGTCGCCGAGGTCGTCCAGAACGGGCGCACTGGACTGCTCTCCTCGACCGACCCCGCAGAGCTGGCGGACCACACCGTACAACTCCTCTCAGACCCCCTGCTCGCGCGCCGGATGGGTGAGGCTGCGCGCCACTGGTCAACCGCCTCGTTCGACGTGGACCGCTTGGTCGCGGACACCGAGGCCCTATATCGATCACTGGGCGAGCCGCGCCGGGATCGTCGTGTCACCACAGGAGGGATCAACAGGTGAATGTACTCGTAACCGGTGGGGCCGGCTTCATCGGCGCGAACCTGTGCCGGGCGCTCGCCGCGCGGCAAGAGATCGAGAATGTCACGGTCCTGGACGACCTCAGCAGCGGAGATCTCGCCAACCTCGACGGCGTCGCAGTGAGATTCGTCCGTGGCAGCATCCTGGACGCCGATCTGCTGGCCGACCTCGTCGCGGACACCACGACGGTTGTGCACCTCGCGGCGCGCCCTTCAGTCCCCAGGTCGCTGGCCGACCCGCTGGCCACGCACGACATCAATGCCACGGGCACCCTGCGCGTCCTGGAGGCGTGCCGGGCAGCGAAGCCTCATGTGATCCTCGCGTCCTCGTCATCCGTCTACGGCGACTGCGCGGAGCCGCTCAAGCACGAAGATCTGCCGACCAGGCCGCTCAGCCCGTACGGCGTGAGCAAGGTGGCCACGGAGGGTTACGCGCTCGCGTACGCCGCCAGCTTCGGCCTGCCTGTCCTGCCGTTCCGCTTCTTCAACGTGTACGGCCCGCTCCAGCCCGCCGACCACGCCTACGCGGCCGTCATCCCGGCGTTCGTGTCCAAGGCATTGGAAGGCGGCTCGGTGCCGATCTACGGTGACGGGCTCCAGGTGCGCGACTTCACCTACGTGGGCACGGTCACGGAGGTCGTCTGCGACGCCGTCGCCCGCCGCGTGACCAGCGGGAAACCGGTCAATCTCGCGTTCGGCAGCCGCATGTCCCTGCTGGAGCTGAAGGACAGCCTCGCCTCGGTGCTCGGCAAGCCCATCGAGGCCGAATTCCGCCCGCCGCGGGCCGGCGACATCCGCGAGTCCCAGGCATCCCCTCACCTGCTCAAGGAACTGTTCCCCGGCGTGCATCCGACGTCGATCGAGGACGGGCTGCGCCAGACGGTGGCCTGGTTCCAGACGGCAACGATCGCGCCTGCCGGCGTACCCGCCTGAGTCCGCCGCCATCTCCGGCCACAGAACGCGTTAGCGAGGGAAACCCTGTGAGTAAAGCATCGCAGTCCACATATCTCATCACGGGCGGCAGCGGATTCGTCGGATCCCACCTGACCGACGCCTTGATCGCCCGCGGCGACTCCGTCGTCGTTCTCGACAACCTCTCGACCGGAAGGCTCGCCAACCTCCGGCCGCATCCGAACATGCGCTTCGTTCAGGGCTCCATCCTGGACGAGCTGATCGTCGACGAGCTCGTCCACCAATGTGACGTCGTCGTCCACCTCGCTGCGGCCGTCGGCGTCAAGTTGATCGTCGAACAGCCGCTCAGATCACTGACGACCAACATCCGCGGTTCGGAGATCGTCATCGAGGCGGCGCACCGCTACCGCAAGAAGATCCTGGTCGCCAGCACGAGCGAGGTTTACGGCAAGAACTCCTCTGGTGCGCTGCGAGAGGACGCCGACCGGATCCTCGGCAGCACCACCGTCGTCCGCTGGGCGTACAGCACCGCCAAGTCCGTGGACGAAATCCTGGCCAACGCCTACCACAAGGAGCGTGGCCTGCCGGCGATCGTCGTGAGGCTCTTCAACACCGTGGGGCCGCGGCAGAGCCCGGCCTACGGCATGGTGATTCCCCGCCTGGTACGGCAAGCCCTGGCCGGCGCACCGCTCACCGTCTTCGGTGACGGCACTCAGACCCGCTGCTTCGCGCATGTCGCGGACGTGGTCGATGGCCTGGTCCGGCTGCTCGACAACGAGGCGGCGGTCGGGGAGACCTTCAACATCGGCGTGGCCAACGAGGTGAGCATCCTCGAGCTGGCCAAGCTGGTCGTCGAGCACACCGGCTCCACGTCGGCGATCGAGCTGATCCCTTATCACGAGGCCTACCAGCAGGGCTTCGAGGACATGACCCGCAGGGTCCCGGACACCACCAAGCTCTGCGAGCTCACCGGCTGGGCTCCACGACACACTCTCGACGAGATCCTCACCGATATCGTCCAGGAGGCCCGCGCGGAGTTCGCGGCGGCCATGCGGTGAGCGGAACGGTGACGTGGGCCGCCGGCGCAGCCGCCTGCCTGCTGAGCGCCTCGGCGGCGATCCCGTTGCAGCGACTCGCGTTGAGATGGGGCCTCACCGACCGGCCCGGCGGGCACAAGTCGCACGCCCGGCCCATCCCGTACCTGGGTGGCGTCGCGATCCTGCTGGCCACGGTCCTGACCACGGTCGCCGCCACGGGCCTCGCCGACTGGCGGCTCATCGCCATACTGCTGGGCGGCACGGCGGTGGCCGCGCTCGGGCTCATCGACGACGTCGGGTCGCTGCCGGCCGTCACCAGACTGGTTGTGGAGACGGTGGTGACCACCGCCGTCGTGCTCTCCGGAATCAGGCTCACCGTGACAGGGGGATGGCCAGACATCCCGATCACGGTGATCTGGATCGTCCTGATCACCAACTCCTTCAACCTTCTGGACAACATGGACGCTTCGCTAGGAGCGGTCACCACCGTCACCGCCGCCTTTCTGGCTGCCATGGCGTTGCTGCAGGGCCGGTCGGACTTGGGAATCTTCCTGGCGGTGCTCGCCGGTGCCGCGTTCGGTTTCCTCCTGCACAACTGGCCTCCCGCGAAAATGTTCATGGGGGATTCGGGATCCCTGTTCATCGGCTTCGCGCTCACCTGCTCCGCGGTCGTCCTGATCGCCGGGCCTGGCCCCGACGGGGTGGCGGGAGGGCTGCTCCTGTCCACCTTCGTGGCGACGGTCGACACCGGGGTCGTCGTCCTGTCCCGGATGCGGGCAGGTCGGCCGCCGCTGATGGGCGGCACCGATCACGTGTCGCACCGGCTACGCAAACTGGGCCTGAGCGCGCGGCTGGTGGCGGTCGTGCTGGGCCTCATCGCCGCGCTGACCTGTGGGCTGTGCATAGCGATGATGCTGGGCCGGGTGCCGCCGCTCACCGCGGCGCTCGTCGCGGTAGGGGCCGCGGCGGCCTGCGTCTGCCTGCTGCAGGGCGTGAATGTCTATCCGCCACACCGCTCACTCGAGCGGCCTCCACGAATCCGCGAAAGGCGGCGATGACCAGTTGGACCTGCTCTACTTCATAAGACTGGCACGCAAGAACTGGGTGCTCATCCTGCTGTCGCTGATCATCTCGTTGGGCGCGGCGGTGGTCGTGACCGCCAACATGCCGCCCAAGTACGTGGCGACGATCACCATGCTGTTCTCCAGCTACGACAAGCGGGGCGGTTTCTCGCCCGCCTACCAGGTGGGCACTCTGTCGGAGGGCGTGCAGTCGTACGCCGACCTGCTGACGAGCCGGCGCATGGTCAGCCAGCTCACGACGGCCGAGGACGTTCCGCGCTTGCAGCAGAACATCACCGCGGAGGTCGTGCCGGGAACGGTGCTGCTGCGCGCGATGGTCAGTGATCAGACTCCTGCGCGCGCCGCCTCGCTGGCCAACGCCCTGGGAGCCAAGTTCGCGCTCCTCGTCGACCAGATCGAGCGGCCGACGCCCACCAGCCGGCCGACGGTCAAGGTCACCATCGTGGACCAGGCAGAGGTTCCCAAGGAGCCCGTCAGCCCCATGCCCGTGGTGAACCTCCTGGTCGCCATGATGATCGCGCTGGTCGTCGCGTTCAGCTCACTCATTCTGCGCGACCGGCTGGACACCACCATCAAGAGCCCCCACGAGCTGCAGGAGAAGTCCAACAGCTCCACGCTGGGCATCATCGGCTACGAGCGCACGGCACGCCGCCACCCGCTGATCGTACGGACGCAGGGCCGGTCCAGCAGGGCCGAGGCGTTCCGCTCGCTCCGCACCAACCTGCAGTTCATCGGGATCGACAGGCAGCCCAAGTCGCTCGTGATCACCAGCTGCCTGCCGAACGAGGGCAAGTCCTCGACCTGTTCCAACCTCGCGATCACCCTCGCGCAGGCGGGCTGGCGGGTCCTGCTCGTGGACGCCGACCTGCGCCGTCCGCGCCTTCCCGACTACTTCGGGATCGAGGGCGCGGTCGGCCTGACGGACGTGCTCATCGGCAAGGCGCGGCTGGACGAGGTGATCCAGACGTGGGGCGAGCCGCGGCTCTTCCTGCTGCCCAGCGGCCAGATCCCACCGAACCCGAGCGAGCTGCTCGGCTCGCGCATCATGCGCCAGCTGCTCGACCAGCTCACCGACAAGTTCGACATCGTGATCATCGACGCGCCGCCGTTGCTGCCCGTCACCGACGCGGCGACCCTCGCGGCGGTCTGCGACGGAGTGATGCTCGTCGCCAAGTACGGCGGGACGCGGCAGGAGCATCTCGAGCGCGCCATAGAGCAACTGTCGTCCGTCAGCGCCAGGATCTTGGGCACCGTGCTCAACTTCGTACCGGCCAAGGCGAGCAAGTACGGCGGCTACGGATACGGCTACGGGTACTACGAGTCGGAGACAGCCAAGGAAGAGGCCAAGGAGACCGTCAAGACGGTGACGGTCTGAGCAGCTCCAGCGGGACGGAGAGCGCCTTCGCGATGCTCCGTCCCGCCGCCTTGTAGGCCCAGTTCCAGCGGCCCATGGGGTCGGGGATGTCCGGCCGGTCCACCTTGACCAGGCCGCGCAGCGCCTGCGCCTGCTCGACCAGAGCGCGGGCCCGCCGTACGGCGTCGCGGTGACGCGTGATCTCCTCGCGCTCCGCCGCCGCGGCGAGCGCGCCGAACTCGACGATCGTGAAGACGCGGGGCGCGGCCTGCAGATGCCTCGTCACCGACTCCGCCCGGTGCTCCCTGGCGGCGGTCAGCACCAGATCGGCGCCGGCCAGCAACTCCGCGGTCAGCGGCTGGGATACGAACCCGGCCGGGTCACCGCCGAGGCGGGTCAGAACCTGCTGAGCCCTTTCCGCCATCTCCATGCCGGGCTGGGCGTGGGTGCCCGCGCTCGTCACCATGAACGGCGGGCCGAGAACGGACCGGGTCAGCCGCTCGGCCAGCGGAGAGCGGCACATGTTGCCCGTGCACACGAAGAGGATGTGGAAGCGGGCCTCCCCTGACGTCATGGGCGTGACGATAGGAGGAACGGGCCCGGTGGCCTGTCACGGCGCACCGGGCTTTACCTCTTCTATCGCTCGGTGTCACGATCCGCCGGGGCACAGGCCCCGCCGTACAGACCGAGCCTGGTCTGCTGCGGACGGACCAGTGGCTGCACGGGGATCACCGGCAGCGCGGCCGAGGCAGGTTCCAGCATGACGAACTCCAGCGTCCGGGTCCGTCTGGGGGCGAAGTTGAGCACAGTGGAGTAGACGGGGTGGGAACGCTCGACTTCCTTGATGATCGGTGCGGGCTTCCCGTCGATGCGCACGGACTGGAGCTCGGCGCCGACAGCGGCGTAGAACGACACCCATGCCTGGTTGGATCCGACAGCGGGGCGACGTTTCCAGGCGTCGAGCCGGTCGGTGACGTACGAGGGCAGCTGCACGCGCGGCACGTCGTTGGCGAGCTGGATCCGCGCCCTCGTGAGACGCTGCCCGTCGCCGCGGCAGGAGCCCAGCTCGTAGTGGAGCGAGCGGTTCAGGTAGTAGTCGAGCTTGGTGCCGGCGGAGTTGTTGATCACGAGCCCGGCGAACGGCCCCGGCTTCTCCGGCAGCACGCCGCCGAGCGGGGTGGTCGCCAGGCGTTGCTGCTCGGCGTCCCTGCGGCTCCAGACCTGCACTCTTCGTTCGTTCACCAGCTTCGACAAGGTCGGCAACAGCGCCGTGGGATCCAGGCGGGCTCTGGTCATCGACTCGCTCACCGCTCTGGCGACCGTGATGAGAAACGCCTTGCGCTCGCGTGGGTCGGTGAAGCGGGAGTAGGCCTGTCTCTCGGTGAGAGAGACCACGTTCTCCGCGGTCACCGTCTCACCGGTCGGGAGCTTGACGGGCCCGATCAGCTTGAGCAGGTAGGACAGGCCGACCGGATCGGTGGCGATCGCGCCGTCCAACTGCCGGCCGGTCTGCCGTCGCCACAGCGCCGTCCAGGTCTCGGCCGCGTAAGGGAAGTGCGGGGAGAGATTGGAGACGGACAGCGCGGAGAGCGCGCCGGGCCCGTAACGTGAGCTGAAGGCGGGGCCATGGTCGGCGACCTGGGCCGCGCCGGACTCCAGACCGTTGTTGGCGGAGAGCCGCTCGATGCCGATGCGGCCGTGGCCGGCCTTGAGAATGCCGAACGCGCCGACCAGCCCTCCGGTTCCGCGTGCTTCGGCATTGGTCTGAAAGGCCAGGAAGTAGCGGCGCGGGCCATGGTGGCCCAGCATCGGGGGGAGCAGGGCTGCGGCGTCTTCGGCGGCGCCGAGCCAGCCGCTCAGCTGGTCGATTTCCTCCAGAGCGGTGGCGCGGGCCTGGTCGATCGTGGCCACACCGGTGCCGCCGGGAGTGGCGGCCAGGCGGGAACGCGTCCGATCGATCCGGTCGGAGGCGGCCTGCAGGGCCGGCGCGGCTGATTCCAGTTTGGCCAGCAGGGTTCCCACGCTCTCCATGGAGAGCCCTCTGGTCTGGATCAGCCCGGCGCCGGCCTGCTGGAGGTCCGTCAGGGCACTCGTCAGCTCGGCTGCGGTCTCGGCGAGCCCACGGACGGTCGTCGCGCCCTCTCCCACCACGGGAGTGTGGGTGAGCAACGACCAGTCCAGGCCACTCGTGAGCCGACGTGCCTCTTCGGCACGCCGTCTCGCGTCCGCGAGCGCCACGGCCGCTCCCGCCGGGTCGCTCGCGCGAAGCCGGACCAGTGCGTCCCTGGTCGCCTGCAGGTGATCCCGCACGCTCAGACCAAGATGCGCCGACCAACCCGCGGCCAGCGCGAGGCCTGCCGAGGAGCAGAGCAGACCCGTGACGACGCGCCGGCGCTTCTTACTTGGCACTGGCAGTTCGGCGGCGCCGTACGGCGATGATCGTGCCCGCGGCACCTATGATCAGCAGGCCCGCGCCCGCCGCTGCCAGAGTCGACACGGGCGCGCCGGTGAACGGCAGTTCCCTGGCCGCGGGGCTGCGGTAGTGGTGCTCGAAATCCTCCGGGACGCGATCGTCGACCTCGACGTTCACGAACGACTGGTTGCGCTGGAACGACGTGTCCGTGTCGCGGTCGAAGTCGTCCTCGTCCTCGAACTTGCGGTCGTCGAACTCCACCTCCTGCTCTGAGACGGTGGGTGTGGGCGGATAAATCGTGGTGGTGACGGTCGGTCTGGGCGTGATCGTGGTGATGGTCGGTGTGGGCGTGATGGGGTCTCTCGCGACTCTGACCTGTTCGATCGGCGCCGCGCTCGCGAACGCCAGTCCGGCGCTCCCCAACGCGAGTCCGCTCCCGAGCACTGCCGCGAGCAATACAGGTCTTGCGATCTTCTCTGCCATTTCGGTCTCCCGTAACGGTTCCTCGGCCAAGCGAATGGTTCGCCCGGAATGCTGGCGACATGTTCGCTACGGAACCGTTATATGCGGCCAGCCGGTGGATACTCCTCGCCTCGTACGTTTCTTGCCAAATGGTCACTGAAGGTTCTCCGTACTTTGACGATCGGACCGGATCTTGCTCGTTGACATCTTCAAATGGAGGCTCTGAGCAGCGGGAACGTTGATTTGAGACGGTAGCGCGCGACATGGGGCGGTGCGTGGGCGACGCGCACTGCCGGGTGCCGACAATCGACTCGACCGTGCATCCGTCCGGCCCTTCATCCTACGAATGCCGTGATATCCCGCCTCTCCTGGAAAAGAGTGCAGATTTCGACCAAATGGGTATATGTCGCGCCTCGGATCGGGTGTCGGCGAGCGCCGTCACGGCGTGCCGCCGCCATGGCGGGACCCCGTGTCGCCGAGCCGCTCCGCTCGGTTCGGGGTCAGGGTGCGGCGCGCGGCAGCCCGTGACCGAGTCCCCCAGAGGAGCCTTTTTCTTCCACTCGAGCTCCACCCGGCAGCTCGAGGTGGCTTTTTCCGGCCCGCGCCGCTGTGACGCCGAGCACTTTTCCAGGCCGTGGGCGCACCGCCTTGGCCGGGAAATCGATGGCGATCCTGCCGTTCACCAGGAGATTCACGGTAAGCGAGCCGCCTGCCGCCCGGAATTCGAGCCGACCCGCTGTCGTACCCGCCGAATAAAGTCGTGAGCATGGCAAGTGTCTCGACGCCGCATCACCGAGCACGACGGCGGTCCTGGAGAGGTCCGGCTCGGCGGCTACGCTCCGCATCCGACGTCAGTAACCGGAGAGTCCAGTGGGCAGACAGCGGTGGGATTACCGTGGAAAGCTGTGTCCGTGAAGGCACCCACAGTGAGCACACGCAGGCCCGGGGGGCCGGATATCCAGCTGCAAGCGGGCTGCAAGCCGTACAAAATGGAATTAGGGCTGGGCGTGTCGCGTGGCGAATGCGGAATCGTCGGTTACCGTCCAATGCGTAGGGACGTGCCGATTACGGTGAGTTCCTGAAGAAAGGACAAGCCGATGGGGGCAGTGCGCAAGGTGGTGAGCTACCTTGGCCTGAGCGGGGTCGATCACTACGACGAGGGCTATGACGACGACGAGCACTACGAGGACGAGTACGTCCCCGCGACCGAGCGGGCCGCCAGGCGGTGGCGCGCGAACGTCGACTCGTCGCGCATCGTGATGGTCCAGCCGCTCAAGTACAACGACGCGCCGTTGATCGGTCAGCACTTCCGTGAAGGGCAGACGGTGATCATGGACGTCTCGGGCATGCCGATGCCTGAGGCGACGAGGATGGTCGACTTCGCCGCCGGGCTGGCCTATGGGTGCGAGGGGCGGATCGAGCGCATCGCCGACCGCGTCTTCCTGCTCGCGCCCGCTCACGTGGAGATCGAGACCACCTGAGCGAGGCGCCGGCCTCAGGCCGGCGTGCTATGCGGCGCGCGGGCTGCGCCGGATCGGTCGCGCCCGGCCGGTCAGCTATGCGGCGCGCGGGCCGCGACGGATCAGCCGGGTCAGCTCGGCTGCGTCCTCCGCGGCCTGTTTTGCGCGCGTGTCCGCCTCCCGCGCGTAGGCGTGCAGGGCCCACACCGCGCCCTCGGCCAGCTCTCCCAGCTCGTTGACCTGCGCGGCCGCGTATCGCGCGTCGGCCTCGACGAGCTTGCGGCGCTGCCAGAGCTGCCAGCCGGCGAGGCCGATCATGGCCACCCCGGCGGCGGCGAGCAGGCTGCTGGCGAACACCGCGCCGACGAGGCAGGCGACCCCCGCCACGAGCAGCACCATGGCGGCCCACGGACGAGGGCGGGGCACGAAGCCGTCCGCGATGATCGCGCTCTCGGCGGCGGCCAGCGACGACGGCTCGGGACCTTCGGGGCGCAGCTCGATGCGATGCCCGAGCAGTGCCACGGTGAGCGTGGCGGGCGGCGCGAGGCGGCTGTCGGCCTCGAGCTCCTCGGCCATGCCCCGCAGGATCGGCGCCGCGACGTGCAGGGCGATGGCGGCGAGGTGCGGGTCGGCGGCCGGGCGAAGGTCCTCGAGCAGGTACGTGTTGAGCAAGGCCATCGGCCCGGCAGGGCCGCCCGAGCCGATCAGGGAGCGCAGGACGGCGAGCGGCTCGTCCTCGGCCCAGGTCGCGGCCGGGCTGCCGGAGCTGTTGTCGAGGGGCACGGAGGAGTCGCGCTCGGACTGCCGCGTCGAGGTGATCTCCGCGCACCGCCCGCGCAGCCTGGCCAGCCGGGCGGCCGCCACCGCGGGCCTGGCCAGCTCGGGGATCTCCGCCATCTCGGGGAAGTCGACCAGCGAGGGCGGGACGACGACCGACGGCTCGTCCGGCACCAGTGCCTGCACCCACTGCTCGGGATCGGTGTGCTCCTGCACGGCCAGGGCGTCGAGCTTGCGCAGCACGAAGATCTTGCCGGCGGGGCCGTACGCGCCTCTGGCGGCGGCCAGCCAGAGCGAGCGCTGGCCGTGGGAGACCGGCCGGTCGAGTGACAGGTCGCCGAAGGCGGTGCCGAGCCAGGAGGCGTGGATGCGGCTGCCCTGCCCGGCCACCGCGAGTGCCAGGCAGAGGAAGAGCGCGGTCTGCTGCTGGTCGCGGCCCGCGGCCTTGCTCAGGGGCTCCAGCGGGTCCTCGCCCGAGAGGATCGCGACCAGCGCTTCGACGGCCGGAGGCAGCCAATAACCGGGTATGTCGCGAAAACTCGGTGCGGCGGGAGGCGTGGCGCCCTTCGCGGCGAGGTGCGCCAGCAGCGCCTCGGCGTAGCGGTGCAACTCCGCAGCTGCTGGGGGGCTCGCAGACAGGTCCGTGCTCAAGGCAGAGAACTCCCCCATTTCAGCCTCTGTTCATGACCGCGCAAAAGCCTAGCCCTTCGGGCGCGCCAACCAGGCGAAGGCGCGCCCATGACAGATTTGCGGACTTTGAGCTGTTACATGCGCTCGGGGACGGGGACGCCCAGAAGGTCGAGTCCGGTCTCCAGCACGCGCAGGGTGAGCGCGCAGAGGGCCAGGCGCTGCTGCCTGGTCTCCGGATCGACACCCTCCTTGATCACTGGGCACTCGTCGTAGAACGTGCTGAACAGGCTGGCGGTCTGGAAGAGGAAGCTGCACAGCCGGTGCGGCTCGGACTCGGCGGTGACCTGGGAGATCAGCTCACCGAAGCCCAGCACGTGCAGGCCCAGCGCGCGCTCGGCGGGCTCGGCCAGCACGATGGGGGCTTCCGCGTCAGCCGCGTCCACTCCCGCCTTGCGGAAGATGGAGCGGATCCTGGCGGTCGCGTACTGCATGTAGGGGCCGGTGTTGCCGGTGAAGGCGAGCATGCGGTCGAAGTCGAGCACGTACTCGCTGTCGTGGCTAACCGACAAATCGGCATATTTCACCGCGCCCATGCCGACGGTGTGCGCGATCTCCTTGATGGTGGCCTCGTCGTAGCCCCGGTCCGCGATGGCGGCCGTGGCCCGGTCGATGGCCTCCTGGAGCAGGTCCATCAGCTTGACGGACTCGCCGGAGCGGGTCTTGAACCTGCGCCCGTCCTTGCCCAGCATCATGCCGATCTGGATGTGCTCGGCCGAGACCGAGTCGGGCAGCCAGCCCGCCAGCCGCGCCCCGGCGAACACCATCCGGAAGTGCAGCGCCTGCTCGTTGCCCACGACGTAGAGGATGCGCTCGGCCTTCAGGTCGTGGACGCGGTAGCGGATCGCCGCCATGTCGGTGGTGGCGTACCCGTAGCCGCCGTCGCTCTTCCTGATGATGAGCGGCAGCGGCTTGTCGTCGGAGCCGGTGAAGCCGGGCGGGAACACGCAGAGCGCGCCCTCACTGATCACCGCCGTCCCGGACGCCTCCAGATCGTCGCACGTCTTCTGCAGCATGGGGTTGTACATGCTCTCGCCGGCGAGGTCGGCGTCGGTGAGCGTCACGCCCAGCAGCCGGTAGACCTTGTTGAAATAGCGGACGGTGGCGTCCATGAAGACGTGCCAGAGCCGCATCGTCTCGGGGTCGCCCGACTGCAGCGTGGTCACCCGCACCCGGGCACGCTGCCTGAACGCGTCATCGCCGTCGAACTTGGCCCGCGCCGCCTGGTAGAACTCCGTGCCCTGACCGGCCTCCAGCTGCGCGACCGCGGCCTCCTCACCGACGTCGAGCAGGTGCTCGATGAGCATGCCGAACGGCGTGCCCCAGTCGCCCAGGTGATTCTGCCTGATCACGGTGTTGCCGAGGTGCTCGTGCAGCCGGGCCAGCGAGTCGCCCACGATCGTGGTGCGCAGGTGGCCGACGTGCATCTCCTTGGCCGCGTTGGGCGCGGAGTAGTCGATCACCACGGTCTGCGACGGCGTGATCGTGCCGACGCCGAGCCGCGGGTCGGCCAGCATCCGCGTGGCCTCGGACTCGATCCACGACTTGTCCAGCGTGATGTTGAGGAAGCCGGGGCCGCTGACCTCGACCGTGCCGGGAAAGTCGGACAGCTCCGCCTTGATCGCCTCGGCGACCTCCCGCGGCGCCCGTCGCACTCGCTTGGCCAGACTCATCGCGACGTTCGCCTGGAAGTCGGCGAACTGGGACGGCCGGATCAGCGGGTCTGCGTCGGCGTGCTCGGAGCCGAACGCGCGGGCCAGCGCCTGCTGGACGCGCTCGGTGAGCATTATCTGCGGGTCGGTCATGTTCTAAGGGTACCGGCGACCTTGACAGCGACGCTTATCATTACCGCCGCCACGACCGAGATGCCGATGGCGGTCAGGTCGTTGCTGACGTCGCCGGGTTCGAGCGCGAAGAAGTGGCGGACGAAGGGGATCGTCAGCCCGATCGCGAACGCCGCCGCCATGGCTCCGACCAGGGCGATCCGCCACCAGTTGAGCGGCCTGGCGATCAGCACGAGCACCCACCAGGTGGTGAGGAAGAGCGTGATCACGGCCGACGTCTGGTCCTGGACGAGGGTGGACGTGCCGCTGTGCGCGGCCCAGAACGACAGCAGCACCGCCGCCGCGCACAACACCCCGGCAGGTACGGCGAAGCGCAGCACCCTGCGGACGAAGCCGGGCTGCGAGCGTTCGAGCGTCGGCGCGAGCGCGAGGAAGAGCGCGGGCACGCCGATGGTCAGGGCGTTCGTCAGAGTGGAGTGGCGGGGCGCGAACGGGAACATCACCCCGGCCACCCCCACGCACAGCGACAGCACGATCGCGTAGAAGGTCTTGGTGAGGAACAGGTTGGCGACCCGTTCGATGTTGGCCAGCACCCGCCGGCCCTCGCCCACGACGTGCGGCAGCGTGGCGAACTTGTCGTCGAGCAGCACCACCTGCGCCACGGCCTTGGTGGCCGGGCTGCCCGCGCCCATCGCGATGCCCAGGTCGGCGTCCTTCAGCGCGAGCACGTCGTTGACGCCGTCGCCGGTCATGGCCACGGTGTGCCCCCGGGCCTGGAGCGCCGCGACGAACTGGCGCTTCTGCTGGGGGCTGACGCGGCCGAAGACAGTGTGGGAGTCGAGCAGCTCGCCCAGCTTGTCCTGGTCGTCGTGGGGGAGGGTTCGCGCGTCCACGGAACGGTGGGCGTCCGGGATCTCCAGGTCGGTGGCGATGGCGGAGACGGCGACCGGGTTGTCGCCGGAGATGACCTTGACGGTGACGCCCTGCCTGGCGAAGTAGCGGAGGGTCTCCCGGGCGTCGGGCCTGACGCGCTGCTTGAACGTGACGAGCGCCACCGGCTCCACGCCCGCCACCACCTCGAGTGACTCGGTGCGGCACAGTGCGAGCACCCGGGTGCCGGTGGCGGCCAGCTCGGCGGCCCTGTCGTAGCCGTCCCCGCCGTCGAGCAGCACGTCGGGAGCCCCGAGCACCCACGCGCCCCGCTCGCCGAAGTCGGCCCCGCTCCACTTGCGCGCCGAGGAGAACGGCACCGTGGCATCGGCCCGCCACCCGTCCCCGGGGGCCGGGTAGCGGGCACGGACGGCCGCGGCGGTGGCGTTCGGCCGGCTGTCGAGGTGCACCAGGGCGGCCAGCGCGTCCTCGACCGGCTGGCCGTCGCGCAGGGGCAGCACCTGGTCGAGGTCCATGCCGCCGGCGGTGAGCGTGCCCGTCTTGTCCAGGCACAGCACGTCCACCCTGGCCAGCCCCTCGATCGCGGGCAGCTCCTGGACCAGGCACTTTCGCTGGCCGAGCCGTATGACGCCGACGGCGAACGCGATCGAGGTCATCAGCACCAGCCCCTCGGGGATCATGGTGACGATGCCCGCGACCGCGCCGGTGATCGCGGTGCCGAAGTCGGCGGAGTGCTTGAGCTGGCTGTAGATCAGCAGCGCGCCGATCGGGATGACCAGCCAGGTGATGTACTTGATGAAGTTCGCCACGCCCGCACGCAGCTCGGAATGGGCGAGGTGAAACCTGCTCGCCTCTTCCGCCAGCTTCACGGCGTACGCGTCGGTGCCGACCTTCGTGGCCACGAACGCGCCCGCGCCCGCCACCGCGAAGCTGCCCGACAGCACCCGGTCGCCCGGCCGCTTGTGTACGGGGTCGGCCTCGCCGGTCAGCAGCGACTCGTCCACCTCCAGCCCGTCGGACTCGACCACCTCGCCGTCGACCAGCAGGCGGTCACCGGGGCCGAGCAGGACCAGGTCGCCCAGCACCACCTGGCGCGGCTGGACCTGCCGCTCCCGGCCGTCGCGGCGCACCCTGACCGGAGCCTCGTTGATCACCGCGAGCTTGTCGAGCGTGCGCTTGGCCCGTAACTCCTGAACGATCCCGATCAGCACGTTGGCCACGATGACCAGCCCGAACAGACTGTCCTGCCACTCGCCGAAGATCAGGACCAACGCCCAGAGCACGCCGATGACCAGGTTGAACAGCGTGAAGACGTTCGCCCTGACGATCGCGCTCAGTGACCGGCTCGACCTGCGCGGAACATGGTTGGCCTTCGCCACCGCCGCCTGTGCCGAAGTGAGCCCGTGCACGACTGACTCCACATAGCCCCCTGTTTCTGTGGATCGGTGCCACCTTACGGTGTCACCAGAGCCTGTGGGAGCGATGTGTGGCGGCCAGCTTGTCGCCGATGCGGGAGACGGTTCCGGCCGCGGACAGGTCGGCCGCGAGCTTGCATGCAGCGCTGATCCCATCGGCCCTGGACGAGCCGTGCGCGATGACGACGGTGCCGTTCAGTCCGAGCAGCACGGCGCCCCCGTACGCCTCGGGGTCGAGGCGGCGGCGCAACTCGCGGATGCGCGAGCGCTGCATCGCGGCGCCCAGCCTGGCCACCCTGCTCTCGCTGACGGCCTCCCTGAGCTCGGAGAACGCGTAGCGGACCGCGCCCTCCATGGTCTTCAGCGCCACGTTCCCGGTGAACCCGTCGGCGGTGATCACGTCTGCCTTGCCGGCCAGCAGGTCGTGGCCCTCGATGTTGCCGGTGAAGTTGATGCCGGGGGAGGCCAGGAGGAGTTCGTGGGCGCGTCTGACGAGCTTGTTGCCCTTCTCGGCCTCGCTGCCGATCGTGAGCAGGCCGACTCGGGGCGCCTCGATGCCGTACGCCTGCTCGGCATAGGCCGTCCCCAGATGAGCGAACTGCACCAGCATTTCCGGCTTGGCGTCGGCGTTCGCGCCCGCGTCGACGAGCAGGGTGGGCGTGGGGAGGGTGGGGATGGCGACCGCTATGGCCGGTCTGAGCACGCCCTGCTGGCCTTTGAGGCGGAGCCTGCCGGTGGCCACGATGCCCGCCGTCGATCCCGCGGACACGACCGCTGCGGCGTCGCCGCGGCGTACGAGGTGGCAGGCGACGGCGAGGCTGGAACGGGGACGGCGCAGGCTGGCCAGCGCGCCCTCGTCCATGGCCAGGGCCTCCTCGGCCCGTACGATCGGGACTTCCTTGGTGGCGTCGTGGTCGGCGAGCGCCTCGTAGAGCACGCGGGGGGAGCCGACGAGCACGACGGACAGACCGCGCTCCCGCACGGCATGCACCGCTCCCGCCACGATCTCGTGCGGTGCGTGGTCGCCGCCCATGGCATCGAGCGCGATGGGCCTGCTGTCGGACAATGATCACCTCGTACGGCATCGAGCCCGCCGCCACGGCTGGACCGGAACGCGGGCTCGGGGTATGTCCGCATCGTAGGCAAGGCAGTAGCCAGGTTAACCGGCGGGTATCAGTGGAGGTTCCAGTCGCTCATCCCGCGCGACACGATCACCTTGGAGAACTTCGACGACCCGGTGATCCGGATCAACGGCCCGTCCGCCTGCGACCCGCCCGTCACGTTGCGCTTGCCGAACATCGAGCTGCCCTCGTCGATCACGTGGGCGTTGTCGGGAACGCGCACGATCATCTTGCTGAACCACGCGTTCGTCTCGATGGTGATCTCGCGTCCGGGCAGCACCGCGTCCGACAGGTCGATGATGAGGGCGCCGAACCGGGCGGACAGCCGGGTGTTGCGGGAGGCCACCCACCGTCCCTTACGGACGATCTTGCTGAACTTCGAGTCGATGACCTGCTGCTCGATGGCGGCGGGCACGTTGGACGCGGACACCTCGGGCAGGTCACGGGTGAGGGGGACGAGCTCGCTCATCGTCTTCGCCGTGTAGGCGACGTCCAGGCGATCGGCGTGCTCGACGCTGGTGAGTCTTCCTGTCGCGAGGGCCTCGGCCAGGACCGCGGCCACGCGGTCACGATCGGCGTCTGAGGCCCGCAGGTCCGGATCGTGGGTCACAACAAATCAGTGTATGACGAATCGCGATATGTCGCGAGTGCCCACAAACCTGAAGGAAAACTTGGAGCTCAGTGGAACCGCTGACGCCGCTGATAGCGTCCGGGTATTAAGAACCGTAGACGCGCGACCGGGTCGTGAGGTTTACACGCGAGCGGACAAAAAAGATGGGAAACGCCTAGTGATCTTGAACCAAGCAGGCACGCGACGCTTCAAGGCGTACACGTCCAAGCACCTTGACGAACTCCTGAAGCGCGCGGGGCTCGACGACGAGGAGCGGCTGAAGGTCCGTGCCGTCGCCACGGTGCTGCCGTTCCGGACCAACGCCTACGTCGTCGATGAACTCATAGATTGGTCGGCCGCGCCCGACGACCCCATTTACCGGCTCGTCTTCCCGCAGGAGGACATGCTGCCCGCCGCCGACGTCGCCCGGCTGGCCGACCTGCTCAAGGCCGAGGCGCCGAACGCCGAGATCCAGGCGGAGGCGAATCGAGTACGCGCGCAGCTCAACCCGCATCCCGCGGGCCAGAAGGAGCTCAACGTCCCGAAGATGGGCGACGAGCCCGTGCCTGGCATGCAGCACAAATATCCGGAGACCGCGCTGATCTTCCCCAAGCAGGGGCAGACCTGCCACGCGTACTGCACCTACTGTTTCCGATGGGCGCAGTTCGTGGGTGACGCGGACCTGAAGTTCGCCTCCGACGACATCGGCCAGATGGTGGCCTACATTCGCCGGCATCCCGAGATCACCAGCGTCCTGATCACCGGCGGCGACGCGATGATCATGGGCGAGCCCGTCATCAGACGATATATCGAGCCATTGCTGGATCTGGAGCAGGTGGAGTCGATCAGGATCGGCACCAAGGCGCTGGCCTACTGGCCGCAGCGCTTCACCACCGACCCCGACGCCGACGCCACGCTCGGTCTGTTCGAGGAGGTGGTGAACGCGGGCAAGAACCTCGCGTTCATGGCCCACTTCTCGCACCCGCGCGAGCTGGAGTCGCCG
Source organism: Nonomuraea sp. NPDC049400 (assembly GCF_044466425.1). Taxonomy (NCBI): domain Bacteria; kingdom Bacillati; phylum Actinomycetota; class Actinomycetes; order Streptosporangiales; family Streptosporangiaceae; genus Nonomuraea; species Nonomuraea sp. NPDC049400. Next base: position 44,505 of record NZ_JBITMP010000054.1, read on the forward strand.
CTCGTCGAGTCGGCGGTCAAGCGCATCCTCGGCAGCGGCGCCACGATCAGGACCCAGGCGCCGCTGATCAGATCCATCAACGACGACCCCGCCGTGTGGTCGCAGATGTGGCGGCGGCAGCTGCGCATGGGGATGATCCCCTATTACATGTTCGTCGAGCGTGACACCGGGCCGCAGGACTACTTCGCGGTGCCGCTGGCGCGCGCCTACGAGATCTTCAGGGACGCGTACTCGAGCGTCTCCGGGCTCTGCCGCACGGTCCGCGGGCCGTCGATGTCGGCCACGCCGGGCAAGGTGTGCGTCGACGGCGTGACCGAGATCGCGGGGGAGCAGGTGTTCATGCTCCACTTCATCCAGGCGCGCGACCCCTCGCTGGTCGGGCGGCCGTTCTTCGCGCGCTACGACCCGTCGGCGGTGTGGCTGACGGACCTGCGCCCGGCCTTCGCCGACCGTTTTCCGTTCGAGCCGGCGGACGCCCTCCTGCCCGCCTGACCGGTCGGGCAACCGCCGCGACCAAGAAATCCGTGCCCCCGGCCCGTGACATTTGTTTTCCCCTCCTCTCGTGTTCACGGGCCGCCGGGGACTGAAATTCCCACGTGTACGCGGTCCGGGCCCGTGCGCCCGCGGCGCCGAACCCGAGCGCGTGCAATATCGCAAACAAGACCCTCCTATTTCCCGTTCTGTCCCCCCGCTCAACGGTCTCCCTCCACTCGGTAACCGACCTGCAAACCGCGGTTACATGGGCATTCATGCGCCTGCGGCCGATCACGGCCGGTGGTAGAACTGCTCGCGTAGCTCAGCCGTGACGGCACGCTCGATGTGGTGCCCATAGCGCGCCCGCCATGGCATTCGGGGGTTATCGATTCGCATTTCCACCTCATTCGAGAGCGATCGATCAGGAGCCGGGAAGGCAATCATGAATCGACTAGTCAGGACGGCGGCCGCCGTCACAGCATTCGGCTTGGCGGCGGCTTTGGCCGTGCCGGCACAAGCGGAAGTTCGATACGACACCGCCAGGTACAAGGGCCAGGGCGGGGGCACCACGGCGGGGATCCCGGTCAGCGGCCTGCTGGGCGGCGTCGTCGGCGGGAAGCTGGTGAGCGGCCTGCTGGGCGGCGTCACCCAGGCCAAGCCCGGCGCTCGCCCCGCGGGCCGGGTGTCAGAGGTCAGGCCCGGCGCTCGTCCCGCGGGACGGATGTCGGAGGTCAGGCCCGGCGCTCGCCCTGCGGGCCGGATGTCGGAGGCCGAGCTGGACGCCGCCCACGCGAACCGGCGCAAGCGCGCCACCACGCCGAACGCGGCTGAGGACGTCACCCGCCAGAACGGCCCGCTGCCCGAGCTGTCGCCGATCGCGAACGGGCTCACGCTCGGCGGAGGGGGCCTGACCGAGTCTCTGCCCGTGCCCGTCGTGCCTGACGCGGCACGCCTGGCGCAGCCCGCGGCGCCCTCGGTGGCCAACGGCACCACCCTGCTGCCGGCCACCGGCTCCAGCGTGGCGGACCTCAGCCGTGCCGCTGCCAAGACCATGAACAGCACCACCAAGGGCGTCGACTCCCTGTCGGCCGGAAGTGTCGTGACCGGCCTCAGCCAGGCCGCCGGGCGCGCGCTGCCGCACGCCGGGAGCGGCCGGCTGTCGCCGGTGATCGGGCAGGTCGCGCCCTCCGAGATCGCGCCGGTCGTCGAGGCGCTGCCCGGCGCCACGCGGGCCGCCTCCATGGACGGGCTCACGCCCCTCGTCGAGGACGCCTCCGGCTTCGTCTCCACCAACGCAACCAAGGCCGGCGGCACGTACAGCGACGTGCTGACCGCCCTTGGCTGGACCACCGACGCGCTGACGAGCTCGGTGCGGGACTCCTGGGTTCGCAACTAGACGCGGATGCAGGCGCCCGAGCGGCGGCTCGCTGAGGGCCGGCGTGACGGTTCGCGGGTGTCCTAGGTGCCGACACCCGGGGACCGGCCATGCCGGCGACGACGCGGCCCCGTCCGCGCGCCCCAGTTGTTCCCTGATGACGTCATTTCCCTTTCCCGGGGCCCAGCGCCGACGTCCGGCGCGGTGGTCCGCGTGCCGATTGTGCGGCGCGGCGGTCTGCGTGCCGAAGTGCGGCGCGGTGATCTGGGTGTCGCAGTACGGCATCGTGATCAGCGTGCCGAGGTGTGGCGCGCCGGTCCATGCGCCGAGGTTCGGGCGCGGTGACTGTGCGCGTCCGTCGGCACGGCGATTTCCACGCATCCGTCGGCACGGCGGTCTGCACGCGTCAATTGGCGCGCGCCGGCCTGCGTGCGTCCCTGTGACGCGGCAGGCTTGACGCGGCAGGCCGCATGCCGTCGCCGTGGCGTGGCGGTCCGCGTGCCGCCGTTCCGGCGCGGCAGGCCGTAAGCCGTTGCTGGAGCGTGGCGGTCCGCGTGCCGTTCGTTCTGGTGCTGGAGGCCCGGTGCCGCCGTTCTGGTGCGGCAGGTCGGCGGGGCCGATGGGGAGACGTCGTCGCACTGACGCGGCAGGCCGAAGGGCGATCACAGGTGCCAAGACGCCCGAGGCACTGACGCGCGCCGGGTTGTGAGACCCCGCGAAAGCAGGCGGTCTCATGACGGGTCTGGGCGGACGCGCCCACGCCCTGGTTTGCGCACTGCGCCGCCACTGCAGGGCAGCGGTGCTGCGCGAGCCCCGCCGCCGGCCCCACAGCTTGTCGGGGTCGGCGGCCTTTTGCTTTGTCGCGGTTACGCCGCCGCCTTCTTGACCCCCCGCTCCCTCAGGACGGCTATGGCAGGCGGACGCCGGTGCGGCGGGCTATCTGGGCCTGCAGCCTGGCCATCTGCCAGTGCAGCTCCAGCAGCTGCTCCGCGAGCTGCATCCGGGGAATCTCGGACACGTCCTCGGTGGCCAGGTGGTCGATCGCGGTCGAAAGCTCCACCATCGCGCGCTCCCACTCCATCAGCGACCCTCGGATCGAATTGACGTTCGAATTCTATCGGAACGGCAGGCTCGCTGTCAGTCATTTGCCACAGTGGTCGCGCGTGTTTCGCACAAGAGATCGAACTCTGGGGCGGTGGCGGGGCGCGGAGCGGTGGTGCTCAGGACGCGGCGGCGGCGCCACCCCGAAGGGTGGCGCTGGTGAAGCCCGGCCGAGGCGCGGGAGGGAGTCAGCCCTTGTTGTAGGCGGCGATGACTTCCTTCGGGTCGCCGTCCATCTTGATCTTGCCCTTGTGCAGCCAGATGACGCGGTTGCAGGTCTCCTCGATGACCTTGAGGTCGTGGGCGACGAGGAAGACGGTGCCGGCCGACTCGCGGATCTCGCGGATGCGCTGCTCGCTCTTCTTGCGGAACTCGCGGTCTCCGGTGGCCAGGGCCTCGTCGATGAGGAGGACGTCGTGGGTCTTGGCCGAGGAGATGGCGAAGCGGAGGCGGGCGCCCATGCCGGAGGAGTAGGTGGACATCGGCAGCTGGACGAACTCGTCGATGCCGGAGAAGTCGACGATCTCCTGGTATTTCTCACGGACCTCGGCAGGCGTCATGCCCATGGCGTAGCAGCCGAGGATGATGTTGCGCTCGCCGGTCAGCTCGCGCATGAGCGCCGCGTTGACGCCGAGCAGCGAGGGCTGGCCGTCGGTGTAGACGGCGCCGGCGTGCGGCGGGAGGAGGCCCGCGATGGCCCGCAGCAGCGTGGACTTGCCCGAGCCGTTGCGGCCCACGATGCCGATGGCGTCGCCGTGGTAGGCCACGAACGTGACGCCCTTGACCGCGTGGACCTCTTTCATCTGCGGCCGGCCCTGGCGCTTGAGTATGCGCGTGAGCGCGTTGACCGCGTTGCCCTTTTCCGCGTCCGAGGCCGCACCGTAGACGCGGTAGACGATGTGGAGGTCGTCGACGATGACGGTCGGAGTGCCCGTGGGGACGTCGAGCGGCGACTTGCCCTGGGGCTCCGGATTGGGATGCACCCTCACATCCTTGCCGGGGACGGCGGGCTTCTCGCCCTTCACCTGTGACAGCTCCTTGGTCAGTTCAGCCACGCCCGTACCTCTCCTCGGCCCGCCAGAAGTACCAGAAGCCGAAGCCAAGCGCGAACACCGCCCAGAATACGCAAGACACCAGCACCATGGTCGGGGGGTGGTGACCGAACGGCTTGTTGTGGGTCGTGATGAGGATCTCGCGCATCCATTCGATGTAGGAGGCGGTGGGGTTGAGATACATCACGTCGGCGACCCACTGGGGCAGCTTGGCGGAGGTCACCACCTTGTCCTGGATGGAGAAGAAGACGCCGGAGGCGTAGAGCCAGAAGCGGGTGATGAACGGCAGCAACTGGTTGAGATCGCGCATCGAGGCGCCGAGCCGGGCGACGACCAGGCCGGCCCCGACGTTGAACATCGTCTGGAGCAGCAGCACCACCGGGATCATGAGCCAGTACCAGGTGGGCCATTCACCGGTGGCCGCCACGATGACGAGGAGCACGCCCATGGAGATGGCGAGCTGCTGCAGCTCCTGGATCGTGTACGCGAACGGCAGGGACGCCCTGGGGAAGTGCAGGGCCCGGATCATCGACAGGTTGCCCGAGATCGACTTGGCGCCCGCGGTGACGGTCCGCTGCGTGTAGGTGAAGACGAACATCCCGGTCAGGAGGAAGGCCGGGTAGTTTTGGATGCCGTTCTTGCCGCCGAGGATGACGCCGAACATCACGTAGTAGATCGCCGCGTTCAGCAGGGGGGTCAGCACCTGCCACAGCTGGCCGAGGGCCGAGCTGGAGTATTTCGAGACGTTGCGCGAGGTCGCGTACGTGAGGATGAAGTGTCGCCGCTCCCACAGCTGGCGCACATAGACAGGGAACCTCGGCCGCGCGATGGCACGGCGAAGCCCGTATCTCTTGGCGAGCTTGGCCAGCGGCTCCTGCCCGCTTAGGCCGCCCGCCTGGGCGTCCGCGACAGCGGATTCCGGCTGGCTCATGGCAAGGACTCTATTGGATCCCGGTCGGTGGGGTGCCTGTCGCGCGGGTTGGCGACAGTCAGTTGGACGGAGCCTTGGGACGCCGGGTTCCCAAGGCGCCGTCAAGACCTGCTCAACCGTAGCCCAGCGAGCCGGGGTGTGGTGGCAAGGGCGCGACCACTCCCGTGTAGGGGGTAATTTTCATCGTCTGTTCACGTCCGGGCCGTGCCGGTTGCATCTTGTTTGTACGATTTAATGCTGCTTGCGCTGAATGTCTGTGACGCTGGATTGGCACACGTGTGACCGAACTGCAACGCGCCAGAGACTCCCTGGTGGCAAGTAGTAAGGGATAGTCGCGATCGACTGGCAGGGCGTCGGCTGGTTTGACCATGTCAGCCAAACCCGGGGGGATACCAGGACCCCCCGTCAGGCTGCTCACGATCACCGCAGCTCAGCGCTTACGCCCATCTGTAGAGGGAGGAATTCTTTCACCATGCGTGTTACTAAGGGCGCACAGATCGTCGCCGGTACCGCGCTGCTCGCCCTCGCGGTTGCCGCGTGTGGCGGCGGTGGCTCTGACAGTGGCGGCACTGCCGCGGGCGGCGGCGAGACGCCGGTCCGCATGGAAGTCGGTGAGCCCCAGGAGCTTCTGGTTCCGCCGAACACGTCGGAGACCGAGGGCTCCGAGGTCCTCGCCGCAGTGTTCTCGCCGCTCGTGGGCTACGACGCCAACAAGCAGCCAGTCGAGGAAGCAGCCGAGTCGATCACCACGTCGGACAGCAAGGTCTGGACGATCAAGCTCAAGTCCGGCTACACGTGGCACGACGGCACGCCGGTGACCGCCGCGGACTACGCCCGCGCGTGGAACTTCGCCGCCAACCAGGACAACGCCATGAGCGCGTCCTACTTCTTCGGTCGCATCGACGGCTACGCCGACGTGCACCCGGGTGAGGGCAAGACGCCGACGGCCAAGGAGATGAAGGGTCTCAAGGTCGTCGACGACCTCACGCTCGAGGTCACGCTCTCGGCGCCGTTCTCGCAGTTCAAGACCATGCTCGGCTACACCGCGTTCTACCCGATGCCGAAGGCGGCCTTCGGCCCCGACGGCAAGGTGACCCAGGCCTACGGCGAGCAGCCGATCGGCCAGGGCGCGTTCAAGCTGGACAAGCCCTACAAGAAGGGCACCGACCAGACCATCGACATGACGGTCTACGACAAGTTCCCGGGTGCGAAGCCGAAGAACTGGAAGAAGCTCCAGTTCAAGATCTACACCAGCGCCGAGACCGCGTACAACGACCTCCAGGCCGAGAACCTCGACGTCGACGACTCGCTGCCCGCCTCGGCGATCGCCAGCGCCAAGGCCGCGCTGGGCGACCGCTACTTCGACGAGCCCGACGCCGCCATCGGCTACATCGGCGTGCCGCTGAAGTACAACCCGGACTTCAAGAACGCGGACGTCCGCAAGGCCATCTCGATGGCCATCGACAGGAAGACCATCACCGAGACGGTCTTCTCCGGCACCCGCGCGCCCGCCGACGACTTCATCAACCCGGCCATCCCCGGCTACCGCCAGGGCGCGTGCACCTCGTGCACGTACAACCCGGCCGAGGCCAAGAAGCTGTACGACGCGGCCAAGGGCCCCAAGACCATCGAGCTGGGCTACAACGCCGACGGCGGCCACAAGGAGTGGATCGAGGCGGTCGCCAACAACCTCCGCGCCAACCTGGGCATCGAGGTCACGCCGAAGCCGTTCGAGAAGTTCCAGGGCATCCTGGACGCTCTGGACGCCAAGGAGTACAAGGGCCTGTTCCGTATGGGCTGGTCCATCGACTACCCGTCGGCCGAGAACTACCTGACCCCGATCTTCGGCACCGGTTCCATCGGCACCGGTTCGAACTACGGTGGCTACTCCAACAAGGAGTTCGACGAGCTGGTGGCCAAGGGTGACCAGGCGTCCGACCCCGCCGAGGGCCTGAAGTTCTACCAGCAGGCCGACGACATCCTGATCAAGGACCTCCCGTACATCCCGGTTTACTTCTACCGGAGCAACTTCGGGCACTCCACCAAGGTCAAGAATGTCAAGCTCAACCTGCTCAACCAGGTTGAATGGGCTGACATAGAGAAGGCCTGACGTCATTCGCGAGGTGGGCGGCGAAAGCCGCCCACCCGTCGGAGGGCTGAGCTTGGAGGCAGCCACCCGAGCCGGGTGAATCACGGGCTCCGGTGGCTGCCTCCAAGCCATGTACCGGAGGGCTTCAATGGGCCGTTATGTCATCAGGCGTCTGATCCAGGCGATACCCGTCCTGCTCGGCGCCACCCTACTCATATTCATGATCGTCTTCGCGCTGCCCGGGGATCCCGTCGCGGCGCTCTTCGGAGACAAGCGCCCGGACCCCGCGGTGGCCGAGGTCCTGCGCGAGCAGTATCACCTCAACGATCCGCTGCTGCTGCAGTACTGGTATTACATCAGCGGCGTGCTCTTCCGCGGTGACTTCGGCGTGAATTTCGCCGACATCCCCGTGTCCCAGATCATGGCCGGCAAGTTCCAGGTCACCCTGAACCTCGCCCTGACCGCCCTCGTCATGGAGGCGATCATCGGCGTCGGGCTGGGGCTGTGGGCGGCGCTGCGCCGTGGCAAGGCCACCGACACCGCCATCCTCGCCTCCACGCTGCTGCTGATCTCGGTGCCCACGCTGGTGACCGGGTTCGTGCTCCAGCTCATCCTGGGCGTGAAGCTCAAGCAGTGGACGGGGGCGGACATCTTCCCCGTGGCGGGCACGTTCGCGGGCTTCCGCAGCTACCTGCTGCCCGGCTTCGTGCTCGCGGGCACCTCCATCGCGTATCTGACCAGGCTCACCAGGACCAGCCTGGTGGAGACGCTGAGAGCGGACTACATCCGCACGGCCACGGCCAAGGGCCTGTCGAGACGCCGCGTCATCGGCAGACACGGGTTGCGTAACGCGCTGATCCCGCTGGTCACCTATCTCGGTGCCGACCTCGGTAACCTGATGGGCGGCGCGGTCATCACAGAAACGATCTTCAATCTCCAAGGGATCGGGAATCAGCTCTTCAATTCGGTCTACTTGCGAGAACAACCGGTCGTGGTGGGCATCGTCACCGTCCTGGTGCTGATCTACATCCTGGCCAACCTGGTCGTCGACTTGTTGTACGCCGTGCTCGACCCGAGGATCCGCTATGAGTAACCCAACCCCACCAGTGGGGCCCGGACTCCCGGAGACGCAGACTCTGGTCAGCGACACGGGGGCCGCCCCGGCGAGCCCGCGACACGGCAAGAAGGCCAAGGAGGGCAAGCCGGCCAGCCTGTGGACCGACGCCTGGTACGACCTCAGACGCCGGCCGATGTTCATCGTGTCGGTGATCATCATCCTGATCCTGCTGGTCATGTCGTTCTGGCCGTCGCTGTTCACCTCGATCGACCCGTACAACGCCAGGACCTGCGACCTGGCCACGGCGAGGCAGGCGCCCAGCGCCGGCCACCTGTTCGGGCGGGACAGCCTGGGCTGCGACGTCTACGCCAGGACGATCTACGGCGCGCGCAACTCCATCATCATCGGCGTGTTCACCACGATCATCACCGCGCTGATCGGCGGCCTGCTCGGCATCGTGGCCGGCTACCGCAGCGGCGTGGTCGACACGGTGTCGTCGCGGGTCACCGAGATCTTCTTCGCCATCCCCCCGATTCTCGGCGCGCTGCTCATCGCCGCCACCTTCCGCGGCCGGGCCAACAGCATCGTGCTGGTCATCCTCGCGCTGGCGGTGCTCGGCTGGCCGATGACGTTCCGCATCATGCGGGCGGCCGTGATCACCGCGAAGAGCCAGGACTTCGTGGTCGCGGCCAAGGCGCTGGGAGCGGGAGCGGGGCGGATCATGTTCCGCCACCTGCTGCCCAACTCGCTGGCCCCGGTCATCGTCGTGGCCACGATCAACCTGGGTGGCTTCATCGCGGCCGAGGCCGCGCTGTCGTTCCTGGGTGTCGGCGTGCAGTCGCCGGACATCTCCTGGGGCCTCATGATCGCCGACGCGCGGAACAGGTTCCTGGAGGCGCCGTTGCCGCTGGTGTTCCCGGCCGTGTTCCTCAGCATCACGGTGCTCGCCTTCATCATGATGGGCGACGCCGTACGCGACGCTCTCGATCCGAAGCTCAGGTAGAAGGGGGGATCCAGTGAAGAAGACGTCTGCAGACGTGTTGCCTAGTGGGCCCGCCGAGCGAGTGCTGGGCGACGAGCCACTGCTCGCGGTCGACAACCTGCATGTGGAGTTCCGCACACGCCAGGGGGTCGTCCGCGCGGTGAACGGCGTGAGCTACACGGTCGCCCCCGGTGAGACGCTCGCCGTGCTGGGCGAGTCGGGTTCGGGCAAGTCCGTGACCGCTCAGGCGATCATGGGCATCCTGGACGTGCCGCCGGCGGTCATCCCCAAGGGGGAGATCCGCTTCAGGGGCACGGACCTGCTCAGGCTGTCGGAGGAGGCGCGCACGCAGGTGCGCGGCCAGCGCATCGCGATGATCTTCCAGGACGCGCTCTCCGCGCTCAACCCGGTGTTCACCGTGGGCTGGCAGATCAGCGAGATGTTCCGGGTGCACCGGGGCATGTCCAAGGGCGACGCCATGAAGAAGGCCGTCGAGCTGATGGACCGGGTGCGCATCCCGGCCGCCAAGCAGCGCGTGAACGACTATCCGCACCAGTTCTCCGGGGGCATGCGGCAGCGCATCATGATCGCGATGTCGATCGCGCTGGACCCCGAGGTGCTGATCGCGGACGAGCCGACCACGGCGCTCGACGTGACCGTCCAGGCGCAGATCATGGAGCTGCTGGCCGAGTTGCAGCGCGAGAGCCAGATGGGCCTGATCCTGATCACGCACGACCTCGGCGTCGTGGCCGACGTGGCCGACAAGATCGCCGTCATGTACGCGGGGCGCATCGTGGAGAACGCCCCCGTGCGCGACATCTACAGGGCGCCCGCCCACCCGTACACGAAGGGCCTGCTCGAGTCGATCCCCCGGGTCGACCTCAAGGGCCAGGACCTGTACGCGATCAAGGGCCTGCCGCCCAACCTGCTCGACCTGCCGACCGGTTGCGCGTTCCATCCCCGGTGCCCGTACCGGCAGGACAACTGCGTGACCGACAGCCCCCCGCTCCACGAGATCAGCGGCACCCGAGGCAGCGCGTGCCACTACTGGAGGGAGGTCCTCGATGGCGATCGGTGAGCGCATCCTCGAGGTGCGGGAACTGGTCAAGCACTTCCCGCTGACCCAGGGCATCATCTTCAAGCGGCAGATCGGCGCGATCAAGGCCGTCGACGGGGTGTCGTTCGACCTGCACAAGGGCGAGACGCTGGGCGTCGTCGGCGAGTCGGGCTGCGGCAAGTCCACCCTCGCCAAGGTGCTGATGGCGCTGGAGCGGCCCACCTCCGGCTCGGTGCTGATCAACGGCCGCGACATCGGCAAGGCCAAGGGCGGCGAGCTCAAGCGGATGCGCCGCAACATCCAGATGGTGATGCAGGACCCGTACACCTCGCTGAACCCCCGGATGACCGTCGGCGACATCATCGGCGAGCCGTACGAGATCCACACCGAGGTGGCGCCCCGGGGCGACCGCCGCAAGAAGGTGCAGGAGCTGCTGGAGGTGGTCGGCCTCAACCCCGACCACATCAACCGTTACCCGCACCAGTTCTCCGGAGGGCAGCGGCAGCGCATCGGCATCGCCCGAGGGCTGGCGCTCCAGCCGGAGATCATCGTCTGTGACGAGCCGGTGTCCGCCCTGGACGTGTCCATCCAGGCGCAGGTGATCAACCTGCTCGAGCGGCTGCAGAACGAGTTCAACCTGGCGTACATCTTCATCGCCCACGACCTGTCGGTGGTGCGCCACATCTCCGACCGGGTGGGCGTGATGTACCTGGGCAAGTTCGTGGAGCTCGGCAAGGACACCGAGATCTACGACAAGCCGGCGCATCCGTACACGCAGGCGCTGCTGTCGGCGGTGCCCGTGCCGGACCCGGAGGGGCGGGAGCAGCGGGAGCGGATCATCCTGCAGGGCGACCCGCCGTCCCCGGCCAACCCGCCGTCGGGGTGCCGCTTCCGCACCCGGTGCTGGAAGGCGCAGGAGATCTGCGCCGAGGAGGAGCCCCTGCTGCAGGTGCGGCCGGGGACCGGGCACGAGAGCGCCTGCCACTTCGCGGAGACGCACGACGTGGTGCACGCGGGCTGACCCACTGCGCGCCGAAGGCCCTCCGAGGAGCTCTCCTCGGAGGGCCTTCGCGTCACGTGGTGGCGATCAGGGCGGAGCCGTGGCCGAAGAGGCCCTGGTTGGCGGCGAGGCCGACGCGGGCGCCGGCGACCTGGCGCGCGCCCGCCACGCCCCGCAGCTGCAGGGTGAGCTCGCAGAGCTGGGCGATCGCCTGGGCGGGGATCGCCTCGCCGAAGGAGGCCAGGCCGCCCGAGGGGTTGACCGGGATCCGGCCGCCCGGCCCCGTCTCGCCGTCGTGCAGGAGCTTGGCCGCCTCGCCTGGCGGGCACAGGCCGAGGTCCTCCATCCAGTCCAGCTCCAGCGCCGTGGAAAGGTCGTACACCTCCGCCAGGGAGACGTCCTGCGGCCCGATCCCCGCCTCCTCGTATGCCGCGTGCGCGATCGCGGCTCTGAAGGGCCTCTCAGGGGCGGGTACGGCGGCACAGGAGTCGGTGGCGAAGTTCGGCAGCTCCAGGACCGTGTTGGGGAAGGTGGGGGTGACGGTGGACACGGCGGCCACGCGTACCGAGCCGGGCAGGCCCCGCCGCCGCGCGTAGGAGTCGGAGGCCAGGACCACCGCCGCGCCCCCGTCCGAGGTGGCGCAGATGTCCATGAGGCGCAACGGGTCGGCGACCATGGGGGAGGCCAGCACCTCCTCGGCGGTGACGGGCTTGCGGTAGCGGGCCATGGGGTTGAGCGATCCGGCCAGCGAGTTCTTGACCTTGACGGCCGCGAAGTCGGCGGGGGTCGAGCCGTACAGGGCCATGCGCCTGCGGGCGTACAGGGCGAAATATGCGGGGTTCGTGGCGCCCAGCAGCCGGAAACGCTGCCAGTCCGGGTCGTCAGGGCGGTCACCGCCGACCGGTTTGAAGAAGCCCTTCGGGGCCGAGTCCGCCCCCACCACCAGCGCCACGTCGCACAGGCCCGCCAGGATGCGCGTACGGGCGATGTCGACGGCCTGGGCGCCCGAGGCGCAGGCCGCGTAGCAGGAGGCGACCCTGGCGCCCGACCAGCCCAGCGCCTGGGCGTACGAGGCGCCCGCGATGAAGCCCGGGTAGCCGTTCCTGATCGTGTCCGCCCCGACCACGAACTCCACGTCGGTCCACGCCACCCCGGCGTCGCTCAGGGCAGCGCGGGCCGCCGCCACTCCGTACTCCAGGAAGGGGCGGCCCCACTTCCCCCACGGATGCATCCCGACGCCCAACACCACGACACTCATGAGGCCCGCCCCCACATCCACACCAGCGGCCCGTCGGCCAGCGGCCCGGAGGTGAGCTCCAGCTCCATGCCCACCTCGAGCTGCGCCGCCGTGAGGCCCTTGACCTGCCCGAGCACCACGATCCCCACCTCGTCCAGCTCCACCGCGGCCAGCGTCACCGGCACGTACGGCTCCGCCGCGACGTAGGGCGCGGGGGGCGGGTAACAGGCGTTCGTGTACGACCACACCCTCCCGCGACGGGGGAGCCGGACCGACTCCATCGACGTCCCGTCGCAGCGCGGATTGGGGCAGAGGGCGCCGCGGGGCGGGAAGCAGACGGTTCCGCAGGTGGCGCACCTGGTGCCCAGCAGGAAGACGCCGTCCTCGTCGATGGCGAACCAGCCCTCGATCGCAAACGTCATAGCCCGGAGTATCGCACAAGCGCTTGCTAGGTTGGGAGGGTCTCTCCGAGGGTCACCTGCGGCGTTTGCGATGGCGTACGAGCACGTGTGCCGACATCGCCGCCACCAGTACCACCATGCCCGCCACCACCGGCCCTCTGGAAACGGGTGGTGGCCCGTTGCCGGAGTACGGTCCCGGGCCTGCGAGGCGTGGCGCGGGCACGTCCAGGCGGTCGGCCTCCCGCAGGGCGAGCAGCGCGTCGGCCACCCCGTGCCCGTAGGCGGGGCTGTGGCCGTCCGTGGGCCGCTTGCGGGTGCCGAGCTCGATGGCCGTCCGCACGTTGTAGGGCGACATGTCCGGATGCGCCGACTTGATCAGGGCCGCGATGCCCGCCACCATGGCCGCCGCCGAGCTGGTGCCGTCGCTCATCACGTACGAGTCGTCCCCGTCGGCTGTGACGATCTCCGTGCCGGGGGCGACCACCGAGAGGTAGTCCTGGCGGTTGGAGAACCTGGCCACGTCCAGCGACCGGTCCACCGCTCCCACGGCGATCACCCCGGGGTAGGCGGCGGGGAAGTTCTTCCGGTTGGCCGACTCGCCGTCATTGCCCGACGAGGCCACCAGCACCGCCCCCTTGTCGATCGCGTACTGGACGGCCTCCTCCTCCGACGCCGAGCCCTCCCATGCGCCGCTGCCGCCGCCCAGCGACATGCTGATCACGTCGGCGCCGTGGTCGACCGCGTACCGGATGCCCCTGGCCAGCGCGTCGTGCCCGCCGGAGCGCTGCTGCACGCGCAGCGGGTCGCCGTTCTCCAGCGTGACCCTGACGGACAGCACCTTGGCCGCGGGGGCCACCCCGATGACGCCGCCCTTGCGCTCGTCGCCGTGCCCGCGCCCGGCGATCAGGCTGGCCATGGCGGTCCCGTGCCACCCCCACAGGCCCTTGGCGGCACCGGTCAGGTCGGGGCCCTGGACCACGGCGCCCCGCAGGTCGGGGTGGCGGGAGTTCACGCCGGTGTCGAGCACGGCCACGACCACGCCCTCGCCCCTGCTCGACCGCCACGCCTCGGGCAGCCGCATCGCGGCGAGCTGCCACTGCCCGGCCCGCGCGGCCTCGCCCACGTCGTCGAAGCTCACGTCGTCCGAGGCGCTCGCCGGGGCGATCCCGACCACCAGCGCGGCCACCAGGACGGGGACGAGGAGCCTGCTCATCGGGCGCGCCAGCGCTCTGACACCGGCGGCTCCGGCACAACGGACAGCTGGTACACGTCGACCTCAAGCGGGAGATCTCGGGAGGGGGAGGATGCCCGCGTGTGCATTCTGGCATGCGACTGGAGGTCATTTGGTGAACAGACCGATACGCGGAGTAATTTCCGATCTGTGAAGCTCATACCTAAGAAGTGGGAGAAAGTCGGACATGCGCTCCAGGCGGGAGCCCCAGCCGCTGCGCCGCGTCACCGGAATTGACCGCGATCGCGATCAGCCCCGCCGCGTCCGCGAACGCCACCAGCTCGCCCGGCGGCACCGCCGCGAACGTCTCCCGGTACGGCAGCGCGAGCTGCCGCCGGCCCAGCCACACCCCGAGCGTGTCGCCCACCCGCACGCCCAGCGCGTGCAGGTCGCCGACCGCGATCGAGAGCTGGGTGTTGCCGTAGCGGTCGACCGAGACGACCTCGCCCTCCACCGAGCCCTCACGCAGCAGCGACGTCGGGTTGGGCAACGAGACCAGCCGGCCGACCGGCACCTCGGGCCCCAGGTCGGCGGTTCTCAGCCCGCCGAACAGCCGCCCGGCGACCGGTGAGAACACGTCTCGCCCGGGGAAGGTCGGGGAGACCGGCCGCAGGAAGTGCTCCTCGTTGCTGATCTCGTACGCGGCCTCGGCACCGCCGCTGGCGTGCACCGCCCACGACAGCAGCCCGTTGTCCGGGCCGATGAACACCCGGCCGCCCGCCTCGACGGCGACCGCGCGTCTGGCGCCGCCCGCGCTGGGATCGACCGCGCCGATGTGGATGCCCTGGGGGAGGTAGGGGATGGTCTGGGCGAGAACCGCCGCACCGCGCCGTACGTCTCCCGAGGGGATCAGGTGACACACGTCGATCACCCGCGCCTCTGGGGCGATTCCGGCGATCACTCCGTGACACGCTGCAACATAGCCGTCTTCGAGCCCGTAGTCGGTGAGGAGTGTGATGACTGAGGTCACATTTCGTGACTGTACGTCGCCCGATCCGCCGTGAACAGCCGCACTGGGCACATTACGATTGGGACGGGCCGCCTGCGCGCATCGGCCCACGCCCCTTTCGAGGAGGACACCATGGGAGCACCGCTCAGCGGTGACAATGCTGCCCAGGAACCGTCCCGCCAACCACTGTCACAACGCGATATCGAGCTCCTCGCCTTCGAGCGCCAGTGGTGGCGCTACGCGGGCGCGAAGGAGCAGGCCATCAAGGAGAGCTTCGGGTTCTCCGCCACGCGCTACTACCAGTTGCTCGGCGAGTTGATCGACAGGCCGGAGGCGCTTGAGCACGATCCCATGCTGGTCAAGAGGCTGCGCAGGTTACGGTCCACCCGCCAGCGTGACCGTGCGGCCAGAAGGCTCGGCATGCGTCCCTGACCGGCTGGGTACGGCAGCCGCGTGAGGAACATCCCTGGAATGGAAGCGATCTTGAGCGATCCGGCCGGCGCCGTGATCGGGCTCGACTTCGACGGGACCCTGTCGCCGATCGTGCCCGACCCCACCAAGGCCGTGATCCACCCGAAGGCCCCCGAAGTGCTCGCCGAGCTGGGCGCCCACGTCCTGGCGGTGGCCATCGTGACCGGCAGGCCGCCGGCCACCGCGCTGGAGCTCGGGCCGGGCCTCGCCGACGTGCCCGGGCTGGTCGTGCTCGGGCACTACGGC
The DNA here is from genome assembly GCF_044466425.1 of Nonomuraea sp. NPDC049400. NCBI lineage: Bacteria > Bacillati > Actinomycetota > Actinomycetes > Streptosporangiales > Streptosporangiaceae > Nonomuraea > Nonomuraea sp. NPDC049400. The sequence continues at coordinate 60,158 of NZ_JBITMP010000054.1, forward strand.
TTCGAGCGCTGGGAGGGCGGCCGGATCTCCGGTCCGCCGCCCCCTCCGGGCGTGCCGCGGGCCGAGGCCGAGCTGCCGCTGCTGCTCGACACGCTCGGCCTGGAGGGCGTGACCGTCGAGGACAAGGGCCGGGCCGTGGCCGTGCACACCAGGCGCAGTGCCGACCCCGGGGGCGCGCTCGCCAAGCTGCGCGAGCCGCTGGCCAAGCTGGCCGAGAAGCACGGCCTGGTGGTCGAGCCGGGGCGCCTCGTGCTGGAGCTGCGGCCCCCCGGCATGGACAAGGGGCAGGCGCTCAGCCTGTTCCTGGCCGAGCGGGCCGCGAGGTCCGTCATGTTCGTCGGCGACGACCTGGGCGACCTGACCGCGTTCGCGGCCGTCCGCGCCTCCGGGCTGCCCGGCGTGACCGTGTGCAGCGGCTCAGCCGAGGTCACCGCCCTGGCCGAGCAGGCCGACATCGTGGTGGAGGGGCCCGACGGCGTCGTGGCGCTGCTGCAAGAGCTTGCATCGGCTTTCAGCCGTTCGTGATTGGTCTGCAAGTCCCGAACTCTAGGGTCGGGCGCATGTTCAAGCGATACCTCGCCGCCGCGGCTGTGGCCGCGGCCACCCTCCTCGCCGTCCCCTCGCCCGCGAGCGCCGCGCCCGCGCAGCCGCTCAAGCTCAGAGGCGGCCTGACGATCTATCTCCCGATCGAGTGGAAGGTCTATCGGGTCGACCCCGACTGGACCCGGGTGGTCACCGGCAAGTGCAGGAACCCGAAGAGCGGGTACGGCACCCCCGAATGCGACAGCTTCTGGGTGCTCGGCCCCAAGGCCATCAAGCAGGGCGACGAGCTCTTCAGGCCCTACACCGGGGCCGAGCCCTTCTACCCGGCGACCGATGTGCAGCTGTGCCCGCACAACCGCAAGTGGGGCCAGACCCCGGGTGGGGCCGAGGTCAAGGGCCTGCGGCAAATGGGCCCCGGCCACAAGGCGGCCTACCGCGAGTGGGCGTTCCGCTGCGTCAGCTATTCGAACGGCAAGGTGAAGTCCCGGTACGTGCAGCGCGAGTGGTTTCTCCCGAAGACGAAGATCCTCGTCGTCGACCAGTGGAACACGCCGGGGCTGGCCGCCGCGCTCAAGAACGCCGACTGGAGCTGAGGACCGCCCTAGATCTCGGCGAGGGCGTCGAGCTGGGCCGCGAGCCACTTCTGCGGCGGCAGGGCGGTGGCCGCCGCGTGCAGCTTGTCGCGGCGCATCCGGCGCTCGTCCTCCGGCATGACGAGCGCCTTGTGCAGCGCGGCGGCCGTGCCGCTGATGTCGTACGGGTTGACCACGAGCGCGTGCGGGCCCAGCTCGGCCGCCGCGCCCGCCTCGCGTGAGAGCACCAGCGCGCAGCGCGGCGACAGGATCGGGCCCTCCTTGGCGACCAGGTTCATCCCGTCGCGGATGGGGTTGACCAGCAGCACGTCGGCCAGCCGGTAGGCGGCCAGCGAGCGCGGGTAGTCGTCGTTGACGTTGAGGATCAGCGGGTCCCAGTCCTCGGTGGCGTAGTCGTCCTCGATCTGCTGGGCGCAGCGCTGCACCGACGCGGTGTACTCGCGATATTCGGGCAGGTCGTGCCGGCTCGGGTACGCGAACGCCAGATGCACCACCTTCCCGTGCCACTCGGGGTGCGCGTCGAGGAACTCGCGGTAGGCCACCAGGCCGCGCACGATGTTCTTCGACAGCTCGGTGCGGTCGATGCGGACGATCAGCCGCCGGTCGCCCACCTGCTCCCTGAGCGCGGCCATGTGCGACTCGACGTCGGGCTCGCAGGCCCGCTCCCACAGCGCCTCGCCGTCCACGCCCAGGCTGTGCACGCCGATGCGGGTGGTCCTGCCCCCGTGGGTGACGCTGCGGCCGGCCCGGTCGGCCTCCGCGCCCAGCAGCGCCTCGCAGCAGTCCATGAACGCCTGCGCCCACCGGTCGGTGAGGAACCCGGCGTGATCGGCGCCCAGGATGCCTTCCAGGACCTCTCCGGCCACTTCGTCGGGCAGCAGCGAGAAGTACTCGGGGGGCGCCCACGGGGTGTGGCTGAAGTGCGCGATGCGCAGATCGGGCCGCTCGGCGCGGAGCATCGCCGGGGTCAGCGTCAGATGGTAGTCCTGCACCATCACACGGGCGCCGTGGCCGGCCTCCTCGGCCAGCGCCAGCGCGAACGCGCCGTTGTAGTCGCGGTACGACTCCCACTCCCGCTCGAACCTCGTGCCGAAGTTGGGCGAGTTGGGGATGTCGTAGAGCAGGTGGTTGACGAACCACAGGGTGGAGTTGGCCACCGCGTTGTAGGCCCGGTGGAAGGTGGCGGGCGGAATGTCCAGCATGCGCAGCGGGCCCGTGTCGTAGCCGGCCTGGTCGATCCTGCCGCCGGGCGCCAGGCGGACGGCGCTGCGGTCGCCGTCGGACAGCGCCGCGCACACCCACAGGACGCCGTCCTTCTTGGCCACCCCGGACAGCCCCGACACCAGACCGCCGCCACCGCGCTTCATGGTCAGCTCGCCGTCGTCGGAGACGGTGAACGAGACCGGTCCTCTGTTGGAGGCCACCAGGACGCTGTTCATCTGAGCTCCCTTCGCCCATAGGATCCCAGCTATGGCGCTTGATGAGCTAACCGAGGAACTCGCCCGCTCCGCCGCTGGAGGAGATCATCGCGCACTTGGCGAGCTTCTGGCGCGGATCGAGCCCGATGTGATGCGTCACTGCGCCCGGATCCTGCCCTACCACCAGGACGCCGAGGAGGCCTCGCAGGACACGTTGCTGGCCGTGGCGCGCAACATCGGGCGGTTCGAGGGCAGGGCGAGGTTCAGCACCTGGCTCCACATCGTGACGGCCAACTGCGCGCGCACCACGTACAGGTCGCTCAAGCGCAGGGCGGCCGAGCAGAGCTCCGACGAGCTGCCCGTGCAGAAGCCCGACGTGCGGCGGGTGAGCGTGATCGCCGGCTCGCGGCTCGACCTGCTCGACGCCATGGAGGCGCTGGAGGCCGACAAGCCCGACCTGGCGCAGGCGCTGGTGCTGCGCGACATCGTCCAGCTCGACTACAACGAAGTCGCCGAGCAGCTCGGCATCCCGCTCGGCACCGCCAAGTCGCGCATTCACCAGGCGCGCAAATACGTGCAGGGAGTGCTGGGCGACGACTATCGTTGAGACGCCGCATCTCACCTGCTGAGACGAGTGCCCATTTAGGGCCCCTGGGCAGGTAGAGTCCATTTCAACAACTGAATATTGCTCATCCAGAGGGGTGGAGGGACCGGCCCTGCGAAGCCCCGGCAACCCTCCCGGCTTGAGGCTCGCGACCTGGCGAGGCCGACCGGGACAAGGTGCCAATTCCGGTCTGCGGTCAAGGTGGCCGCAGGCGAAGATGAGGGAAGGCCTCGCTTCATGTCGCTCGACTTTGGTCCTGCAGTCGCTCTGTCCTGCCGCGAATGCGGCACGCGTTACCCCCTCGGTCCCAGCTTCGCGTGCCTGGAGTGTTTCGGGCCGCTCGAGGCGGCCTATTCCTTCGGCACCGTGACCCGTGCGGACATCGAGTCGGGTCCCGCCAACATCTGGCGTTACCGGTCCTTGCTCCCGGTTCCTGTGGACGTCGCCAGTAAACCCAACATGAACCCGGGTTGGACCAAACTGGTCAAGGCCGGAAACCTCGGGCGCAAGCTCGGTCTCAAGTCCCTGTACGTGAAGGACGACTCCGGCAACCCCACTCATTCATTCAAGGACCGCGTGGTCGCCATCGCCGTCGAGGCGGCGCGTAACTTCGGCTTCCACACGCTTTCCTGCTCCTCCACCGGCAATCTCGCGGGTGCGGTCACCGCCGCGGCGGCGCGGGCAGGGCTCGAGGCGTGCGTGTTCATCCCGGCCGACCTCGAAGCGGCGAAGATCGCCATGGCCCGGGTGTTCGGCGGCAAGCTCATCGGGATCACCGGCACGTATGACGAGGTCAACCGGTTCTGCTCCGAGCTGATCGGCGACCCGCTCGGCGACAAGTGGGGATTCGTCAACGTCAACCTGCGGCCGTACTACGCCGAGGGCTCCAAGACGCTCGCGTACGAGATCGCCGAGCAGCTCGGCTGGCGGCTGCCCCAGCAGATCGTCATCCCCATCGCCTCGGGTTCGCAGCTCACCAAGATTGACAAGGGCTTCCGCGAGCTGGTGCAGCTCGGCCTGGTCGAGGACACGCCGTACAAGATCTTCGGGGCGCAGGCGGCCGGGTGCTCGCCGGTCTCCACCGCGTACAAGGCGGGGCACGACGTCGTGCAGCCGGTCAAGCCCGACACCATCGCCAAGTCGCTGGCCATCGGCAACCCGGCCGACGGGCCTTACGTGCTGGACATCGCCCGGCGCACCGGAGGGGCCGTCGAGGACGTCTCCGACGCCGAGATCGTGGCCGCGATCAAGCTGCTGGCCTCGACCGAGGGCGTCTTCGCCGAGACCGCGGGCGGGGTGACCGTGGGCGTGCTGAAGAAGCTGGCCGAGAGTGGTCGGCTCGATCCCGAGGCCGAGACCGTGGTGCTCAACACCGGCGACGGACTCAAGACGCTCGACGCGATCAGCGACGACGCCAAGCCCACGGCCGTGATCCGGCCCTCCCTCGACGCGTTCCGCGCGGCTGTCTGACAACCAGGAAAGGCGAGTTTAACCATGAGCGTTACTGTGCGGATTCCCACCATTCTGCGCACGTACACCGGGGGCAACGCGGAAGTCAGTGGCGAAGGCGCGACTCTTCGTGACGTCCTCGCCAAGCTCGACTCCGACTACCCGGGGATCGGCGCGAGAATTCTGGATGAATCGGGCAAGATTCGTCGTTTCGTCAACGTTTACGTTGGGGAAGAGGACGTCCGTTTCGCCGACGGGCTCGACACTCCAGCACCTGAGGGCACTCAGATCTCTATCATCCCGGCGGTCGCCGGCGGCTGAGTGCCATGGATCACAGTCTCGGATGAAGGCGCCCCTAGTGGGCGCCTTCTGCTTTTCCAGGCCAAATGCGCGTATGAACGACCGGCCATCCGGAGAAATGCGTTATTTGTGGATTGACTCTGTTGCCAAACCCCGTGCCACAGGTATGGTCGAGGGCGATCGTCTGGCTGATTTTCCCTTAAGTCAGGCGATTACGGGTCTCGCGGAGGAATGGGCGAGATCTGTGGGCCCAGTAAGAGGAGTCGGAAGTGGCGCAGGGCACCGTCAAGTGGTTCAACGCGGACAAGGGCTACGGCTTCATCGCGGTAGACGGTGGTAAGGATGTATTCGTCCATTACTCAGCGATACTGATGGACGGGTACAGAGCTCTCGAACAGGGGCAGCGCGTCGAGTTCGAGATCACGCAGGGCCAGAAGGGTCCCCAGGCAGAGGCCGTTCGCGCGGTCTGACGCGCCCCACTGGTATGCACCGGCAGGATCGCGCGGCAGCGCAGTCCGGGCGAACCTGCCACCTCTCTTTCGTCGACTCGGGTGCGGCGAGCCGCATGGGGCTGGCTCGCCGTACTCCGCCGCTCCCTGCTGATGGCCTCCACTCCGTGGAGGCGGGCTCGGTCGCTCTCGATGCCGTCGCCTTCCCCCGCTCTGGTCGCTACGCTCCCGCCGCTCCTCCAGGCGACGGCAGCTCCCTGCTTATGGCCTCACTCCGTGAGGCGGGCTCGGTCGCCCTCGATGCCGTCGCCTTCCCCCGCTCTGGTCGCTACGCTCCCGCCGCTCCTCCAGGCGACGGCAGCTCCCTCGCAAGTGACCTGGGAGGAAACACCCGGTAGGAGGGTTCTCGCTTGCACTCGGCAGGGTAGAGTGCTAAACAGTTCGTTGGCACTCGATACATCAGAGTGCCAGCGATTCGGATCGGGACGATGGGGTCTGCCGAAGGAGACGCTGACCCATGCCGTCGCGGGCGTCGGCTCGGTCCACGACAAGCCACCCTGCATCTGGGAGGTCTAGCCTTATGGCAGCCAAGATGATCGCGTTTGACGAGGACGCCCGGCGCGGTCTCGAGCGCGGTATGAACCAGCTCGCCGACGCCGTCAAGGTGACCTTGGGTCCCAAGGGCCGCAACGTCGTGCTGGAGAAGAAGTGGGGCGCTCCCACGATCACCAACGACGGTGTGTCCATCGCCAAGGAGATCGAGCTCGAGGACCCTTGGGAGAAGATCGGCGCCGAGCTGGTCAAGGAAGTCGCCAAGAAGACCGACGACGTCGCGGGCGACGGCACCACGACCGCCACCGTGCTCGCCCAGGCGCTGGTGCGTGAGGGTCTGCGCAACGTCGCCGCCGGCGCCAACCCGATGGCCCTGAAGAAGGGCATCGAGGCCGCCGTCGAGCGCGTCAGCGAGGAGCTCTCCAAGCTGGCCAAGGACGTGGAGACCAAGGAGCAGATCGCCTCCACCGCCTCCATCTCCGCCGCCGACCCCGAGATCGGCTCGCTCATCGCCGAGGCGATGGACAAGGTCGGCAAGGAAGGCGTCATCACCGTCGAGGAGAGCAACACCTTCGGCCTCGAGCTCGAGCTCACCGAGGGCATGCGCTTCGACAAGGGCATGACGTCGATGTACTTCGTCACCGACTCGGACCGCATGGAGGCCGTGCTCGAGGACCCGTACATCCTGATCGTCAACAGCAAGGTCTCGGCCAACAAGGACCTGCTGCCGCTGCTCGACAAGGTCGTCCAGTCGGGCAAGCCGCTGCTGATCATCGCCGAGGACATCGAGGGCGAGGCCCTGGCGACCCTGGTCGTCAACAAGATCCGCGGCCTGTTCCGCTCCGTGGCCGTCAAGGCTCCGGGCTTCGGCGACCGCCGCAAGGCCATGCTGAACGACATCGCCATCCTCACCGGTGGCCAGGTCATCGCCGAGGAGGTCGGTCTCAAGCTCGAGAACGCCACCCTCGACCTGCTGGGCCGCGCCCGTAAGGTCGTGGTGACCAAGGACGAGACCACGATCGTCGACGGCGCCGGTGACGCCGAGCAGATCGCCGGACGGGTCAACGAGATCCGCGCCGAGATCGAGCGCACCGACTCCGACTACGACCGTGAGAAGCTGCAGGAGCGCCTGGCCAAGCTGGCCGGTGGCGTGGCGGTCATCAAGGCCGGCGCGGCGACCGAGGTCGAGCTGAAGGAGCGCAAGCACCGCATCGAGGACGCCGTCCGCAACGCGAAGGCGGCCGTCGAGGAGGGCATCGTGCCCGGCGGTGGCGTGGCGCTGCTGCAGGCCGGCGCCAAGGCGTTCGACAAGCTGGAGCTCAACGGTGACGAGGCCACGGGCGCGGCGATCGTGCGCAAGGCCCTGGAGGAGCCGCTGAAGCAGATCGCGGTCAACGCCGGTCTCGAGGGCGGCGTCGTGGTGGAGCGCGTTCGCAACCTCACCCCGGGTGAGGGCCTGAACGCCGCTTCGGGCGAGTACGTCAACATGTTCGAGGCGGGCATCCTCGACCCGGCCAAGGTGACGCGCTCGGCGCTGCAGAACGCCGCTTCCATCGCGGCGCTCTTCCTCACCACCGAGGCCGTCATCGCCGAGAAGCCCGAGAAGACCCCTGCCGCTCCGGCCATGCCGGGCGGCGGCGACATGGACTTCTAGGTCTCTTCTCGCCGTTCGAACGAAGGGCGGCCCGGGGTTTCCCGGGCCGCCCTTGTGCGTTCCAGGACAGATCCGCTGGTCATACGCCGTAGACGGGGACGATGTGGCCGCGGGCCAGGGTGTTGGCGGTGATGTTGAAGCCGACCACCGCCGGGCTGGCGTCGCTGTCCACGCCCAGCTTGTCGACCCCCAGAGCGTGGACCGTGAAGACGTAGCGGTGCGGGACGCCCGGAGGCGGGGCCGCGCCGCCGTACTCCTTCTTGCCGTAGTCGTTGCGGGCGTGGGTCGCCCCGGCGGGCAGGCCCTTGAACTCGGGGCCGGTGCCCGCGCCACCGGGCAGCTCGGTCACGGAGGCCGGGAGGTCGAACAGCACCCAGTGCCAGAAGCCGCTGCCCGTGGGGGCGTCGGGGTCGTAGCAGGTGACGGCGTAGCCGCGGGTCTCGGCAGGCGCGCCCGACCAGCGGAGGTGGGGCGACTGGTTCTGGCCCGTCATGCCCCAGTCGTTGAAGACGTGGAGGTCGCTCAGCCGCTCGCCGTCCCGGATGTCGTCGCTCTCGACCACGAGCGCGGGGACCGACGGCAGGTATTCGTGTGGAAGCGGTGCCGGCACGGCATCCTCCTAGGTTGAGAGCTGCTTGCCCAGCCATCCTAGAAGCGGCCGTGTCCGCCGCCGGTCAGGTGATCCGCCTGTCGCCGTGCCTAGGCCGTCAGCTCGGCGGGCAAGGGCTTGTCGTGCAGGACCGTGAGTGACGTCACCGCTCGGGTCAGCACGACGTAGAGCCTGGCCAGGCCTCGGGGCTCGGCCGCGACGATGTCCGCGGGCTCCACGACGATGACGTGGTCGTACTCCAGGCCCTTGGCCAGGGTCGCGGGGACGATGAGGAGGCGGTGCTCCTCGGTGGAGTCTGGGTCCAGCACGGCGTGGGGCAGCTCGGCCAGCGCGCGGGAGACGTCGCTGATCAGCGCGTCCGGGACGATGACGCCGATGGAGCCCTCTCTGGACAGGGCCTCCGCGGCGGCCTCCGCGACCGAGCCGCCGGGGCGTACCGTGAGCGAGCCGAGGCCCGGGCGGAGCGAGCGGGGGGCGGCCAGGTCGGGGGCGATGGAGGGGAGCAGCTGGGCGGCGTAGTCGAGGACCTCCCGCGGCACGCGGAAGCCGAGCGTCAGCTCCGTCACCTCGCCCTCGCGCTGGCCCAGATGCTCGAGCACCGACTTCCACGAGCTGGTCGACCAGGGGGTCGTGCCCTGGGCCAGGTCGCCAAGGACGGTGGCCGAGCCGTTGCGGCAGCGGCGGCCGAGCGCTCTCAGCTGCATCTCGGAAAGGTCCTGGGCCTCGTCCACCACCAAATGGCCCAGGGATGGAGTGCGTTCCATCAGGTCGCGGAGCTCGTCGAGGAGTGCGGCGTCCGCGGCCGACCATTTGGCGGACTTCCAGCTCCGGTACGGCTTCCGCCAAATAAGCATTTCTTGCTCTTCTGGCGACAAATCGGATTTGGTGGCTCTTTTGGAAGCAGCAGTGAGGAATTCCGGGTCGGAGAGCAGGCGATAAAGGACCTGTTCTGGCGTTAGTTTGGGCCAGACCGTATCCACGAGCTGCTTCACCGGTTTCGACCTGGCCACCGCATCCTGAACCCGGTCGTCGGGTGATTCGCCGCGCTGTTCCATTCGCACGAGCACCATATGAGCCAGCCGCTGGGCCAGCGCCGCGCGACCCGGGTTGTACCGCGTGGTGCCGCGCAGGGAGGCCACGATCTCGCGTACCTCGTAGTCGGCCACCCGGTAGCGGTACGCACCCTTGGTGAACACCACGCCCTCCTCGGGCTTCACGATGTGCAACCAGAGCGCGCGCTCGAGCACCGCCGCCATCCTGGCGTCGCCCTTCACCGCCGCCACCATGGGGTCCTCCGGCGTCGCGTGCTCGCCGAGCAGCCCGGCGACGGTGGTCTGGTCGACCTTGACCTCGCCGAGGGCGGGGAGCACGGAGGAGATGTACGAGAGGAAGGCGCGGTTGGGACCGACGATCATGACGCCCGCCCTGGCGAGGCGCTCGCGGTGGGTGAACAGCAGGTACGCCGCCCGGTGCAGGCCCACGGCGGTCTTCCCCGTGCCTGGGGCGCCCTGGACGCACACCGTCTGGGCCAGGGTGGAGCGGACGATCTCGTCCTGGTCCGGCTGGATCGTGGCGACGATGTCGCGCATCGGGCCGGTTCGGGGGCGTTCGATCTCCTCGGTGAGGATCTTCGACGGGCCGATCTCGACGCCGTCGCCGAGCGGCTCGTCCTCGAACGCCGTCAGCGCGCCGCCGTGGTATCCGAAGCGGCGCCGCCGTACGACGCCCATGGGGTCTGTGGGGCTGGCCTGGTAGAACGCGCGCGACACCGGGGCGCGCCAGTCGATGACCAGGGGCTTGCTGTGGCCGTCGTGCACGTGGCGGCGGCCGACGTAGATCGTGCTGGGAAGGTCGTCTCCCGCGGTGCGGTCGAGGCGACCGAAGAACAGCGGCGTGTCCGGATGGTCGGCGAGCGCCGCCACGCGCTGGTCGAGGAGGGCCTGGAGGATCTGCTGCGAGACCCAGTCACCCGCCGCGTCGGCGGACAACGACTGGGCATGTGCGCGCATGGCCTTGAGCGCGGCTCTGGACTCGGCCAGGTGCGTCTGTTCGGCGGCGAGGACGTCCGAGGGAAATATGTCGGGGGCCAACTGGTGTCCGGGCATGCGAAAGCGCCTCCCTGGGTGGTGTACGGAGGTGGTTAAGGCAGCGAATCGGCCAGTCTAGTGGCGACGCTGGGCGGCTTCCAAAGCATTTACCGGCCGCGTCGGCTGGCCCTCCAGGCAGCGGGCGTGTCGGGACGTCGCGCCGGTCGACGGCGAGGCGCGACCTCACCACCCGCCGCTTGGAGGTCGGCCGGGCGGGGTAAGGATGGGTGGTGGCGCGGATTCAGCTGCGTTTTTCGCCGATCATTCCCACGATCGCGAGCTTCCTGCTCGCCGCCCTCTGGGCGTTGTCGGTGTTCGCCGGTTGGGGGCTGGAGGCGTTCTGCGCGGGCGGCGAGTCCGCTTCGACGTGCTCGCAGCGACTTGGTACGGTCTCCACGGTGTCAGCGCTGTTCGCCGTGCTCGCCGCCGGCTGCACGGCGGCCGCCTGGCTCCTCCCGCAGTCCAGGAACGACCCGCGCACCTTCGGGCGGATCATGGGCGCGGGCGTGGTCGCCTGGGTCGTCGCCGAGGGCGTGCTCTTCCTGGGCGGACTGATGGCGCGGTAGGCACCGGCTCGGGCCTCACCGCAGCGAATCCCCCGATAGACAACTAACTGGAAATACCGAAAAAATCGGGCATATCAGGTGGGTTTGTCGGATCATGGGGGTATGTCGCAGGCGGCGTGATAGTACGCAGGTGAGGGGGGTGGTTCGATTGTCTTCGGCCCGCGGAGTCTCGTGGACGTGACACCACGCTGAACATGCCTGGTCGCTCGAGGCGAGCGGCCGGGCATCACACCCCGCCGAACACGTCGTCGGCGTCGATGATCTGGTACGCGTACCCCTGCTCGGCCAGGAACCGCTGCCGGTGCGCCGCGAAATCCTGGTCCACCGTGTCCCTGCTGACGATCGTGTAGAACCGGGCGCCCCCGCCGTCGGCCTTGGGCCGCAGCACCCGTCCGAGCCGCTGGGCCTCCTCCTGGCGCGAGCCGAACGTGCCCGACACCTGGATCGCGACGGCGGCCTCCGGCAGGTCGATGGAGAAGTTCGCCACCTTCGACACCACCAGCACCTGGATCTCCTTGTCGCGGAACGCCTGATAGAGCCGCTCGCGCTCCTTGATCCGGGTCTCGCCCTTGATGACCGGCGCGTTGAGGTGCTCGCCGAGCTCGTCGAGCTGGTCGATGTACTGGCCGATGACCAGCACCTGCTCGCCCAGATGGCGGCGGACCAGCGCCTCGGTCACCTGCGTCTTGGACGGCGTGGTGGCGCAGAAGCGGTAGCGCTCCTCGGACTCGGCCATCGCGTACGCCAGCCGCTCCTCGTCCGTCAGCGTGACGCGCACCTCCACGCAGTCGGCGGGCGCGATCCAGCCCTGGTTCTCCATCTCCTTCCAGGGCGCGTCGTACCGCTTGGGCCCGATCAGCGAGAACACGTCGCCCTCGCGCCCGTCCTCGCGCACCAGCGTCGCGGTCAGTCCCACGCGCCGGCGGGCCTGCAGGTCGGCGGTCATCCTGAAGATCGGCGCGGGCAGCAGGTGCACCTCGTCATAGACGATCAGGCCCCAGTCGCGGGCGTCGAACAGCTCCAGGTGCGAGTAGACTCCCTTCCGCCGGGTCGTCATCACCTGGTACGTGGCGATGGTGACCGGGCGGATCTCCTTCTTCGAGCCGGAGTACTCGCCGATCTCGTCCTCGGTCAGCGAGGTGCGCTTGAGCAGCTCGGTCTTCCACTGGTGGGCCGAGACGGTGTTCGTCACCAGGATGAGCGTGGTGGCCTGCGCGTGCGCCATGGCGGCCGCGCCGACGATGGTCTTGCCGGCGCCACAGGGCAGCACGACCACGCCGGAGCCGCCGTTCCAGAACGCGTCCGCCGCCTCCCGCTGGTACGGCCGAAGCGCCCAGCCCTCCTGCTGCAGCTTGATCGGGTGGGCCTCGCCGTCCACGTAGCCGGCCAGGTCCTCCGCCGGCCAGCCCAGCTTGAGCAGGGCCTGCTTGACGTTGCCGCGGTCGCTCGGGTGCACGATGACCGAGTCGCCGCCGAGCCGCTCGCCCAGCATCGGCTGGATCTTCTTGGAGCGCAGCACCTCCTCCAGCACCGCCCGGTCGGTGGAGGTCAGCACCAGGCCGTTGACCGGGTCCTTCTCCAGCCGCAGCCGGCCGTACCTGGCCATGGTCTCGGCGATGTCCACCAGCAGCGCGTGCGGCACGGGGTAGCGGCTGAAGCTGATCAGCGCGTCGATGACCTGCTCGGCGTCGTGTCCGGCGGCGCGGGCGTTCCAGAGCGCCAGGGGGGTGACGCGGTAGGTGTGCACGTGTTCTGGAGCGCGCTCGAGCTCGGCGAACGGCGCGATCGCCTTGCGGCACTCGTCCGCCCGCTCGTGGTCGACCTCGAGCAGCAGTGTCTTGTCCGACTGGACGATCAGCGGTCCATCGCTCACTGGCATGTCTCCGTGGGTTCCGTACGGGGCCTGGCGCAACAGGACCATCGTCTCCTGATCCCGGCTCCCCCGCTCCGAGACTCCAACAACCCGCGAGCCTGGATTAGTCCTTCGGCCGCCCAAAGGACGGCAGACCTCGGCTTCAGTCGTCCAGGTAGCCGGCCAGACCCAGGAAGAGGAATATGCCGACGGTCAGCACGAAGCCGAGCCCGAACAGCACCCAGCTCCAGATCACCATCGAGCGCGCGGCCTCGGGCTCCGTGCGGCTCCTGCCGATCGCCAGGCCAGCCAGGATCGCGCCGGGCACACCGAGGATGTTGCAGCACGAGACGACCGCGAGGAGGTTGAGCACGAGTGAGACGATCGCGTTGGCGCTCGGCCCGTCGTTGCGCGGCGGCGGATAGCCGTACCCGTACCCGTACTGCGGGGGCGGCTGCTCGCCGTAAGGCGCGCCATAGGGCTGGTACGGATAGCCCGACGAATCTTCCTGGCTCATGGTCACCTCCAGACACGTCAACACTTATCACGGAATTGAGAGGTGCCTGACCGCAGTGCACGAACTGGCCATGGATCTCGGCCCCGAATGGTCAGCAGGCCCCCGCCTCCGAGCTAGAGCCAAGACCACTTAGTTAGCGATTTCGTGGTGTCGTCAAATCGGCGGAAACAGCAACAGAGCCCCTGCTAGAACAGTGTCGACCAAGATCACAGTT
>NZ_JBITMP010000055.1:0-71557 GCF_044466425.1 Nonomuraea sp. NPDC049400
GCAGCGTCATGCGATGGCCCACCCCAACCGCATCGGGGACATTACGGGCAAACCGCGGAGCCACTCACACAACACAGCCCGCTGACGAATCGAGGCTAACACCGTCGTGATCGCACACATCGGCTGAATCTGAAGCGCGCAGCCTGCGACCCTTCGGCCTCACCATACGAACGTCCGGAAAGGCTGCGTGGCGCCCCGAAGAACCCTTGTCCTTGAGCCGAAGGAATTCATGCTGCTGACCACATCGCAGATTGACGATGCCCGACAGCTGACCGAACAGATCGCCGACGAGCTCGGCGGCTACTCGATCGGCCACGAGGACGGGTACGGCGGATTCTGGATCCGTCGCGGCGTTGAAGAACTGTCCCTGCACTACAACCGCTCGCCGGGCCGGGTCCTGATTGAAGGGTGCTACCCCGAAGGCTTCTCCCGGGTCACGTGGTGGGCGAAGCAGCACCAGATCACCTGCGCTGCCTCACGTGGCAGCGGCCCCATCGGAACCGACATCACCCGGCGACTGATGCCTGCCTACCGCGCGGACCTCGACAAGGTCTTGCAGGCGATTGCGGATCATCTCCAAGACCTGGATCAGCAACGCGCCATCGTGGACGCGATCCTGGACGCGATCCCGAACGCGAGCAGCTGGGCGTCCAGCACCGACCACCGAGTGCGTGCCCCGCGCCGCGAACACCAGCAGGTGTGGGCCGACTTCCGTATCACTGACACCGGCCTGACCGTGATCCACATGCAGGTACGCGGCATCGAGCACGCCCGCCGGGTCGCCGAGGTTACCGGGGAACTGGTGGCCGACGACCCGGCCCCGTAACGGGTATCGCCCGCCTCCCCCAGCACCGTGATCATCCCTGGCGGACCATGTCCTCCGGGCCCGGTGCGCCATCTGCGTACCAGCCCGCACACGGCTGCCCGACCCCCGCGTTCGGCCGTTTCCCCCTCCTGGAAGGTCATGAATCGCCCGTTTCCCTACGACTTCGACTGTCCAATGCCCGACCTGACCGGGCTGAGCGAGACCGAACTGCGCCGCCTGGCCCACCCGTGGCCGGTCGAGTGGCTGTACGAGCCCGCGCCTGATGCCCCGATCCGGATGGCTAACCTGTTCGCCGGGCCGGGCGGCTGGTGCTCAGGAGTTCGTGACGTGCTTGGCCAGGACGTCGACATGGTCGGCGTCGAACTCCATAAAGATGCGGCCGCCACCGCCGAAGCCGCCGGTTTCCGCCGTATTGTCGCCGACGTCCGGCACTTGAATCCACGCCATCCTGCGCTGCGTTGGGTGCGGGCGCTGCTGGTGTCGGCACCCTGCGGCTGCTGGACGCCAGCGGGCAAGCGCGCAGGCCTCATGGAGCACAACCTGGCCCTTCTGCTGGACGTATTCAGCATGGCGGCTGAGGCGACCCTGGGACACTGGCACGACGCCTTCCCCTGCGATAACGGCGCCGATTGCGGCATATGCCACGGCGATGAGACCTGGGACCTGTCCGGCTGGACCGGGCCGCTGCTGACACTGGAGGAGGCGCGCTCACCGATCGCCGAGATGACCGACGAGCGGGTCGGTTTGATCGCAGAGGTCGTCATTTGGGCGCTGTGTCTCACCACGGCGTTCGACAATCTGGCGTGGCTGGCGATGGAGCAATCCAGCACTCTGCCTGAGCGCGTCTTGAACGGGATCGCAGAAGAACTGCTGTGCGCCGACTGGTGTGACGCGAAGCACCTTACGTTGGACGCCATGGACTACGGCCTGGCTTCACGCCGCAAGAGGGTCTTCCTGATGGCCGCCCGGCACCGCTACGTGCAGCTGGATGCGCTGAAGCCCCGTCGGCCCATCGCGCAGACCACGGCGGCTCAGGCGCTGGGATGGCCGTCGGGTGTGCGGGTCAACACCCGCGGAGCGAGACGAACGTCAGGCGGCAACGAATGGAGCGCCGACAAGCCAGCGATCGCCATCACCAGCAAGGTCCGCGGCTGGTACTGGGCCCACGACAAGACCCGCCGGTTCTCGCTGGACGAGGCCGCCCTCTTGGTCGGATTCCGCCCGGGTTTCCCATGGACCGGGTCACGCTCCAGCAGCTGCCAGCAGATCGGTGACGTGGTCGCCCCTCTCATGAGCTGCGTCGTCGTCGGCACGATGATGAACCACCCGTGGGAACCGCCGCTACACGCCTACCTCCGCACGATCTACCCCTTGCCCGCAGGTTCTGCCCCGCACCCTGCCTCGAGCGCGGCCGCCCTCCGCCAGCCTCTTGCCTCTGCCACCCACGCGCGACGCCACCTGATTCGCGACCTCAGGAGCCCGATGCCCCGAAGAATCCCCCCGTTCCAGATCGCCGGTAATTCCGACAGCGCCAAGCCGGGCAACTACTCGATGGTGCTGCAGTTCGGCCCCCGCTACAGCCCACCCCTCGACCACACCATGGTGCTCACCGTCTTTCATCGCACCAACGGCGGTGGCGTTTCCGTCCTCGTCGACGACGAACAGGCCGCCGCCCTGGCTGCCTGGCTCGCTCGCGGTGCCGGCGAGCACGTCATCACCGATACGCAGACCGAGGCCCGCTTCAGGCGTGAGCCGGGCGCTGAAGCCTGCGTCCACGTTGAGGTGGGATGGAACAGCGGCGTTGGCCGCGTCAGCATCACCCTGAGCGCATCCCAAGCGGCCGAGGCCGCCCGCTGGCTGACTGAAGAAGCCCTCACCTACCAGTGGCCGGGCTGGCTGTCTCCGCTTGCTGTCTCGCCGGGATTCCACGACCACCTGAGCGTGGACGGGCAGCGGCAGCCGTGCCGGCTGTGTGACCTGGCCGCCGAAGCCCAGAGCCAGATCCCGCCCCAGCGCAGGCCGGACAGCGCCGGTAAGGAAGACGAGCACGTCACCGTCGGCGAGCGGTGACGTCGCCCGTACGACGGCCCGTTCGACACCGACGGCATGCACCCTGACTCGGGCAACAAAGCCGATGCAGCCGCGCCGCTGGGTGCACGAAGGTGGTGCCCTGCCGGACCTCCGAGCCCCGGTGGCGATCTCGCGCCATTCGCCCTCAATCCCGAGCTCTCCTGTCCCCGGGAGCCGCTCTTGCTGGAGAAGCCTGATGACCACGAGCACATGCGAGCACCTGTCCCAGATCCGCGCTACCGCAGGCCCCCGACCATGTGATCGAGGAACTGGCCAAGACGGTGCTCGCCCACTTCACCCACGCCGCCGCGCCAATGTCCGGCCCGACCGACGTCGACCACGCCGACCTCGTCGCCTACCTGGGCGAGCGCGTGGGACCCGTGCTGGTGCGGCTCCGCCAAGCCGAGCACTAGATCGACATGCTGCGAACACCCGCCACCCAGTTCCACAGCAAGGAGTACATCCAGCGGGTCACCGCGATGTTCGCAGATCTCGTCAAGGACATGTCAGACCAGGACCCGGAAGCAATCGCCCGCGCCGTGATGCACTACACCGAGACCGCGGTGTATGCAGCCGAGCGCGAGACTGCCCGCGTCATGTCCATGCTCGGGGCGGTGCTCGCCAACGTTGGCGGCATGTCCACCGACGCGGTGGAGCCCGCGTTGGTCGACGGGGACCGCCTGGTTTGCCTGAGCCCGCAGTGCGGAGGCCCGGTGGTCGAACTGGACTGGGGCTGGCGCCATAACCTTGCGGAGGTCCTCGGGCCTGGCCAGATCAAGACCTACGCCGATGTCGCGCACTATGACACGGCCCGCGATGTCTATGAGTGCAACACCTGCCTGACGCGGCTGTCACTACCGCCCGGCTTTCCGTGGTGGAGCACCAATAGCCACGCACCACGGCATCGAGGTGCCCGTCCCGCCCGTAGAACGGGACGTCGTCTTGATGGTCGGCACCGCCACGAACGCGATCCGCACTCGATCCTCGAGCTGGCCGAACTGGCCGAGCGTCGGGCCCACGCTGATGAGAGCCGCGGAAGATTGTGGGCGCTGCTCGTACTCTGAATCGCGCACCCGGTGCCCGGTTCACGGGTACCGTCGGCCGGGCTTGCTCGCTGGCTTGTCAGGACGAAACTTACGGCTCGGCGTCGGCAGGCGGCGGATCGAGGAACATCGTCTCAGCCGCGGCGCTGCTGACCCTTCCAGCGGGCCATGGCTGCAGATCTGTGTCGACCAAAGAGCACTCGTCGCCTGTGCAGCGCCGACGTAGCCGCCACGTTGCTGACAGCCGTGCTCTTGTCATCGTCGCCCTGCTGGACGCCCATCCCCGAGGAGTCCGGCGTGTCCTGTGAGGCCACGAAGCGAGCCTATCCCCAGGACGCTTGGGCGACTGCGGTTCGTGGTTGCCTCGCATGGTCGACGATCCCTCAGCCGTGTCCCGGGCCATGTCCTTGCCCTGGCCGGTGAAACCGTCCAACCCCTGACGGACGAGCCCCCTTCTACACCTCAGAAACACCTCGCCCAGCGCATCTCCGTGCGCTGTCGTTCACCATCGGAAGGAAACCCTTTCGTGGGTCAGCCCCTGCCCGACACCACCAACGGAAGATCGTTTGTCAGACCCGTACGAGACCATGGAGACATGATCGACGCTCCCGCCGTGACCCAGCTGACCGACCAGGACAGCTACATCGCCGCCGTTCAAACCGCTCGCGATGCCGCCGCGGCCTACTACGCCGACGGCACTAGCCCGATCGACGACCACACCTACGACGCTCTGGTGCGCGGCATCGAGCAGTACGAGGCTGCCCACCCTGACCAGGTTGATGCCGCCTCGCCCACAGGCAAGGTAGCCGGTGGCGCAGTGACCGGCGACGTACCGCACACCGTCCCCATGCTCAGCCTCGACAACGTGTTCTCGCCGGACACCTTGGCCAGCTGGGCTGCGCGGCTGGAGCGCCGTCTCGGCCGCCCCGTTACCGCCTGGTCGGTCGAGCCGAAGTTTGACGGGCAGGCCATCTCTGCCCGCTACCGCGCCGGCCGACTGACCCAGCTCGTCACACGCGGCAACGGAGCGGCCGGTGAGGATGTCAGTCACGCCATGGGGACCATCCTGGGTCTCCCCGCCACGCTGAGGGAACCGGCCACGATTGAAGTCCGCGGCGAAGTCATGATGACGACGGCCCAGTACGACGACGCATGTGCCAAGCGGCTCGCCCACGAAGGCGTCGCCTTCGCTAACGCGCGAAGCGCCGCCGTTGGCACCCTTCGCGCGCAGGACCGGTCGTACACGTGCGAGCTCACGTTCTACTGCTACGGTGCTCTCCCGCTTCCCCCGCACGACACTGGTGACGCGGCCGAGCACCTTCGCGAGCTGCCGCACAGCGAGCTCATGGCCCTGGTCGCGAGGCTCGGTGTGCAGACCGCGGCAGCCACTCCCGTCGCCGGCATCGTCGCCACCACTGTCGCCGACATCCAGGCACGCGTCGGCGAGATCGCCGCCGCCCGCGCCGGTCTGCCGTTCAGGATCGACGGCATCGTCGTACGCGCGGACCTGGCCGCCGATCAGGCTCAGGCGGGGTTCAGCTCGCACGCACCACGCTGGGCGATCGCGTACAAGCTTCCCGCCGTCGAGGTCATCGGCAAACTCGTCGAGGTCGAATGGGCGGTCGGCCGTACCGGCATCATCGCGCCGCGCGGTGTCCTGGAGCCCGTCATCGTCGACGGGAGCAAGGTTACGTATGCGACGCTGCACAATGCATCCTTCATCGTCGGCCGGGATTTCCGACTCGGCGGCTCCGTGACCGTCTACAAAGCCGGCGACGTCATTCCGAGGATCGAGGCGCCTGTCCCTCACCTGCGTACCGGCGATGAGAAGCCGATCGCCCTCCCGGACGTGTGCCCGAACTGCGGCCGCGACATCGACAAGTCGCAGGAGCGGTGGCGCTGTGTCCAGGGGCGCAACTGCCGAGCCCTGGCCTCCATCGTGTACGCCGCGGGCCGCGATCAGCTCGACATCGAGGGCCTGGCCAAGAGCCGCATCGAACAGATGCTCGCCGCCGACCTCATCGCCGACTTTGGCGACCTGTTCACCCTGACCTACGAGCAGATCATCGAGCTGGACCGGATGGGCGACAGCAGCACGACCAAGCTGCTCGCGGCGATCGAGGCTGCCAAAGCGCAGCCGCTGAACAGGATATTTTGCGCTTTGGGCGTTCGCGGGACCGGTCGATCGATGTCCCGCCGCATCGCCCGGCACTTCGGCACGATGGACGCCATCCTCGCGGCCGACACCGAGGCGATCCAAGCCGTCGACGGCATGGGCGCTGAAAAGGCCGCCCTCATGGTCTCCGAACTGCAGGAATTGCTTCCGCTTATCAACAAGTTGAAGGCCGCAGGCGTCAACATGGTCGAACCGGGTGCGGCCCCCGATGACAGCCCCGCCGACAGTCTCGGCGGCGACACGACGGCCGCCCTTCCGCTTACCCGCATGGCCGTGGTCGTGAGCGGCGCGATGACCGGCGCGCTCGCGGAGCTGTCGCGCAACGAGATGAACGAGCTCATCGAGCGCGCCGGCGGCCGGGCGTCCGGTTCGGTATCGGCTAAGACAAGCCTGCTCGTCGCGGGCGACAAGGCAGGCTCCAAGCGAGCCAAGGCCGCGGAGCTCGGAGTGCAGATCGTCACCCCCGAGGAGTTCGCGGTTATGGTCGCTGACCTACTGTAACCAGGCGCTGGTCACTCGCTGAAGCCGCGCATCTTCCCGTCTCTACTCGCGGGGTGCGCGGCTTTCTTACCTCCACGTAGCAACGATGGAATTCCAGGAGATCTCACGAGTGACATCACGTATGTCGTCGGCGATGCCACAGCACCGCAAGGCGCTGGGCCGCGGATCGTAGCTCACATCACAACATTGGAGGATGGGCTGCTGGATTCGTGCTTGCGCTGTCCCACCGATAGCCGCAGCCGGAGCGCGGCTATCGGACCTGGTTTCGCGGCCGGGCCAACAACGACTTCGCGCTGGGCAAGATTCAGATGGTTCAGGTCGAAGAGGCCCTCTGGGTTTGCAACATGCTGGCCCAGCATGGGATTAGCGCCCGGGCCCGCGCGGACACCCCCATCCACTATCCGGCGCTCCAACAGTGTCTGACCAAGCTCACCCTTGAGGCGGGTCGACTCGGCGCGAGCGTGCACATGCCTCGTATCGAAACGGGGCTTGCCGGGGGCACTGGGAGCAAATTGAACCGTTGATTCGGCGGCATCTGGTGCAGCGTAATGTGCGCGGCGATGACCTGCCCCGTAAGTGTCGCGCTCCGCGGAGTTAATCGACTCTGCCGTTAACTGGCCTGCGCGTCCCTAACCCATGACGGAACGCGAGGTCATACAGCGTCCGTGCAGACCGGCGCGAGACGCCGCCGGGCCTGACCATCACGACGTGGAGCGCTTCACGACCCTCGCGATTGGTGAAGTAGCTCAGATAGTGAGCGGCATCGCCGTTGAGGCCGCTGGCGCCTTCCTAGGCGAAGCATCATTCGGGGCGGTAAAACTGGCGGGCCCAACGCCGGTAGGGACCGATGGGGCCGTCGCCTTCGATGAGGAGAGGGCCCCGCAGGTATGCCTTGTGCCGCCAGATAGGTATGTCCTGGTGTACGTCGCTGACGAAGGATCGAAGGGACGCGCGAGCGGCGAGTTCTCCAACGAAGCGCCGGACTGCGGACGGTAGAGGCCAGGTGCCGGCTCGGGTGGACAATGCCAGCCGCAGCTGAATGCGCTCGTTGTCGAGTGGGGTCGACAAGACCAGCAGACGCAGGTGGAGGCCTGTGGGCAGGCGCACGTGGACGGTGGAGTGTCCGAGGCCTTCGACCACTGCGGTGAACTCGAGCGGGATCCCGCGAGGGAGCAGCGGCATCGCTCGGCGTACCTGGTAGGCCGTTCGCAGCTGGTGGCCGTTGATCAGACAGCGCTCGATTACTTGCACGTCTCGGTAACCGTGGACGTCGGCGAAGTGGAGCAGGTCCACGCTGTTTTCTGACGTCTCCTGAGGGTGCCCGCGCAGGGTGAAGGTACGGGTTCGCCAGGGTGTCCAGCCCGTCATGTCGAGCTCGCCCACCCGCCAGCCCGGTTCGGTGTCGGCCCAGTGATGCCAGCCGAGGATCACGCCGTGTTGCTCGGCGACCGGGACGGTGGTGAGCGCCATGCGGGCCGGGGCCCGGCTGCTGGTGCACTTACCGGAGGTGGGATCGAAGGTCAGTCCGTGGAACGGACAGCGCAGTTGCTCGTCCTGGACGGTGCCGCCATAGCCGAGATGAGCACCTAGGTGCGGGCAGTGGGCATGCGCGGCCATGAGGGTGCCGGATCGCAGCCTGGCCAGGACGAGGTCACGGCCAGCCAGGCGGACGGGTTGAACCGCGCCTGGGCGGAGTTCCTGGCTGAACGCCAGAGCGTACCAGCCGGCGGGATCAGAGGGCAGATCGCGCGATTGTGGGTGTCCGGTCGTGCCGGAGGGGATGCGGGCAGAACTGGTCGTCGTCATGGGTGGTTTCCGGTGCTGGCATGAGGGTTGAGGGCAGGTTGTGTGGCCAGTGTGGGCGAGGGCTGAGCCGGCCAGCGGAGTTAGACGTGAGACCCGCCGTCGACCCTCAGCTCTACTCCTGTCAGGTAGCTGCCGTCGGAGGAGGCTGCGTAGGCAATGGTGGCAGCGATCTGTTCGGGCTCGCCGTAGCCGGTCAGCGGACGCGTGCGGCTAAAGAAGGTCGGGTCGATGTCGGCTCCCTCGGGGACCTCCATGGCGGTCACCATGGGAGTGCGCACGCCTCCGGGGGAGACCGCCACGACCCGTACTCGATGCGGTGCCACCTCGGCTGCGAGGCTGAGGGAGAAGGCGAGGAGTGCGCCTTTGCTGGCTGCGTACGCGGTCATGTAGGGGTGGCCGTGCGTGGCTGCGGTGCTGGCGACATTGACGACCACGCCGCGGGAGGTCATGAGGTGGGGCATTGCCTCGCGGCACATAAGTGCGGTGCCGACGCAATTGATCGCTAGCAGGTCATGGAAGGCAGTTGGTGTCAGGTCCGGCAAAGGTGTGATCCGATGGATGCCGGCCACGTTGATCAGCGCGTCCAGGCCGCCCAGGACTTCGTAGGCGGTGTGGACGGCGTGGAGGACCTCCTGCTCGTGCGCAATGTCTGCGGTGTGGGTGGTGATGCGGTTGTGGATGAGGTCTTTCAACCGCTTAGCATCGCGGTCGACCGCGAATACGAGGCCATCTTCGGAGGCCAGGCGGAGGGCTGTGGCTCGGCCGATACCAGATGCGGCACCGGTGACCAGGATGCGCTTGCCGACGAAACGGTTCATGGCGGCGTTCCTCATTTCCGCGGAAGCGGCGTCTGGCGGTCTGTGCTCGCCCAGGTAACCGGCAGTTCCACGGGTCCGCGGGTGACTTGGCTGTGCCGCCAGATGATGTCGGCCTCGCTGCAGGCGAGCTTCAGGTCGGGGAATTGGCGGGGCAGCGCGGTTAGCAGGACGCTGAGCAGCATGCGGGCCACTTGGGCGCCGAGGCAGATGTGTGAGCCGTGACCGAAACCCACATGCCGGTTGGGGTGGCGGGTCATGTCGAACGTGCCTGGCGAGGGGAAGGCGTAGGGATCCCCATTGGCGGCGATTATCGAGGGCAGGACGGTGTCGCCGCGCGGGATCAGCACGTCGCCCAGCATGACGTCCTCCGTAGCTACTCTGGGCAGGCCCGAGGTGCTGCCCAGAGGCACATAGCGGACCAGTTCCTCAACGGCGCTGGGTACGAGTTCCGGAGTGCGGCCGAGCCTGCGGAAGTCGTGGGGGTGGCGCAGCAGGGCATACACGCTATTGGCGATCTGGTCGGTGGTGGTCTCCGCCCCGGCCGCCAGCAAGGTAATGCCGAATCCGACGAGTTCATCGTCGGAGAGTGCGCCATGCTCGTCGTGGGCCGTCACCAGGTGGCCGATCAGGTCATCGTGGGAGGTGCGGCGGCGCTCGGCTACCAGGTCGGCTACGTAGCTGATCAGCTCACTCAGGCTGTGATCGGCCTGCTCGGGGGTGACGTTGCTGATGCTCAGCAGCGCCGCGGTCCAGGCACGGAAAGTCTCATAGTCCTCCGGCGGGACGCCGAGCATGCTGCCGACGACCAAGGCTGGCAGTGGGAGCGCCACGGCGGTGACGATGTCGGCGGGCGGCCCCGCCTGGCGCATGCGGCTCAGCAGGTCGTCGACCAGCCGCTCGGTGTGCGGTTGTAACTCCCTCGCACGCTGGGGAGTGAACGCCCTGGCGACCAGTGCACGCAGTCGGGTGTGTTGAGGCGGATCCATGCTGACGATGGACGTGCCTGGCAACGGTTGAGCCGTCAGCTGAGGCCGGCCGGGCTCGCAGGCGAGTGCGCGGGAGAAGCGGCGGTCGGCCAGTACTTGCTGGACAAGCGGATGGCTGACGACGAGCCAGGCCTCTTGCCCGTCAGGCAACCGGACGCGGGTCACCGGGCATTCGCGCAGTGTCTCGTACTGGTGCTCAAGTCGCAGGCCGCTGGCGGGTGGAAAAGGGTAGCGGACGGTCGCGGCGATGCTCATTTCGCCTCCATCGGCGTTGTCTGCACGAGGGCTGTCATCCGGGTGCGGGCCGATACGGGTTCACCGGTCTCCGCGTCGGTGAGAGTGATCGCGGCGGAGGGGCAGAGGTCTGCCACGATGGCCAGTTCCTCGTCCGGGTGGGTCACCTCGGCCAGCGGTTGGGCGTGCCCGTCGAGAAGGGTGAAACGCTTCGAAGTAGAGGCCACGCAAAGACCGGTTCCCTGGCATGCCGCGGTGTCGATGCTGATCCGCCACTGGCCGCGTTGAGGCGAGGAAGCGGTGCGCGCGCCTTGGCTTCCGCTGGCTTCCGCATTCAGCTCGCCAGCGTGACTGGTTCGTTTGCAGATCATGGCCAGCTCCTTGTCGGGCTGTCGGGCGCGGCGACCAGCAGGCAGTAAGCAGCGGAATGGGCGCCGACTCACCAGCCGCATTCTCTTGACTCACTGTAAAGATCGATGTCAGTTTCAGGAATTTTGGAGGCGGCGCTCAGATGCTGGCAAGACAAGGTGGGGTTGTCGTGACTCCTGTGATCAGATCGTGATCTGCGCAAGCCTGCGCTGCTGCACCAGAAGCGGCACTCACGCCGTATAAATCGTTGCCGTGGCCCTGATCCCGAACTGCTATGACTCACGGCTCCATGCAGCCTGACATCGATGCCGAGCGGTCCATATGCCGGGCGTGGTGACCGAGCCCGACAGCCCCAGGCTGCAATGCTCACCGTGTACTGACGTCCAGTGCCTGATTCCCGCGGTCTTGGGAGAACTGGCCGCCCTCCTTACGGCGCGCGCCCGGCACCTGCTGAACCATGCCGAACCCGGGTGCCAGTCTGCGCGACCCCGGCCCTCCCCCTGCCGAACCATGCCCATGCGAGGCGCAACAGGCACCACCGCAGTCAGCTGATTCGTACTCGGTCAGAGCCGTCGCCGCGATCATGCTCGCGTCGCTGTTGCCGACATCTTTCGAAGCCTGCGGCACATGCCGCCTACCCACACCGACGCCGTTGCCGTGTGGCATGCAGGCGCTGACCGACGTCCACCTCCATCGTCCCCTGTTTCGATCCCCCAATCGGGATCACGCACTGCTGGAGTCAACTACGTGTTTTCTGCTTGCCGGCGACCTTCTGGGAACCTTGTCGCGCTGCTTCGCGACAACGCCGATTTCAGACGGCTCCTCGGCGCCTGCGTGCTCAGCCGGACAGGCGACTGGTTCACCTACGTCGCCTTGAGTAGTTTCATTTACAACCACACTGAGTCACCAGGATGGACGGCGCTGCTGTTCGCGGTCGACTCCCTTCCCGGAATGATGCTGTTCCCGTTGATCGGTCCGCTCAGCGACCGCTTCGACCGGCAACGTTTGCGGATCGCCTGTGACCTAGGCTCAGCCTTTCCGGTCGTTGGCCTGCTGATCGCGTTCCACATCGGCTCTGTGACCCTGGCCCTTGGGTGCCTGGCCGCTCGGTCTGTGTTCGCCGCGGTGTCGGCTCCCATCCCAGAAGTCGCGCTGCCGAACCTCGTCGCCAGCGGGGAACTGTCGCTGGCCCAAACCATGCTTGGGAGCGTGTACTCGGCCAGCCTGGTCGTCGGAGCCGGACTGGGGGGTGTGGTCAGTGCCGCGTGGGGAGCCTCGGCCACGCTCCTCATCGATGGCGCCTCATTCGTCGTCTCCGCGCTCCTGGTCGCGCGAATCAAGCGGCCATTGTCCAGCGCTGCCGCAACACGCCGACTGCGGATAAGAGCCGATACGGCCGAACTGTGGCGGTTCCTGCGAACGACTCCAATCGCGACCGCCTTGCTGTGGCTCACCGCGGGACTACGTCTCTGCTACGGAATGGTCGCACTATTGCCGCTCTACGCCCTCGACCGTTTCCATGTCGGCGATGCCGGAGCCGGCGCCATGTACCTGGCACAGGGACTCGGGGCCGTGCTTGGACCCTTCGCAGGCGGGTGGCTCACCGCTAGCTCAGCACGTCGACGGCTGTACGTGGCCGCGGTGGCACTTGCGGTCTTCGGCCTCGGATATCTGCTCCTGGCCCACGCCTCCAGCCTAGCCACAGGAATGACCGCCGCCGCGCTGGGCCACATCGGAGTGGGCGCATGCTCGATGCTCGCCATCAACGGCCTGCAACTGGCGACGCCCGATGCCATACGAGGACGAGTCCTGGTATTCGCCTTCAGCCTCTCATCCACCATCCAGGGAGCATCGATGCTCGTTGTCGCGCCCATGGCGGCGACCGTCGGCGTGGCCGACACCACGCGGATCCTTGGAGTACTCGCCGTTACCTACGCGATCACCTGGTCAATCTGGGCGACACGCATCCGCGCCACACGCTTCGACGCCGACCGCGAGGACACCTTCAAGACTCGACGCTGACCGTAGTCAGCCGGGTTAACGCCACGAATGGAGCGGCACAGCACACCACGCGACTAGGCCACGCATCGCGGGATGCGACGGCGCAGGGCGGCGCCGCCCTGGAGATGGAGGAGCGTGGAGAACGCCGCCAGCGCCGACGTCCAGGCCGGATGATTTCCCAGAGGCATCGCGCGTCGTACGCAGTCTCACATGTTGATCAGGACAGTTGAGCGGCGTGCCGGTTGCCCAACTTTCGCCGAGGATGCTCCGGCCGGGAAGATCACCAAGGTCTGGGCAGCGCTGGCGATCGCCATGAGCTTGCCATCCGGAACGCTCGCCGCCACCAGGTGGCCGTCACCACTCGGGCGAATCGCCGACAACACGGAGGCGGTCGTAGCAGGCTGCATCGTGCTTCCGTGGCTGGGGAGGCGGGGACGCCGCCGCCAGCTCCGGGGCAGGGGCCTGTGGAACCGGTAGACCAACGTGGTCGTGGTAGACCTCGCGCTCGGCCCTTTCTCCGTACGGGCCGAAAGGGCCGCGCTCGCCGGGTTTGCTCGCCCCGATTACCGCGGCACCGCCCTTGGCTCGGTGCGGCGTGGGGATCACTGGCGGCCACCTTCCGCTTCCATACGCGCGCGATGCAACGTTCCCGCCATACTGGTCAGTGACTCACCAGCCGCCCATGTGGCGCACGCCGCCGCCCACACTGGGACGATTCCAACCGCCGGTATCGCCCCCGGCATCAGCTTCGATCCGATGTCTCATGCCGGTGAGCATGGCAGGGCGCGCTGTGGCTGGCAAGAGAACGGCCCTGCGGCGTGTGGGCATACCCGGGCTGATCAGGCCACCATTCACCGGTGAAGGCAGCATAGTTGCGTTCGGTCTGACAGCGCCAGGAGCCTCGCCCATCGGCCGCCCCCGCAGCTCGGGCGCTGGATTACCAGCGCTGGCATCCAACTCCTGCGCCAAGGGGAGTTGCGTCGGATCCATGATGCGGCCGCAGAGGTTGTCACGTTGTTGGGAGTATCCTTGCCGGATTTTACCGCCGACGCCCATTTAACCGGTGCTTCCTTGATAGAGAAGGCAATCACGCCATGGTTGTCGAGGTAAACGGTGTTCGGCCGGTGCCGCAGGCAGCAGCACATCGGGCCGCCCCGCCCTGGCGCGCTAGCGACGGCAAGGCGGCCTGAAGGCCTGGGCCGCCTCCAGGGGCCGTTCATGAGACGGCTGGACTGAAGTTGACGGGATCCCGTCTGATCATCGAGATCAGGCGGGATCTTGTCGTTTCAGGGGTTTCCGAATCGGGTTCGTCCTGGTTTGGGGGCCGCGGAGCAGGTGCCTGGGGAGGCCCGGGTGGTGTCAGGCCGCTGGTGGAGGACCGAGATCCGGCCGTTGGGCATGGCGAAGCCGACGGTGGGCTGGGCGCTGCGGTGGGGTGGCGGGTTTTGCGGCTTATGGGGCGGGTGGTGGTCTGCTCTGGCCTGCGGGTGGCGTGTCGTCGAAGGGCTCGACTGGAGTCTGCGGGGTGTCGGCGGGTGTGATCGGCTCGTTTTGGGGCTGGTGGGTGTGGCGCCACTGGTCGAGGAAGTGGTCGTTGGCGACGGTGACGAGCAGCGCGACCAGGATAGTCTGGGCGACGCGGCCATGGGCGAGCCGGTTCTTGGGATCGCCGAGGTCGAGGTCGTGTCCCTTGAGCCTGCCGTTGATGCCTTCGGTGTTGGCCCGGACAGACTTGTAGGTCCCGATCCAGGCGGAACTCAGGTAGGCCAGGTCCTGGCGGAACTTGTCGAGGTGGCCGAGATCGTCCTTGCGGATGGTGATCGTGTGCTGGCTGCAGATCTTCGGCAGTTGGGCGGCCTTCAGATCAGGTTGTGGCGGCAGGACGCGGGGTTTGGCCGCGGAGTGGGCGGCTCGCTGCCGGGCGTCGGTCAGGTCCACCGCGGTGGGCCGGTTGGGTCCGCGCTGGTGGAGGCGGTCGAAGCGGGGGCAGGTCAGCGATGGAGAGGTGCCTGCTGCCGGGCACTGGAAGCGGACGGTGCCGTCGGTGTTCGGGCTCTGCTTGAGGCGCAGCAAGTACGGCTCTCGCGCGCTGATGAGCGCGGTGAGTTCTTCCGTTGGGGTGCGGATGGCGGCGTCGTCCAGACCGGTGGTGGCCTGGGCGAGCCCGTCGGGCATCAGCGGGCAGGCCAGGGAGCCGTCGATGAGCAGCGCGCCGTGGGCGCTGCCCTGCACCCCTCGTTGATCCACTTTGTAGTCGAGTGCAAGTCGGTAGCCGAGTTCGCGTGCGGGTTGGGCGAAGTGGCCGGGCTGCTGGTCGGTGTAGGCGCGGTCGACGACGGCGAACGCTGCGGGCAAGCCGAGGGTGGGCAGGGGCTTGAGGGTGGTAATGGCGTTTTCGCCGATGCGCTTGCCTGGCGTGTCCAGGACCAGGCCGAGCGCCAGTTGCGGAAAAGACCCGGAAACCGAGCGGGTGCGGGCGGCGACGGTGAGCGTAGCCGAGTAGCCGTACTCGGGTGGGCCGTTGCCGGCCGAATGATGCCAGCCCGCGGTGATCTCGGTGGAGGCGATCAGTTCCCCGGTGGAGCGGCGGGCGCGGGGTGGCCGGGCGAAGACCGGGGCGGCGGTGGTGTCGATGCCGACATCGCCGCGGAAGTGACGGAGATAGCCCCGGCCTTTGGCCCAGCGCACCGGAGTGAGCACCAGCGCGGTGGCGATGTCCTGCAGCAGTTCCCGCTTATGCGAGCGTGCTGGGTCGTCGTCCTCCCACGCGGCGGCCAGCGCGTCGGCCTGATGCTGGGGCAGACGGGCGCGCCGATCGTGGCGGGCCGGATCCAGCACGGTGGTCAGCCGGTCGAAGGCCCGGTAGAAGCGGCGGGAGGAGACGAGCACCTGGTGGACATCTGCGGGGTCGACTTCGGGCAGGCCGAGCCGGTGGCGTGCGGCGGCGCTCAGACAGAACGCGGCGATCCGCCAGGCCTCGACGAGCGTGGCCTTGCCGGTGTGGTTGATAGACAGCAGCAGGCAGGTCAGCACCGCGGCGATGGGCAGCCCGGGCGGGCCGGGCCTCGGGCCGAGTTCTGCGTCGATCAGCGGCATGATGCCGGAGTCGTCCAGCAGCCGGGCGTAGTGACTGACGACGGCGTCAGGGATCTGTGCCGTCTGCTTGGCAGGAGGCCGAGGCCGGGTGGCTCGGGCTCGGGTGGTGCGCGGCTGCCAGGCGCGTGGCTTCGCCGTACTCACATGGCGCGGCCGCGCAGCAGCGCGACCGCGGTGGGCTCGTCCAAGGCTGGGACGAAATGTTGGTAACGGGCCAGTGCCGAGGCGCTCATCCCGGCCGCGGCGGCCACCACCCCCAGATCGATGCGAGCGCTCAGCAGTTCGACGATCCAGGAGGAGCGCAGCCGGCGCACCGACAGGGCGGGCAGGCCGCCGGTCGGCTGGTGACGGGCTGTCCAGGAGCTGAACAGATTCTTGGCGTGCCGGGCGGCGCGCCTGGGCCGGAAGATGAAGGCGTCACCGGGCCGGTCGGCGGCGCGGGCCAGGACGTCCTCCCAGGCGGCGCGGCAGACGATCAACCGCTCTGTGCCCGGGACGGTGACCACGACCGCGCCGCAGTCCAGGCAGCGCAGATGCCCGGTCCGGACGGCGGCCACCTCCCCAGAAGTCAGACCGCAACCGAAGGCGAGCGCCATCAACGCCAGCGCGTCGCCTCTGGCCTGGCCGGGCAGGCGTTCGGCCCAACCGCGAAGACGGCCGAGCTGAGCCGGCGAGTAGGGCGGGCTGACCGTCTTGGGGGCCTTCATCGGCGGCGGCGCCTGCTCGCCGCGCTCCAACCAGGCCACTGTGGCGCGCATGTGCCGCAGCCAGCTGCGGTAGGTCTGCGCCGAACTCGGGGCCAGATCGGTGCAGCCGGTCAGGACGAACGCGTCGATCGTCTCATGCCGCAACCACACTTCCGGGTCATCCGGCAGGCCGGAGCGGTGACACCACACGGGCCAGCCGGCTGGTCGCGGTGAGCAGCCGCTCGACCCGGTAGGGGGAGCGGTCGGCGCTGGCGGCGACCAGCATGCGCACGTGCCCGGCGATCTGTTCCCATTCCGGCGGGGGGTTTTGCGGCCGGTAGCCGGTGATCGTGGCCGAGGTCTCCGCATCGAGGGTCACACCCCATCCATAGCGGCAAGACAACCTGCCGTTACGGAGGGCGACGACATCCACCGAAAGGAGCGCTTTGTTATGGTCGGAGGACGCGGGCGTTCCCGCTCTCCCCGGGATTTGGCCGAGGACCCGGAGAACTGGCCCCACGCGGACCTGTCCGGCCATGTGGCCGCCGCCGTCGTCCAAGCGATCGCCGCCACCTTGGCCGAGTTGATCGCCGGCCAAGGGCTGAGTTTCCGACGCCTGGCGGTGCTGTCGGGCGTGAACCGGCAGACCATCAACGACCTGGTCGCCGGGCGTTGCTGGCCCGATGTGGCCACCATCGCGCAGTTGGAGGCCGGGCTGGGCATCCGGCTGTGGCCGGTCTCGCCCGGTGGGTCCGGTGGAAGCTGACGTGCGGCGCACGCGCTTTCGCCCTGGTGAGGGCATCGTCGATCCTTCCCGCCTCGTCCCTGTCGGTGGCAGGGCAGGCGAAATCCGGGCTCGACGTCTCCCCAAGAGAACCCATCCGGGTTACTCTCGGGAATGCGGGAGCCACTGTCGGTTAGACCTGCTGGTCGCTCACGCAACCTCGGGTGCCGCCGAGACGCAACCTCGGCGGCACCCTGCTCATGCACGGCATGGCCGTGATCAGGGACGGATGGTCAATCGGCCTCCCCGGTCGGTGCGTAGCCGTTGATCCCGGCGGCGATCGCGTAAAGCCCATCGGCTTCCCGGCGTAGCCATCCATCAGTCACCAGTCGCTGCAGCCGTGAACGCATGCCCTCGACCTGGGAGCGGGTGTCCGGCTTGCCGATCGCCTGAACGATCTCCCGTGCCCGCATCGGCTCATCGGCCGTAGCCAGCAGCGCCACCACCTGCTGCCTGAACCCCCGCAGCGGCGGTAGCTGTGCGTGCTTGACTTCAGGGTCGAGGCGAGCCGGGGCGGGCGGTTCCTCCTCGACGACCACGCCGTCACCTTCAGCCATGTCGGCGTGGCTGAGGTGGTCGCCGGTGAACTCTGTCAGAGTCTCGCGCGTGATGGCCAGGCGCTGCAGTCGTTCCTCGACCGCGGCCAGTTGTGCCCGCAAGTCCTCGGCCTGCCGTAGCGCAGCCGTCTCGGCCTGGGCCACGCGTTCCAACAGTGACGTCACCATCGCTCCCCCAGGAGAAGCAGCCGTACCCGCCTGCCGCATTCACGCCATGCAGCCCAACAACTCCACACTGTAAACGGCGAAACACTGACAGTCACTACCGCATTCAAGATCTGTCCGCGGCAGTCAACATCGACGCTTAGCGCTTGGTGTAGGACGGAATGGCTGCCAGGTCAATGTCGGCGTCGGCCCAGCGCCGCCGAAGGTGCTCAGCCAGCAGGCGCGTCCATGCGGCGAGATGAGAGAATACGCGATGCCGGTCGGCAGTGGCGGCGGCCGACTCCAGGATTGAGACCAGCTGTGGACGGCTGCGATGGCCCTGCGGCCGCTCGTCCAAGACCGGAAATCGGTTCAGGGCTCGGAACGCCGACGCGAAACCGGCAGCGGCCATGCCCTGGCCGAACACCCGATCGTCTGCCAGCCCGGGCAAGACGTTCGCGGCAGTCTTGCGGTAGTCGGTTTCGAGAGTCTCGGCGTGCGGGTCGGCGACCGTGAGCCACATGGGGCCGGGCACATTCACCCATGCGAGATTGGTCAATGCGTGCCGATAGCCGGCGAACTCGAAGTCGATGAGCCATCCGTGACCGCGTTCGACGAGGAAGTTGTTCGGTTCCGGATCACCGTTCGTGAGCACCAGAAGCTTACGATGCTCCGGGTCGTCTCCGGCCAGGACCTCGTGCAACATGGCCAGTTCGGCGGCTGTGCGCCCGTTGGGTGCCATGCCGAGTTCTTCCAAGCGGTGCGAGGTCTCGCTCCAACGATGTCCGAGCACGGGAAGACGGTCCGCCTCCGGGGCGACGGTGCAATATCGTGCCTGTCTGCCGTAGAACATGTCCGCGCGGCCGGCAGAAACCGCGTGTAGCTCGCCGATCGTACGCGCGAACGCCCTCCTGCCAGCCACCGACCGCTCCGCACCGACTTGCCCAATCAGCTCCGCCAGTGATTGGTTCGACGGCAGCTCCTCCATCACCAGCATGTTGACGTCGAGTTCACTGGCGATCAGCCATGGAGCCGAGCCGAACGCCGATTCTTCGAGGAACTCCAGCGCGGCCCTCTCCGTAGCGATCTGACGTGGATCGATCCGGAATCCCTTGGGATCGTTGCGGAGCATTTTGACGATGACAGATTGAGGAAACCTGTCACTGTCAGAAGCAGCAGTCAGCCGACACCGCCAGATCGACCAGGGTGTCACGTGCTCGGATTCTGCTACCGACACCGTCGTACCTAGGGATTCAGTCAACAGTCCCTCGATTCGCGAAAGGTCGAGTTCTGGGGAAGGCATGATCCTCACAGCCGAAACTGGGGTGACAAAGCTGAGAAGCTTGAACCGCGCCGTGGTCGATGCGCTGGCGCCGGAGTGGGCCGTGTGCAGATCAGTCGTCGAATTCGAAACCTGCGGTCTCGGCCGCTGCGATAAGCCCACGCATACGGTCCCCATCCGTGGCGACCGCGGTCATCAGCTCGGCCAGATCCCGCAGTGCCTCTTGATCGTCGCCGTAGGCGCAGAACATGCCCCCCTCCGAGTCGTACTGAAATCGTGCCCCGAGCGTCGGTGCCTCCGTGCTCACGAGGAAACGCGCGACGCCCTCCCAGAAGTATCCGTTCGGCTCGTGACCGGACTCTTCAACGAGTTCGTCTACCTGGGTCGTTCCTGCATCCAGCAGCAGCGAGAACTTCCCGGGCGTGGTTTCGAGCAATCTCATCGGGCTCATTCGGGAGATCGTCGCACTCTCGGCGCCTACCGGCAACGTGGGCAACCACCCGGCCGAGGCCCATGGTGACCCGGGGTAAGGCATCAACTCCGGTTTGGTGAGCACGTGCAACACAAGCAGACCGCGGCGGCGTCGGGAGATCGAGACGCTCAAGCCTGCGCATCAGCCCGAAACCAATCCTGGGAAACGATCACCCCTGAGCTGGGAAGCGATCTTCTTCGCTGCTTTTCCGTCCCAGGCCAGACCTACTCGTGAACACCCCTCCAGCCGGGCGGCGACTTCTGGCGACCGATGCCGGTCTCCGCGCGGGCCGTCCTGACCCCGTCGCCTTACCAGTGCAGCAGTCACTGCGGCTCAGCGAGAGACGGGCCGCCAGGCTGGCTCGGCCTTGTGCAGGGTCGTCCGTCCGGTTACAGCAGCGGATGCGTCGACTGTGGCGCCTAGCCTCCCGCATGCTGGTGCCTATGGACGACGGCGGAGCAAGGGGGCGCGGTGACGGCACGCACCCCGTTGGGTCCAGCGCAGGAGCGCCAATGGCTCAGGCGCTGTGCCGTACCGGGGTCGTCTGGGGCTTGCTCCTACCTGGCGACCAGCTCTTCATCGCGAGAACCGCCACCGTGCGGCCTACATGGGGTAGCGGTCCACGCGGAGGACGGCTACCTCATGCTGGGCGTCGAGCAGGACGTACGTCACCGAGATGCCCTTGTAATCCCATACGTACATGTTGCCAGTCAGGCTGAGGGGACGGCCATTGGCGGGAGCCAGCTGCAGCACTTGGTAGATCTCCAGCAGGATGTCGACATCGGGGTCATCCAGCTCATCGATCTGCCCTTCGGCGACCGGGCTGCCCATGCGGACGACGTACACCTCAGCTAGTGACTTCTCGCCCGCGCCGAGCCAGGATCTCGGCCATTGTCCGGCCTACCTGTCGCCGGCCAGACTCGAGCTGCTCGGCCTCGGCGTGCATACGCCGCCAATCAGCTTCGTCGTGTGCCGCCCGGGTGGCGATGCGCCACCAGCTGGTGAGGAAGTCATCCAGTGCGGCCAGATCGATCACTGGCGCGTGAGTGATGGCCTCAAGCTGGGCATCAAAGGCTGCCACGTTGGCGCTCGGCAGCGCAGCCCGCACGGCGATGAAGGTCCGCTCAATCCCCGGGCTGGGGACGTCATGTCGCTGGATGCTCATGACAGCAGTTCACCTCTTGCCTCGTCGCGTAGCTCACGTCGAGCCTATCGCCGCGCTACGGCTCGGCCAACATCGCTCTTCCTCAGCCGTCGAATCCGGGCTGGCGGTGCTTCGCACGCGATCGGTCCTTTCTCCAGCCGACGGGGACACGTCGCCATGCCACCTCGGGGGCGCAGCCGCAAAGAGGCCAGTTGCAGTACCAGCTATAGGAGGGGTGTCAGGGCTGTGGCGAGCATGAGCCCGGTCAGCGTGGTCACCGTGGCCAGCGCGGCGCGATGCGCGAAGGATGGCGCCATGCTGGTGTTGCTCCTTGACCCGGGAAAGCGAGGCGATGGAGTGTGTCAGGAGATAGGGATCAGTGGCGCGTTGGGGCAGCCTTGAGCGATCTCCGTGAGCGTGGCCTTCTCGGCGGCGTCTACGCTGAGCTGCCAATGCCGTTTGATCGATGTCCATTCTGCAATGTAACGGCAGCGTACCGGCTCGATCGGCAGCCACTGCGACGGATCTTGATCGGCCTTTTGCCGGTTCGAGCGTGCGCTCACCGCGACCAGATGCTCGGGGGCGTCCATGTAGTTCGCGTAGGCTTCGCGCTTGGCGGCATCCCATGTAGAGGCGCCGGAGTCCCAAGCCTCAGCTAGCGGGACCTCGTGGTCGACATCCAATTTAGACGCGGCGTCCAATACGGTGTCGTCATAGTAGCTGTACCAGCTCCCGCCGCTCAAGGCGCAGCTCGGCCCGACCGCGGGGGCGACGATCGCCTCGGAGATGAGTACCTCGTATCGAGTGGAGCAGCCGTCGCCGTCGGCATCGATCCAGTGGCGGAAGCTGGTGCGCTTGTATCCCTGCCGGTTTTCCTCGGCGACCGGCAGGTCGGCGATGGCCTGCCGCAACAGCGGCGGCCCGGCAGGTGCGGTGCGGGCTTTCGTTGTGTGCGCTTCGGCGTGGGCGGGTGGGCCCGTCGTGGGGATGGTGATGGCGCTGGTGAGCATCGCGGCGGCGAAGAGAGCACGCCGTGCGGGGAGAGGCATGGTCACCCAAGACTCCAATGAATACCTAGAGCACCTAATCGCATGCGTAGAGTAATCATCGCTGCCTTGGGTGTAGCAGTATCCGCGCAGTGAGAACCGCGTGGGCGAGTCGCCTCAGCGGGTCAGCGCTCGTCGCATCCCGATCTTCGGCCGCCTCCCCGCAGCGTTGGAACGAAGGCCTCACCGCGCAGTGCTTGCTGGACAACCGCGATCGAGCGGGCCAGCTCGATCAGCCGAGGACCCTCGCGGCGATAAGCATCCCGCACCGCCTCAACATCGGCTGCGGGCACCTGACCCTTCAGCTCATGGGCCGCATGCCGATAACCGGCCCTGGCCGCCTCGATCGCCGCATTCACGTGTGCGGCCACCATGCGGGCAAGCGCCAAGGGATGCCGGCGAAGAACTTGGTAGGCGCGATACTCAGCGGGACCCGCATCCAGCAACCAGACCACGGCCGAGCTCTCCCAGTCAGGCTGATCCGGCCTGACAACCTCAGACGGCCACTCCGGCGGCACGAACATGCCGCCATCGTAGGTGCGCTCAGCTGGCGCTGCCGGTAGAGATCCGCCGCCGCTTACGACCGCCGTCCTGGACGCGACAGAGCCAGCATCCCTACTGGAGAACGAGACTGACCGCTCCGCCGGATCCCCCCGGGGCAACGCCTCCTCCGCCATGACCGGCTCATCTCCGGCCGGAAACTGCCGAACGCCGCTGTAATCCTCATCCGCCAGGCGCTCCACCGCCGCATCTGGCAGCCACGCAGCGTGCGTCTGGATGCCGCCCCGGAAATTGCGGACGGCCACCTCGTTCCACGTCACATACGCTCGCTGCCAGGTGCCGTCCTCATAGACCTGCACGGCAAGCACGTAGCCGGCCGCATGCGGCAGAACCTTGATCGTGGGCGGGACGGTCACCGCGTGATCCTACCCGGCATTCGAATAGAGATTCGAGTGGGTTGGCGATGTGTATCAGTCCAGGAAACGTGGCGAACAAGCCGCCGCATCAACCGCTGTGCTGGTTATCGGGCTCATTTGCGCTGCGCTGACATCAGCTGGCGGCTGCGGTGGTCAACTCGACGGTGTATCCCAGTTCGGTCAGGTATGCAGCGGCGGCATTCACCATGTCGGTGGACTCGACCTCGAAAGGCTGCCAGCACATGCCTACCATGGCCTCGATCGCCGGCTCCAGCGACGGGTTCGCCACCGCTGAGGATTCGGTCAGCCACTGGGGCTTGGCCTTGGCCAGACCGTCCCGGGTCTGACCGGGAAGGCGCCACTCGCGGTACGGGTATCGGTACAGGACCTGGTCCTTGGCGCTGGCGTGCAGCAAGTTCAGCCCTGGACCGGGATGAAGCGGCACGTGGTCGCACGCCACGGCCAGATCCTGCGTTTCCCACACGCCGATGACTTCGTCCGCCTCAGCGGCCGCGGCCAGGTAGGACATCGTCGCGATGCCTTCGGCGGCATCACGGCCGACGTAGACAGGGCGGAGGGCAACATAGCCCAGCAGCTGTCCAGCGCGAAGGACGAACAAGCGCGGTGGCAGCACGCCGCCTTCAGCCATGACTGCGGTGTGAGCGTTCTTGCACGCCTCACTGATCTCGAGCACCAGATTGTCGCTCATGGACTCCCGCTGGCCTAGTGGTGGCTGAACGTCGAGCCCGGGCGAACGGCGCCGCAGGATCGACGGATGCTGGCTCTCCAGAGCCTTGATCTTAACCACGGATGGGCGCTTCGGGGAACGAAATGTACGACGGCGACCTTTCCCCTGCTCGCGTCGAATCACGGCCAGCTGCGCGCGGCCCCGCCCAGAGCCCCGTGGCCGTTAGCCTGGGCCGGCGCTTGGGCGCGGGCGTGTTGGTACGTGCGGCGAGCGCGTATCGATGGTAGGGAAATCGAGTGACTTCCTCCTCGCTCTCCGAAGAGGATTTGAGGCCCCGGATTCGCGAGGCGCTCGCACTCCTTCTGGACGCCATGCGCCCGGACTGGGGCGGCGCCGACGCGATCGCAGGCAGAATCCGCTTCGCAGAAGATCGGCTCCAGTTGACGTTGCCGGACATCTGCGTCCAGGCCGTGCGCGCGGCGGCCATCCCCACGATGGCACCCGACTCCTTCATCCGGCAGAACCCCGACCGACGGGCTGATGCTGCTCACATGCAGCGGAGTATCGCGGAACTGCGTCGCAGGCTGGCCCGGCCGATGCCGAGCTCGACGGAGGCCGAGACTGCGCCAGCCAGTCAGGCCACCGAACAAGTCGCCGACGACGCCACGGTCGCCGCCGAGCGCGCATGGCTGGTACAGGCCGTGGCCCCCGCCTACCGTCGCGAAAAGGCCAGTCGCGCCGCATTTGAGCAGCGCCATAGCGCGGTGCGCCCCGCCTTCGAAGGGCTGCTCCCTGAGGAGTAATGCGCAAATCCTCTCAGCCATGGGGGTGACGGGCGCCCGTACGGCCCGCTGTCCGACTTCATTGATGGGGGGCGGCAGGGTCGCTGCAAGTGGCTGTGTCGTCGGATTCATACATGCCGCTCAAGGTGGCGGCGAATGGTTCCAGCTGTGTTTTCCACGGTTCGCTCAATGCCGTTCGGGCTGACGTGTCCGTAAGAATGAGGAAGTGCAGGTGCCGCAGACCGTGTAGGAGCACATCGATACGGCGCGGAGCTGGCCTCTTCGTTGGGGGGTTTGGCGCCGGTTTGCCGACTGCCGTGACCAACTCGGGAGTGATCGCGACAGATGCCGGCCATCGCGCATGGGCTGGCCCCTCGATGTCGAGCGCCGCGAGATATGTCAGGACAATCGAGCCATCGGCGGCTCGCCAGCTGGTCGAGTGCAGCAGCCGGACGTCGTCGGCGACGGCATGGTCGCGCAGTATCCGCTGGGCGGCGTCGTGGGGTGGACAGTCGATGTCGCCCGAGCACCATGTGTCGATGCCGCTGACCAGCCAGACACCGTGATCGTCGGCAACCAGCGGCCATACCTCGACGCGCGCTCCCTGCGTTCTACGGGCGGGGCCGCTCACCCCGTCATATCCTGTATTTACAGGAGGGAATGACAAGGCGCCCACCCCTCCTTTATGTTTGACGTCGGGTAAATGTTCATGTTTGGCTACATTAGCAGTATCAATATGTCTCATGCCCGGCTGATATGGGCTCGGGGATGAAGAACGATTGCTGACCGATAAACTGCTGGCTGGTGGAGATACCGGCTTCTGGGGTGTGCTGGAGCCGGTTGCGGCTCCCTCCCGGAAAGGCGTGAGACGCACGCTGGGGGTCAGCCAGAGAACCCGAAGGACGGACTCGGCTGTAGAGCAGCGTGACTCCTCCGCTCCTCGAAGAGAGAGGTCCTCGTTAAGCTGCTTGCGCAGCGTCGCGAAGGGCAAGCTCTGCCCTGAGGATGTTGACGGCCGCGTTTGCGTCAGGTGCATGGCATGCCCCATATGTCGTACAAGCAACTCGGCCTGGCTGACACGGTTCTCCCGGGCACAGCGCCCGCATCGGACGCATATACGGAGGGGCTGCGGGGATCGACTGGGATTAGCGCGAGTTGCAGCGCCCCGTCGAACTGCTGGGAAGGGGAGCAGCCCCGCGCCGCGGTGACGCGTGTGGCCTCCGCAAGCGGATCGAGAACCTTGCGGTGTCTCAGATGGAGTCTGGACTGGCGTAGCATTCGCGGTGAAGCCGGTCGTATTCGGCGTGAGGCTCCAGCCCAACTCGGGCACGTCGCTCGTCCAGGTGATCCAGGTCCTCGATCGGCTGGAACTCGAGCTGCCCATCCCGCATCCCATACTGAGTGCCGTACACCTGCGGACTTCCTGCAGCGACGCAGACCCGGTCGACGAGGTATGCGTAGTCCGCCCACGTCGCTTGTCCTGCTGCGGCGGCCTTTTCTAGCAGTGGCAGGCACTCGCGCTGAAAGGCGACGTCCTGGTCGGCGTGCTGTGCCAGGAGCCACGCCGCATGCGCGGCTTCCTCGCCCACCAGATCGCGGCCCGGCCAGCCGTACCGGGCGATCACCCGTTTTAGGAAGGCGGCGTTCCTCGCGTCCACGGCGTCGAACTCAGCGATCTGCTCGTCGGTCCACGTAGCGCCACGAGGGATGCCGGTTCGAACTTCCTGATCACGGTTCATCCTTTCCAGCAGCTCATCGCGGAGCCGGGTATCGCCCACAGGCCAGTCCTTTCGTCTCCGTCGGAGTGAAGCCATTGACCAGTTGCGGTCGCCGATGAGTGGCCGCCAGCTGTCGTTCAGGGCATCACTCACGATCTTCGGATCGCCCACATGCCGCGAGTGCCGACGGCGGCCCTGCCCTTTCCCGCTCCTCGGCGAATGACTGCACCACCTACCAACGTTCCGCGCCCCTGACCAGCTTGGCCAGACGCTTCCAGGTCGCCGTCGCCCACCGGGCGATCATGGTGCAGGTCCGCGTGCTCGTCCTCTCGTGCCGATGATGGGTGGAGCGGCTCCCGGCAATGAAGAATGCTGCGCACAGGGAAACGATCTGCTGGTCCCCGCGGGCCGCTACTGAAGCTGGTGACAAACCAGTTCACCGATTCGCCAGCCAACGATCATGGTCAGGAGAAGACTCGACGTTGCCCCGTCGTCCTCTGGAGGTGCGTCCATGACCGCTAGCGTCGACACCGACGACATCTTGATCGGCCGAAACTGGTCGCGCTGGTTGCCGGACACCGGGGTCGTGCTCGTCTTGCAGTGGGCCACCATCCTCGGCCCGCTCGCTGTCACCCGTGACCTGTTGTCGGAGTTGCCGCTGTTCGACGGCATGCTCCTGGACGACCGCGGTTGGGCGTCATCAGCCTGGGACCGGCTGCAGCCCTACGCCGAGCAGGACATGGCCTCTTTCCGCGCCGAGATCGATGGTCGGATGGGGCCGTCGCCAGAATCCAGGAACGACCAGCACACCGGTCCCGAACTGCGGGGCCGCATCGATGAGGCGGCGGCGCGCGTAGGAATGGGCCCGCTCACCACCGTGGATGACGTCTTCACCTACATGCTGGCCTGTCAACTGATCAGCGCGCAGTCTGAGGTGAGCCCGCCCACCTACACTCTCTCCTCTGCCCCGCCGCTGCCATCGCAGGTGCTGCGGCTGCCCGTCGAGGACGCCTTCCGAGAAGCGACCTGGTACGGCTGGTACCGGAACGGGGATGCCTCTGAGCGGATCATGTCGCTGGTCGGTCCTGGGGAAGTTCGTCTGGCCACCAGTTTGGAGAAGCTCTCCAAGAGGACTCTGCTGGGCAGTGAGGCAGTACGCGAGGCTGTGCTTTGGCTGGTCGCGCGGGGCATCCTCCATGCGAACGCCGATATTGCTGCACTGGATCGTTACAAGGTCTTCGAGCTTGAGCCGGTCCCACAGCCGGCGAGCGTCCCGGACCCCGCTCTTCCCGCATAGGAAGGCGCATCCACCGCCGACGGCGAGCGGGCCGAGGCAGTACGGGTTCAGGCCCCACACCATAGGCGATTGTCAGCCACAGCGCCGCGGCGATGAGCGCGGCGAACGGCGGGACCTCTCCTGCGGTCGTCTGGTCGACGGTGATCAGGATGCCGACGGCGACCAGGGCGGCGGACGATACCTGGTGAGTGGAGGGCTCTGAGCCGAGGTCGGGGGAGTGCGCGGCTTTTGCGGGGATGGCCGGGGCGCCGACTCAGCGAACATTTTCTCCTGCGACGGTCTGCGGCACAAACACCGCTCATCGATCTCGGCGTGCTTGGCCATCTCCACCAGCTCCGACTCTGGCATCAGCCGGTGGATGTGGAAGCGGTCCTCGATCATGCCCTGCTGGCCGATCCACTTGCACCCGATCGCATGCACGCTCAAGTCGGCGGCCGTCGCGCCCACTTTCCATGCCTCAGCCAGTGTCACCACCGATTCGGGGCCTTCGTAGGACCGGTCGGCCGCTTGTGCCAGGCGTTTTTCCAGATTCAGCAGGCTCATCCCGCGCGCCGCCTGCTGCTTGCGCTTCTTATCCTGCCTGGCCCGCGCGCGGTCGCGGCCCGCCTGGGCCTGTGCCTTATCCTTGCGCGCAGCCACCCGCTCGTCATGGAGGGCTCCCAGGTCCTCCATCAACGGAGCCAGGTCGGGAAATGCCTTGGCCCAGGCGCGGACCTCCTCCAGCGAAGCCCCATGGTTGCGGCTCACCCACTCCAGCTTGCCGGGCATCTTGGTTCCGGTGCGGATCACGCCCTCGACGATCAGGCGGCGATACTCGGCTACGGCATCGTGGATCTCCTGCCGCAGGTCCGGCCTATCATGCAGGAGATTGCGGATCTCGGTCGCGGACAGCCCCATGATCCTCATCGCCTTGTCTGGGCTGCCCGTCCTGCGCACTTTCTGCAGAAACCGGTCGTACAGGTCGGCCATCCGGCCTCCTCCGTGCGAGTCCTGGTCACGGCGGCTCACGCCTCCCGGATCACCATCCGAGGGGACGATACTGACACTCATCCCGATTAGCTACCAGACCCGCTTCTGAGAACCATCGCCGGAGCCAAACCGGCCGTCCCTGATCCATCGCCGACCTCCACACGGCCGCACGCTGTCACCCCAGGAGAGTAGGGCGCGGCCAACCTGTGGCGGCAACTCCTGCCCCTGGCCAGAGGTGCGTGCCAGGTCCCCGAAGGTCAGCAACGGCGAGTGGGTGACGGCGTACGCCGTGTGGATGAGTACGCACCCGCATCCGTCCGCCGCCAGCGCATCGCACGGACTGTCGGGGTTCTGATCGAGGGCCCGCCCGCCGTGAAACGGCGGCTGCGGGCCAGCAGCAGCTCGGTCAGACTGGCGAACATCCAGTCGTCACGATCACCCGCGCAGGCGGCGCGCAACAGCCTGGCGACGGCGCCGACTGCCATGGTGCCCGAAGAGAAACGGCAGATCCGCTGTAGGACGTGTGCCGAGATACGTTACTTGGCACCAGTGGATGCGGCAGAAGCTGGCGTTTGCCGATGACGAGACACGTCAGTTGGCGCCTAATGGTCGCGTTTCTTGTCACCAACAGCACGAACGCCACCAGCGCTGTGGCGCCGGTTGGGTATCGCCGCGATGCTCTTGTCCGTCTCGCGGATGGACGGAATGCCCAGCTGACGTCGAACGGACCAGCGCACCACGGTGATGCACCAGCATGCGAGAGCGACGATGTGAACTACCAGGCGACCCCCAAAGGGCGGGATCAACATGGCCAGAACTATCGCGGTCACGACGGCCACCGTCATGGCACGCATCGAATCGAAGAAGATGGCGATCCAATGAAGCGCCCACATGGTCACGCGGAAACGGCGCGTGTGAGGAGGCTGTCGACGTGGTTCGCGTCCTCTGACCATTGGTCTCCTTCGTTGCGCATCGCGTCAAGCCCGAGGCTAGCGTCTCCAGGCGCCATCTCGAGGTGCTGATTCCTCGTCGGCTGAGGCCTCAGCCGCGTTTGAGCGGCCCTGCGGTCGATTTGGTGCCAACTTGCCTGTCCAAGTGCCGACTACGGTGTCTCGGCTCAGGACGCGCGGTCCGCGACTTCCTGTGTCAATGTGAAGCCCCAGGACATGCTTAACCGTTTGTCATCGGGAGATGCTTAACGTCCGTGGGTGCCCTTGCCTCGGACGTAGAGACGGGTGACGGGTGTGGTGTCGCGGCGGGGCCTGATGGCCAGTTCTTCCTCGCCATGCAGGACCCGGTAGTGGGTGTCTTCGATGACGACGGTGACGAGCTTGCCTGCGTGACGGGGGCCGAGTTTGATGAACTGCTTGTTCACCATGGCGTTGGCGGCCGCCGTCATCAGCCTTCAGCCACGCTCGTAGTCGTGCCGCTCTGGGGTGGTCTCCGCGGGATGAACGATGTCAGCAAGGCCCTCCATGTCCACCGAGAGCAGCATTGTCGTTCCCACGCTGATACAGCTAGCTGGTTCCTTTGCTGTGATCGGCTTTCACAACCGCGTGCCAGGGATCGGGGTGGCGGTGTTCTAGTGCGTGCGCACGGCGATGCCGCGGCCGGCGAAGTAGGACGCGAACACCGCGACGGGCAGGCTGGCCTGGCGGGCGTCGGCGGTATGGCCGGACGGGTTGTGCAGGCGGAACTCGCCGTGGTCGTGGCCCGTGATGAGGACCAGGTGCCCGCCGCGGCCGGGAGCGGGTAGGTCGGGCCGGCGGATCTCTTTGTCGACCGAGGCGATGACCAGGTGCCCATCGGCGAGCAGCTGGGGAATCTCGGCTGCGGCCAGGTGCGGATGGACGTCAGCGTGCAGGCCATGCTCAGCACGCGCGTAGGCGGCGAATGGGTCGTAGTACAGGCCCTTGATCTGGCCGCTGTCGTCTTCGACGTAACCGCCGTAGGTGCGGCAGCCGTGCACGAGCTCCAGCAAGGGCGGAGCCTGCCCGTCGCGGTGATCGAGGACCATCTGCAGGCAGGCCATGCCGCAGGCGTGTCGGCACCAACGGCGGTACTCCTCGCGGGTGCGCGCCCCAGACAGGTGCCAGCGCGGATCGTCGGCGGGATCGGCGCCATGGTAGACGATGGCGCCGATCCACTCCGCGCTCATGTACTGGGTGAACAGGGCGACGTCGTCATGCACCGCCTGCTGCGCACTGCTCGCCCCCGGTGTACAGGCCAGACACACGACCATGGTCCCGCCTCCTGTTCACGTTGCGAGGTCACCGAGCCGCGCCTGCTGCACCTCTGCCTCGACAGCCCTTTTGAGAGTCTCTGCGTCGAGTTCTTTCTTCACCAGCGCTTGCAAAGCGGCCTTCGCCTGCGATCTGCTGACGTTGTCCATGTCTTTCCAGAAGGTGTCGCTGAAGTCGTAGAGGACGTCGACCGCGTCGCCCTGCTTGGCCCGGGCGGCGCTGATGGCCTCCTTCAGCTTCTCGGGTACGGTGGCCTTGCTGGCGGCGATGAGCGTCGGGCGCGGTTCCAGCGCGGTCAGTCGCGCGATCACCTCTTGTTGGATGTAGAACGTCCGCTGAGCGGTAATCAGCCGCTTGGGGAAGGTGTACTCGTTCGCCATCAAACCTCCAGGTCACGCGCGCTTCAGGGCATGACCGTAGCATCGAACGCACGAGCGACTCGTGAGGCCCTCCCTGCACCGGGATGCAGGTGATAGACGCCCGCTCTTGCCCTGGTGCAGGCGTGCCCGCGTGGATTGCTGGTGGGGCGGGGCAGCATCCATGGCGAGGATCATCCGGCGGCTGGGCATCACCCTTGGCGTGGCGGAGCGTGCAGGATCCGAGCTGTGCCCGCGTTACGCTTCTCCGGACTGCGCGGCCTCATGCCT
Organism: Nonomuraea sp. NPDC049400; assembly: GCF_044466425.1. NCBI lineage: Bacteria > Bacillati > Actinomycetota > Actinomycetes > Streptosporangiales > Streptosporangiaceae > Nonomuraea > Nonomuraea sp. NPDC049400. Next base: position 31,303 of record NZ_JBITMP010000055.1, read on the forward strand.
CGCTGGCTGAATGCCTCTTGCGGCCCGTCCGGAAGGGGGCATGGGACGGGGCAGGTAACGAGCGCCACCACGGTAAATGAGCCGATCACGACGGAGGCGTTGACGAGGCATCTACAGGCGCCGGATGGAGAGGTATCGCGTTCCCGGTAGGTTCAGCTGGTTCGATGGCAGGCTGGGTGTTGGAGCATTGCCCGCGGCAATAACCATTGGCGATGATCAGTTTCCCGCGAGCGGGAGTATAGGCAGTGGTGTGCGCGGCGACGAGCACCCCCTGACACTTCGGGCAGATAAGCGGCTGGTCGGCTGTCATGAATGGCCCTTTCGGATGTCCTCGTGTGACCTGTAATTCTGATCGCCCGCTCGAGCGGTTCAGGCGTCGGTGTCGGCTGCGGGTACGACGGCGATGGTGGCGGTGGCGGTGGCACCGGGGACTAGCTGGATGGTGTCACCCGATCGGGCCGTTGCGACCTGGTTCGGGTCGGCCAGGCGGGCGCTGTGGTACAGGACACGGCGCTGCACATCGTCCAGGAGAATGCGGCGGCCGGCCAGGTTCAGCTGAATCGGGCTGGTGGCCATGAGACCGAACTCCACATTAGAGGAGGGCAGGTGGCCCGGTGTGCCGAGGGTCATTGTGACCTGGTTCCAGGTGGTGTAGATCTCCTCGCCGCGCAGCAGCCGCCCCAGCCGGATGATCTCGGCGATCTGGCCGGGGGTGATGTCGTCCAGGTCGGGGATGGTCACGCGCTGAAGGGTGTGGGCTTGCACGGCGAGCAGGGCCTCCAGAAAGGTGACCGTCCAGCGGGCCATGCCGACCAGCGGTGACGTGCGCACCTCCGCCTCCTCCGGCTGCCAGATCGGGGTCAGGGGCCGGCCACCGCGCACCGCGAGAACCAGGCCGGCGGCCGCCGCGAGGCCGGCCACCATGCGGACCGCCGGCAGCACGTCAGCAGGAGTCTTGCCAGCCAGGGAGGTCATGGTCATCCGCACCCGATCCCGGTCGGGTCCGTTCAACAGGAACCGGAACGCCAGAACCCCGGCGCGATCGGTGCCCGACAGCCACACGCCGGGACCGTCCACGCCATGAGAGAGGCGCACGTCGATGAGATCGAGCGTGTGTGCCACCGTGTCGTCTCCAGTCAGCAGCCGGACCTCCAAGTCGGGCCGCTCACTCTCGGATTCGGTGGCGGCCAGGAAGGTGAACCGCCCCGGTCCGCCGGCCCGCAACAAGCCAGGCGGCCCAGTGATGCCCGTCACCGTGCCAGGCACATCCTGGAACGGGGCACCATAGCGAAGCCAGTCCTCAACAGCCTGGTGCTCGGGTGAGCCGACGGGGACCTCCAGCTCGACCGACGCTGTGATAGGCCGTAGCCGCAGCGACTCAGCGCAGCGCGGCAGCAACCGCATCACCAGATAGGACTCCTCATCCAGTTGCCGGTAATCCACCCAGGCCACCGCGGCGGCCGTGTGCAGATCACCGTCCCACGGCTGGTCGGCCACACGGCCGGGACGCACCTGCAACTCGTAGCGGTAGAAAGGGTCCACCTCGTTCAGCGCCGCAGCCAGGCTGCGCTGGCGGGTGATGACAGACTGAAGCAGATCCTCGGCCGCCGCCCCATGCGGCAGGTCGCGGCCGCCGCGCAGCGCGTCGGCCATCAGCCGTTGCAGACGCTGCCCGCCGTCGCCGAAGTAGTAGTCGACCAGCGCGGGGTTCTCGGCGGCCATCCCATCGAGCGTGATCCCACCCATCCAGCCGATGCGGATGCCGCTGCCAGAGGTGAGCTGCTCCAGCCAGGCCAGGCGTTCGTTGGTGGGCTCCCAAGGCGTCACCAGGGTCCAGGAGCGCACCGGCAGCACCGGCAGCGTCTCGGCGGCGAAGGTTTTCCAGGAGGCTTCCACGCTGGCCGCTTGCTTGGCCGTCAGTGCCCGGCTGTAGCGCTTGACCTGGTAGATGTCGTAGCCATCGGGATGGTGTACCCGCACATCGACGCCGCGGTCACCGCGAGAGGGGGTGATCCGGTTTCCGTGCGGATGCTTCAGCAACAGGAGCGCGGCGACGAACTCTTCTACCTTTTCCCCCGGCTCGCGCTCCCAGTTCACCGTCGTCATGCACGACAGCCAAGCAGCAACGGCCGACAATTTCGGGCGGTTTCAGGGCGCTGAGAACGGTCCTGACACCAGCGAGTTCACCGCCCGGATCCGCTTCGACCGCGACCGGCCCGCGTCTCACCTTCGGCCACGAGGCCCGGTTATCGCATCGACGCGCCCCTGGCCCCTGCATTGAGCTCCGGGTAGTCGCCCCCATCCCGCCGCCCGCCTCCCCCGCCCTGGAGCCGGGCTGCGCGGTGAAGACTCTGGCCTTCAACGCCGGGGCGCTGGCCGCGGGCGGACCGCACTGCCGGTCACCTGGTGATCGCTTCACCCGCGATGAGCAGGATGAAGGCGAGCACGCGACAGTCCCGATCTCCGGCTGCAGCCCTCCGATCACGGTCGCGCCATAGCGGCGGTGGTACGCCGAGCGGTGCTAGGCGCTCCTGGCCGACCTGAGCGGGCGCGTGCTCGAGGTTGGCCCACCGTCGGCCAGGTCCTTGCCGTCGACCCGGCGCCCATCGCAGGTGGCGATCATGGCCGAGCGGAGATAGGTCTCGCCGGCGACGGTGTAGGCGGCCAGACGGTCGCTGTGCAGTGGAATCACGGCGGCAGAGTCTGGCGCCGGGCTGGTCTCGTTCATCATCACACCTGTAGGGGGCGCCGTCGGATTCGCTGCAAGAGCGCGCTGCACGCGCCAGGTCTCCCCGGAGCCGCCTGCGTCGGTGTTGCGGATGGCTGCTTCGGAGGCGCCGAGCCAGAACTCGGGCCTTTCCACGGGTCAGCCAGCCTGTCGACGCGCGCCTGGCGGGCGATGTCCTCGGCGGCGCGCAGATGCAGATGCAGCAGCGCCGCCTTGACGTGCCGGGCGAGCTGCCGTGCCTGGATTCTCGTCATGGCGGCCGTACCGGGACCTGCACGTCGGTGAGGTGGCGCAGTTCCTGCTCGGCATCCTCGCCGTCCAGCCGGAGGCCGATTGCGGCGATCAGCGTCTTGTCGAGGTCGCCAGCCGCCATTGCTTCCAGCCCGGCGGTGGTGCAGTCGCGACCAGAGAGGGGGCAGGCATTGAGGTACTCGTTCGGCGTCGGGTCGGTTATGACGTCAGACCGGAGTACATGCGTAGACGTTCACCATGATCATCGACGATGGTGTCAGCTCAGGGCCACGCGGGCGCAGGCCGCTGCCACAGTAAATCCGGGGGTCTTCTGCGGCGGTTCGCCCGTATCCATCGAGGGGCTTTCCTCGACGGGGCCCGGTCTTGATCACCCAGTTGATCTTCATATACGCTTCCTCCGCTTTGCCTGTGTTTTACCTCAAAACATGCTGAAAGTGAGGTATGGGTGAGTTCGTCTTCACCCCCCGTAGCGCGTCTATCCGCGCCGGTGCGCATGCGCCGGTCTGGGACGCGCTTCGTGGTCACCACCTTGGTGACCACCCTGACGCTGAGCGCGTCTTTAACGGCTGAGAACGCCTCGGCCTTCGCCCAGGTCTCCCCCACGCCAACCGGTGCCGCGACGCCCTCCGTGCAGCCGGTATCTGAGCGGCCCGACCGTGTCTCCGCCGCGTTATCAGCTCGGCTGCAGGGCAGCCGGGTCCTCATCGGCGACGCGACGACCGAGTCGAGCGTGTCTTACGCCAACCCGGATGGGACGATCACGGTCGAGACGACCAGCGGCGTGGCCCGTATCCGGCGCGGCGAGCAGTGGTTGCCGGTCGACACCTCGCTGGTCGCGGCCGGTGGGGTCTTGAGGCCCAAGGCCGCCCAGGCGGTGGTGGAGTTTTCCGCCGGTGGGGCGGACAAACCGCTGGCGCGCCTGGAACGTTCCGACACCCAGTCCTATGCACTGACCTGGCCCACCCCGCTTCCCGCGCCGAAAGTGGAGGGCAACAAGGCCACCTACCCCGATGCCGCCGGTCCGGGCGCCGATCTGGTGGTCACCGCGCTGCCGAGCGGCTTCGGCCACGACATCGTGTTGCGCGAGCGCCCCACCGGCCCGGTGGAGTACAAGATTCCCGTTGAGGTCAAGGGACTCACGCTAGCCGAGACCAAGGAGGGCGGCCTCAAGCTTGCCGACGGCAAGGGCAAGACGGTGGCCGCCGCTCCGCAGCCGGTTATGTACGGGGCGACCCCGCAAAACGCCTCCCCCTCCACCTCCACGCGGACGTCGTCCGACACCGTGCAGGCGGCACCCATCGGCACCATCGACACCCAGGTGGTTGAGCAGGACGGCCGCCAGATGCTGGTGCTGCGGCCAGATGCGAACTTCCTGGCCGATCCCGCCACCAGCTATCCCGTGACAGTGGATCCGGTCAGCTCGTTGACCACGCTCGGCGACGTGACCGTGGTCTCGCCGAACGGGCAGTCCGGCGGCAACTCGATCACGGTGGGCAACAGCGACACCAGCACCCAGCGCAGCTTCATGCGCGCCATGCTGGCCTTCGACACCTCCGCCATCGTGGGCAAGTCGGTCACCGACGCGCGGCTGGAGCTGCAAAGCGGCGGCAGCTTCGACTGGGGCTGTGTGACCGGGCAGACGGTCAAGGCACAGCGCATCACCTCGGCCTGGGACCCGCGCACCACCTACTGGAGCAACCAGCCGACCGCCACCACCGAGGACGAGCAGCGGGCCACCGAGCCGGGCCAGTGCACCAGCAACTCCGCCATCCCAGCCGGTACCTGGACCTGGCCGGTGACCGGCATGGCCAAGGACTGGGCGGGCGGCGCGGCAGGCAACGGCATCGCGCTGCGCCTGGTGACCGAAGACCCCACCCTGTTCAAGGACCAGTACCAGCGCTCCTGGCAGTCCCAGGAGTCGGCGGGTAGCGGCGGCACCCCGGCCAAGCTGATCATCACCTACGGCTCCACCCCCTCGGTTGTGCAGCTGCGCGCGGCTCCGATCACGGCCAACGAGGGCATCGTCTACACCACCTCCACCACCCCGAGCTTGTTCGCCGGCGTCACCGACCCCGACGGCGGGCTCCTGCGGGCCGAGTTCGAGGTCGAGAAGGACCCGGCCTCCGGCAGCAGCGGCCAGCTGTGGGCTGGCGCCGTGGACGGCGTCACCGCGGGCGACAACGCGAAGATCACCGTGCCCGCAGGCAAGCTGACGGACGGAACGAAGATCCGCTGGCGGGCCCGCGCGTTCGACGGCACCGACTACTCGGCCTGGTCGTCGTGGCAGCAGCTGACCATCGACGCCACCGCACCGGCCGCTCCCACCGTGGAGTGTCTGGAGTATGACAAGGACAGCTGGACGACCCGGCGCCGCCCCCTGGGTGACCCCACTGAATGCACCCTGTCCAGCACCTCCGATGATCGGCGTTCCTTCCGCTGGGGGCTGGATGACCCGTCCGCTCCCCATGACGCGCCGCTGAAGGACGGCACGGTCACCTATCCCAACGCCCGCCCCATCAAGATCGACCCCACCGACGGCTGGCACACCCTGTATGTGCGCACCGTCGACGTCGCACGCAACACCTCTACTCTGACCAGCTACAGCTTCGGCATCGGCGCCGGTGGTCTCGTCAAACCTGTTGCCGGTGACCGCAGCCAACGCTGGCTGGCCCTGGTCACCGCTGCGGCGCCGGACCGTACCCAGGTCCGCTACGAATACCGCAAGGCCGGCTCCGGCGCTTCTTTCACGCCGGTCCCCACGGGCGATGTGACCGTGCCGGGCACGGGCCAGCCGATCACGGCCTGGCCCCAAACCCGTACCGACACCAGCAAGAACTTCCCGGAACTAGCCTGGGACCTGGCCAAGACCCTGCGTGACGCCCAGATTCCCGACGGCGCGATCGAGCTGCGTGCCTGCTTGCCCGGCAGCGCGGAAGCCTGCACCGATCCGGTCAAGATCACTCTTGATCAGTCCGCCTTCGGCGGTTCCTACGCCACCAGCGATATCGGTCCAGGCGAGGTGGCGCTGCAGACAGGAGACTTCGCCCTCTCCAGCACCGACGCCAACCTGTTCGGCATTTCCGTACAGCGGACTCTCACCACGCTGAACCCCACTGGCGAGCGCGCGGACGAGCAGTTGGCCGAGAACAAGGTGTTCGGACCCGGCTGGCGCGCAGGGTTCCCCTCTACCCCCTCGAGCATCGCCGCTTTCTCCCCGACCAGCGCTGGCGAGTCCGGATCCCTCCAGCTCGTTGGCGCCGACGGCTCGACACTCTCCTACACCAAGGACGGCACCAGCTTCAGCGGCGTGGGGGATGCTGCCGACGGATCTCGCATTACGGCCACGAGTGAGACGCTCGTCTACACGGACGCCGCAGGCAGTAAGACCACCTACACCAAGGTCAACGGTAAGTGGGTAGTAGCCCGCGCCGAAACCGCGGCGGCCGAATCGGCGGTCACCTACTACCGAGACGCAAGCGGGCGGGTGACCCGGATCCTCGCCCCTGTCCCCGCCGACGTCACGTGCGGGACAACGCTGGTGGCCGGCTGCCGGGCGCTTGAAATCTCCTACGCCACCGCCACCACCGCCACAGGCGTCGCCTCCGGCTGGGGCGACTTCAAAGACCAAGTCAAGAACGTGTCGTTCACCGCGTTCGATCCTGAATCGAACGCCATGAAGACGACGCCGCTGGCCACGTACCTGTACGACTCGACCGGACGCCTGCGCCAGGTTACCGACCCGCGTACCGACCTAGCCACGGTCTATTACTACACAGGCGAGGGCCGCATCTCCCAGATCACCCCGCCTGGGCTCGCACCGTGGCGGATGGAGTACGACAACCGCGGCCGTCTCGCGCACGTGCAGCGCGAAGGAGGCGACGTCGACCCGACATGGGCGGCCGCCTACGATGTGCCGATCGGCGGCACGCAAGCGCCGATCGACTTGACTGCGGCACAGACCAACAGATGGGGTCAGTCGACGGATCTACCGGTGATAGGTGCGGCCATATTCCCGGCCTCGCATGTGCCGCCACGTGGTAGTGACGGCGCTTACCAGCCGCTCGCCGCGGACTGGGAGTACGCAAGCCTGGTTTACACCGACGTCAACGGGCGGCCAGTCAATGGTGCTCAGTTTGGTGCCGGAGCCTGGCAGATCTCCGCTACCCGGTATGACAACAAGGGCCGAGCGATTTGGGAGTTGACTGCTGGGAATCGCGCGCAGGCGCTCACCCCAACTCCGGACACCGATCCCTACGTTGCCGGACGCCTCGACTCGGCAGAACGAGCGAATCTGCTTACCCGGGTCAGAACCTATGGCGATAACGACGAACTGATCGAAGGTCTGGACCCTGCACGGCCGGTGCTCCTGGCGTCTGGGCGCTCGTGTCCAGCCGGCAACGCACGCTGATCACTTATGACGAGGGCAAACCGGTCAGCGGCACGATCTACCGGCTGCCCACCACGACGAAAATTGAGCCCACCGTTCTTGATGGCTCGGCTACCCCCGGCCCTAACGATGTTCGAACCACCAAGATGGGCTACGACCCCAATGTCTCTGGCGACGTGAGCGGCTGGGTATTGCGACGCCCAACGAGCGAAACAACCGTCCTCGACGGCCAGGCTGATATCGTCCGGAAGCTTCGCTTCGATGCTGCAGGCCGGGAGATAGAGCGTCGCATGCCCGCCTCGAACGGCGCGGACGCCGGCACCACAGCGCTCAGCTACTACACCGCCGGCGCACACCCCTCTGTCACGGAGTGTGGAAACAAGCCTCAGTGGGCCGGGCTGGCTTGCCGTGCAGCGCCGGTGACGCAGCCAGCGCAGAACCCGCTCCCCGTCACCGTGACGACCTACGGGTATCTCGGCGATGCGGCAACCGTCCGTGAAACTGTGGGGTCCACCACGCGGATCACGACTACCCGCCGCGATGCCGCAGGCCGAGTGGAGAAGTCAAAGGTAGAAGTTCTGCCGGAAGCAGAGGGCGGCAGCGCTCTGCCCGAGATCAGCTACACCTACCATCCCGCCACCGGCATGCAGACCCAGGCAGAAGCGGGCGGCGCCGTCGTCAGCACGAGCTATGACAGTTTCGGCCGAGAGACCTCAACTACCGACGCCGACGGCAACACCTCGATCACCACCTACACCGTGGACGACCAGGTGGCCACCGTCAACGACGGCAAGGGCGTCACCACCTACACCTACGACGGCACCAGCGCAGACGGGAAGACGGAGCGCCGAGGCTTCCCCGTCAAGATCGAAGCGTCCAGCGTAGGTTCTTTCACCGCCGCCTATGACGCTGACGGTCAGTTGACTCAGCAGGCCTACCCGAACGGGTTGACAGCCACCTATCGCTATGACAACCGCGGCAAGAGGATCGGCCAGACGTATTCCAAGAGCGGAACACGTTGGATGGAGTTCACCCAGACTCCTGACTTCCTGGGGCGAGCCTCCGCGAGCACCAGCTCCGCCAGCAGCCAGCGATACACCTACGACACCGCTGGTCGCCTCACACAGGTTGCCGACAGCTATAAGGGCCAATGCACCACGCGCGTCTACGGCTTTGACGCCAACTCCAATCGCACCAGCCTCACCACATACGGTGCCGATGCGGCCGGTGCATGCTCCACCTCTACCACCACGACAACCAGCACATCGAGCTTCGACAACGCCGATCGGATCACAGACAACGGCTATTCCTACGACACCTTCGGCCGCACCACCCAGGTACCTGGTCACCACGTCGAAGGCGGAACCAACCTACAGGTCGGCTACCACGTCAATGACATGGTCGCATCTCTCACCCAAAACGGTCAGCACAAGACCTTCACCCTGGACCCGCTTTGGCGTATCCGTTCGATGGTCAGCACCGGTGGGCCCCGCCCTGGCACGGTCGTCAATCACTACTCCGGATCGGGCGACAGCCCGGCCTGGATAGCCGAGGCGGATGGCACGTGGACCCGCAACATCGTCGGTTTTAATGGACTGGCAGCAACCCAGTCCAGCACCGGCTCTAGCACCATCCAACTCATCAACCTGCACGGGGATGTCGTCGCCACCAGCGACAACACCACGGCAGCCGTCGGCATCACAGCCTACTTCGAGCAGACTGAGTACGGCATTTCCCGAACCGAGAACACCACCAACCCCATCCGATATGGGTGGCTCGGCGGAGAGCAACGGTCCATAGACAGCCTCGCAGGCCTGGTCCTCATGGGGGTGAGGCTTTATAACCCGGCAACTGGACGCTTCCTCCAAGTCGATCCCGTTTTCGGAGGCAGCGCCAATACCTATGACTACTGCTCTGCCGACCCCATCAACTGCTTCGATCTCGACGGCAAACGCGAATGCCAACTCTTCTCGGTCTGTGGCGCAACCTTCTGGGCCATCGAAGAAGCGCTTGGCATCGTCTGCCGCGGCACCGGATTCGGCTACCTCGCCTGCAAAGGCCTTGTCGGCGGCATCGTCGCACTAATCAAACACGGGTACGAAAGGAGCGACGACCCCAGAGGGCTAGGAACTGCCGAAGAGGTCATGGGCGTATTCTGGAAAGGCTTCTGGGGAGCAGTCGGCTCGGAAATAGCGCTTGGCGGAATTCTACCGGCACTCCTATATAAAGCGGCAGAATTTATGGACAATAAATATGTAAAAAAGCTCCTCGGGTCATGGGCGGGCATAATCAAGGACATCCTGAAAAAGGCGGCAAATAAGCTTTCGCAGGGCCAGCTCAACGGCGGCAAGAAAAAGAAATGATGCCAGTCTCAAATTATAGCTGGCCGAGTAGTTAGTCCATTACCCTAGTCTTGTGCCAGGCGTGGCCTGGCGCAAGACTAGGGTATGATGTTTACGCTCCAAAGAGGGCCCTCAAGTGCGGAAGGTGTCATGCTAGCGCCAAAGAAGATCGCGCAGCTCCTCGCAGCCTCTATCATTATCCTGGCAATAGTCGCGATATGTGCCACAGTCGTCGGCCTCTGCACGGCGTTCATGGGCATTGGCTTCGAGAGAGGTTTTCTTTTTGGGACAAGTGGCACAGCTATTGCTTTGATCGGCGCCTGGCTCTCAATTAGGCGCGAGAGAAAAAGTAGACAGCGGGACTGATACTTGACCTCGACAACCGCACGCGGCGACTCGGCTCAGATGTGAACCTGCCCATGAGCTGTCAGCGGGACATCGCCGCCAGCGGCAGGGGCGCGAGCCGGGGCCGGGACCGTGGAGCGATCGCTGGCAAATGGGTGGACGTCCCGCTCGGGCAAGCCGGATCACCGTGGACCAGCGCATGGGTGTTCGGGGCCGTGCCCTCCGCGTAGCCCTTCGGCGAGTCCGGGAAAGGAAGCGTGGAGCGCTGTGGGTCTCGGAGGCGCCAAAGGGTCGTTAGAGCCCAGGGTGGTGAGGTTGAGGAAGAATCCTCCTCCCGCGTAGATCAGGCCCAACCTTGGGCGGAACCCCCAATATCTCCGGTCGCGACGTTGCCGGGCCGCCTCTTCAACCCCGCCGCCGGACGCTTCCTCCAAGTCGACCCGGTCGAAGGCGGCGGCGACAACGCCTACGGCTACTCCGTCGATCCCATCTCCCAGGCCGGCCTCGACGGCCACATCTGGGGCTGGGTCAAGAAAGCCGCCAACACCGCCGTCAAATACGTCAAGAAGAACCCTCTAGACGCGGCTCTTGTGGCAGCCGGCTTCGTCCCCGGACTCGGCGCAGCCGCTATGGCTGTGCGCGGCGTTAGGGCGGCAATTGGCGCAGTGAAGATCCTGCGTGCCGTGAGAGCCGCCAGAGGCGCCGGCATGGCGGGTGGAGTGGGGGCGACGCGCGCCGCATCGAGAGTCGCAGGCTGAATCCATGTGGGACGCGGCGCGAAGCAGTTCACCACGGACAGTGGTGGGCGTGGCTATATCTCGAAAGATAGGCTGAGGCAATAGAGCCCTTGAATACAAGAAAAGCACCAAGAGATACCAGTCGAACTTCGAAACACGGACACGCAAGAACACTAAGTGGAAAAGGGCCGACAATTATCATGTCAAACACAGCTACAAGGGTAGACATCGTCGCCGTTAGAACCCTGTCGTAGAGTATGTCCTGTATGGCCTGCCGACCCGCGAACGGGTCGGCAGACCATATCCCGAACAGTGTAAGAATGATTTACATGCATGCTGTGGTCAATGCCTTCCGGTGGGTAGATCTCGAAGATCGCGAGCCCGATGCAAGTCGTGATGACGCTCACGAATTGCTAGAGATCTATGTGGGAACCGATATTGGACACGGACAAGATAGATTTCAGGTGGAGGTTGTCACGCCTAAGGCGCTCGCGCGTTGCCTAGAGGAACGCCCTATCATGCTGGGTGTGCATTATCTGATAGTTCGAGAATTCAACCCAAGCGCCGTGGAGAGGCACCTCAAGAGCGTAATCGAGTCCATTGAGGCGTCAACATGGGAAGGAGTGGCTAATATCGTCGATCGCATCGCAGAATGGGAGTTTGGCCCAGACCTGGCAGAACTGTCGTGATGCCTCAGGTGGGCTGACAAACGAATGACTGCCGATGATCGCTACGGGTCTTCTCTGCCGCTGGCTGCCCTTCGGGGCCCGGGCCACCGCTCTGGGGCGACGGTCATCAGTCGCCTGCGGTGCGGCTGGCCATCATGGCGGCCAACCAGGCCCGGTCAGCGGCGACCGCTTGAGGGTCGGCCGGGTTAGCGAGGGCGCGACCGCCGGGTTCGGGCGTGGTGTCGGCATGTGTCGTGCCGGACAGGCGGTGCCGGTTGAGCACCTCCCGCTGGAAGATCGCCTCAGGCTCTGTCGCGCCAGTAAGCGGCGCGGAGCGGAGCTCGTGACGGCGTACGACCTCGCGCTCGAAGACCTCATCGGGCTCGGTCATGATCCAGTCCGGCACGGCGGGCGCTGAGCGCGCTCGTGTGGGCCTCTGAGCACCGTTCCCGGCCCCCCTGGACTGGCGGAGCGTGGACTGATCGGCTTTGGCGGCCGCTGACGCGCCGTCGCCGGGGTCTCCCCCAGAAAGATCGTCGATCACGAGCTTGAAGCCCCTACCTCACGTCACTCAAATAGTGGTCCTGTGGAGAATGGCGAGGTTTCGATTCGCCGCATGCGCAATACCAAGTTCCACCTATGCACCGTGTCCCCGGCATCGTGGAAGCCCTGTCGAGCGTCGTCACCAACGACTGCAGCAACGGCGACGAGTTCTTGTGGCTGGTCCAAAATACAGTGATCGGCGCACGCTCATTCGGCAATACGGTGCCGCCGCGCCTACCAGGCGCACTCGTCGGCCGCGCGAGCAATTCCGCGAGGAAACAACCCAGCCGCCGCTGCGGCGCTCGAGGCGGCCGTTGCCGCCACTCGGCTGGAAACCACCCAGGCCGCCGCCGGCCTGATGCTTCCCGGGGATGATCGTCATGAGTCGCGACCTCGGGACGGCGTGAGCCGCGTGGCGTTCCCCACCGCTGGCATCGACGCGTCGCGGCACCCGGACGGCGCCGTGGTGCTGTATCACTGGGGCGGCGAGATCCGGCTCGGCGCCCCAGAACACGCCCCGGCTCAAGCAGGGCGCTGGCCGCCGCGCTGATGGCCGTCACCGCACCACGCCCTCCCCCTCGACCTGCCGATAAGGGGGTCGCTTGAGCAACTTCGTTGGATTTGAGGCCGTCGCTCGGGCAACCCCAGCTACGGATCCCGAGCAGCTACCGGACCCACTTCTGAGGAACATCGCCGGAGCAGAAACGGCCGAGTTCAGCAAATGTCCAGGCGTTTACCGCTGCGCGTCTGTCCCGGACGGCCGGTCGGTAGCGGTCGAAGCGGCCCGCCCGGCACCGCGTGGTCCGGATCGTGAAACGTGCCGAGTCTGTTGGAGGCTGTGGCGTGCCCCGGGGCACACCAGCGACTCCATCGAACCCAGGGCAGACCATCCCGGCTGATCAGGCCTCGCTCGCCCGCCAGAGCTGGACAAGGTAGGTTTCCTGCCCATCGAGGGCCTGGCGGGCGTTCTCGAAAGCCGGGTCGGCAGGGTTATGGGTGGTGAAGAGACGGTTGTAGGCGTCAGCGGTACGCGTCCGGCTCCAGGCCGTGATGCGCAACCGGTAGGAGCCGGGAGCGGGCAGGGCGAAGACATCGTGCATCCAGCCGGCGGCGATCTGGTTGACGCTGATCTGGCCGGTGGGCAGGTCCAACTGCACAGTGTGGCTCACGGCTTCCGCATCGGGTTCCGGCTCGCCGGGGGGCCCGTCCATGGCCTGTAGCCGCACGGTGACGGTGGCACCGTCCTGAGCGGTGCGGATGAGCACCGCGGAGTCCGCGGCACTGACCCAGTGCCCATCGGCTGCCGGTACCGGGGGCGGGGGCTGATCAGCGGTGCCGGCATCGGCCAGGCCGAACAGGTGATGATCGGGATACACCCGAAGGCACGTTTCGGAAATTGCAGTAGCCATCTTTACTCCCGCAAGTTATGGTAATCGGCGGCGCTCAGTCATGCGCCCCGAAGATCTGCTTCGGGGGGTTTCTTTGCATGCCCCTGCCACGGGGAAAGGGAGTTTTTCCTGGTCAACCTTTGCGTGCGCGTTTCCGTACCACGATCCAATGATCACGGGGAAAGGTACAATGCGACGTTCTCAAAAAATTTTGATCACCGCGGCCAGCGCGATCATCGCCATCACCGCGTTACCCGCATTACCCACGGCCGCCACCGCAGACCCGGCACCACCTAACTCACCTGCGGCTACGCCATCACAGATGCCGTCCGGAACCCCGGACGAGGTCGAGATCACCACCGGCTTTACGACCGACCCGAAATGGGTGAACAATCCCGGCTCAATCGTCAGCGAACTCAAAAAGGGAAAGACGTTCGCGCAGCTCGGACTCGACACAAGCACCCCCAAGAAGATCACGCCGGTGACCCCGCAGCAATCCCAGAAGCTCGCCAAATCCTCCGGCCAGTCCTACACCGCCAAAGCCGACGACTACGACCAGCCGACACTCGCCGCGCCGCCCTACGACTACATCAGCCTGGAGGAATGCCGGGCCAACACCGAGCTGTCGGGCCGCCCTGAGGGCTGGATCAAGAACCACTTCGCCTACTGCGCCATGGGCGTCACCTTCGCCGGCGCCCGCATCCGCTGGGGACCGATCTGGTGGCCCGCCGGCTCGGTCGAGGCACGGGTCACCCTGATCGGCTACGGCAAGGCCGAACCCCGCCCCGGATCCACCACCGACCGGTTCGTTGACTTCAAGATGTTCATCGACCAGGTCAAGCCCGACGGCCGCTGGTGGCGACCGGACTCCACCTTGGAGGTGGAGATGGAATGCGGCGGCTGGCCCACCGCCTCCGCCTGCCAGGTCGGCCGCAACGGCCGCGAGGCGCCGGTAACGGAGTGGATGGACAACGGCGAAGCCGAGTTCGAGCTGTTTTCCCCCGCCGCCCCCGCCGACGCCTCCGCCGGCGAGCAGAAGGCGATCGGCGTGTTCCGCCCCACCTTCGACTGGGAGATGCCCGGTGCCCGCATCTCCCCGGATGAGGCCAAGGGCAGCGAGAGCGGTGTGCGGTTCGACTCGGCCTGGTACCTGCCGCGCAAGCAAGGCGCCATCTTCGACCGCACCAACCCCCGCATCGACTTCGCCCTGGACAGCGAGTATCGGGAGAACACCGAGCACGTCGACCAGGCACTGCACCGCCCCGGTGAGACCAAGCCCTTCAAGGAGGGCAAGAAGCTGCCCGGCGGCTCCCCGGAGAATCCGCTGCATCGGCTCTATCAGGGCATCAGCCCTGAGCACGCCACCCGCTACAACCGCAACAACACCATCGCCCGCGCCACGTGCGACCGCGAATTCCCCGGCTGGAACAGCGAACCGGGCAAGCTTCAGTGCGATGAATACCCCTTCCGCTCCACCTACGAAGGCGCCGCCCGCGACGAGTACGAAGGCGGCGACGAGCACAAGTACCTCAACGATTTCTCCGTCAAACCGATCCTGTCGGACCACAACTCCAAGGCCGGTACCCGCCTGGGCGTATGGTACGGAGCCGACCGCATCCTGAACGGCGACCACTTCTTCGTCCGCATCACGCCCTGACCGCACCACCGGCGCAGGCCGGGCCGTGCCCGAGGGGTACGGCCCGGCCCCAGGTCGGCATGTCCGGCTTGTACCGGTCACCGCAGCTCGGTCACCGTGGCACCGCGGCGCTGGCCCGTTCCGAGCCCTGCCACAATGTCGTTGCTCGTAGAGAGCGAATCACGCCACGGCGTCACATCTATCGACCACGTACGCGGGTCGAGATCGGTACGGACCCGTAGGAATCTCAACGGGCGCCGCCGCGCGGCACCCCGCGGAGAAGACCCTTGAGGCATACGGCTTTAGAGGCGGAGAACCCAGCCGTGGCACGGCCAGTCCCCCGACAACCGTCCCCTGGCAAGCGGTGACGGCCGCGTGACCCTTTGATGGCCGAGACCGGCGCCGAGCGGGTCGGACAGGCGGTCACCGCGCCGCCCGGGCCACCGGCTCCGCCCCAGCAAACGCTCACCAGCGAGACACCCATGAGCGCTCTTCCTCGACTCGTAAGCCCCATTGCGGCAGGTCTTGAGAGCGAACTCTGGGGTCAGGGCTCTAGGAACTTCTCCGAGAACGGATAGTCGTACTTGCGTTCCAGCTCCAGGCGCCGCTCGGCGAAACGGTCCCGGCCACGGGTCTCGCGGTACCTGTGCAGGGCTTTGCGGGTCTCCGGGGAGTTCCGCAAGCGGCGCAGGTCGAGACATCCGCCAGCGTCCCGAGCAGGCGGACTTCTCTGAACTAAGGTCAACGGTTTTCTGTCGGCTGATTCAGGTGTCGGCAAGATGCTGAGTTGATCTAGCGTGTGATTGGGATCATCCCCAGGTGAATCGAGGAACAGCGTTCTGGCGCGAGCTTCTCCTGACCCGGCTCAGCTCCGAACCAACCATCATCGTGCGGGACGTCGTCGCCGAGGTCCTGGAACGCCAGCCCACGAGTTCGGAGATGAACGCTGCTCGCAGAGCCAGCCATCGCATCGCCGAGGCCGGCGAGGCAGTGCTGATGAGCCTGTATCCGAGTCAGGCCAGGGGCGAGGATTGCAGTAGGTTCGGCGAGCGGCGGGCATCCTGTCTGACGACCGATGACGCCCTGGCGCGAAGGTTGCCGTTCTGTGTCGAACGCAGCGCAACGCAAAAGCCGGGGTGGTGGAAGGACAGGGATTCTGAGGCGTTCAAGCAGGCCAGCGCAGTAGCCGGGCCCGAACTGGAGGCGGCGGAGAGGGCGCTCTCTCAACTTCTTCGGCGATAACGAGGCTGGCGTTGCGGTGCGGCCGGTCAAGAGAGAAGACCCAGGGTTCGGGCATCTCCCAGACCGTCAGCTGACGGTCTGGATCGCCCTCCTCGTTTGCGTATTGGTGATCAAGTCCACGAGAGTCCGCGGGTCCTGGCCCGATAGCCCGTCGAGCAGGGTGATAATCGGTTCGAGTAGGGGCATGACGGCCTCGGGTGCGATGGCGTCGTCGCCGCTGTGGTCAAGCCCGATGACGATCTCCGCGAGGGCCTTGGTCAGCATCCGTTCGAGGGCGGTCATGAGGGACCTCCTGGCCGGGTGGTGGGGAGGGTGGCGGTGCCCTCGAGAGGCTTCCGGGCTGGACCGCTTAGTCGGCACCACCGAAGGGTTAACTCCAGGATGGTGGCGCTGTCATTGATGGAGCAGACCCAGGGCGATGAAGTACAGGCACCCGCCCACGGCCAGCACCAGCGTTATCACGAACATGATCCGCACTGAACGTCCCGTCCGGCTACCTGATCTGACACGGGTCACGATGGGTCTCTTCCCGCAGCGGGACGCCGCCAACTAAACCAGGGGTCAAGCGGCCGTCCCAGCCGCTTTCAGTACCGCATGTCTTAAGGAGGTGTGGGCGGGTGCATAAAGGCTGGTCGCCGTGGGCGACGCCGTGGCCTTCGCCGCGTTCGGCACTTCTCCCCAGAACCGGGGCATGCGTAGCCGCCCGCTGTCGTGGCGCAGGCGAGGTGCTGTCCCAGACCCGTGCCTGCCGGCGAATACGGCTACGAGCGGCAGGAAGGCTGCACCGGAAGCCCAAGGCTGAGTGGGTTCCGGGGGCGGCTGCTCGCAGGGTCCAGGGTCGTCGGCTGCCGTTTCAGCTTCCCGCCAGCCGTATCTGTCCTCTCGCATGTGCTGAGGGCGCGCCGGCTCCTGCCTTCGTGGGCGTTGGACACCATGGCCTTGTCCGGGGACGCGCAGGGGGCGGTGACCGTGGCCGTCGACCCGATTGCGACGTGGCGGGCCCAGCTCGACGCCGCGGAGGAGCTGGCCAACGCCGCGCTCAACAGGCGCAGCCTCGCTGGGGATGACTCCCACTCCCCGTACCGGGCCGGCGATGATGCTGCAGCTGGTGGCCGGGCAATGGCTGGTGCTGCGAGAGCTGACCGCGATCCGCCGCGACCAAATCGAGTTCGTCCAGCAGTGGAAGGCGTCGGAGGGCCTGTCCGACGCGAGACTGCTGCCCGGCCTGCAGCGTGGGGCGCAACTCCTCGCCGAGGCGCGGCGCGGTCCAACGCTCGCTTCGCCGACCAGCGGATCGCCCAGCTCGAAGCCCAGATACTTGATCAGCTCTCCGTTGCCCGAGGTGACCACCTAGAACGCCAAGCGTGCGAACTGCAGCGTGTTCATGACGACGGAGTGAGATGGCTCCGGATGTCCGTGGGCCTCCGCGCCACCGTGATCACAAACTGCTGGCAATAGGCCAAATCTTCGGCAGAGGGTGCATAGACGTCAGGATGACAGACGTCCCGCCCACCGTTGAGCTTCCGGGATACATGCGTGGGAGCTGCAAGAACTTGAGATATGCGTGATAGTCGACGCCAAGGGTGATCACTTAGAGGGCGTTCCGTGTCGCCAGCGTGATGTCGGTCAGCTTGTTGGTCTGCTCCGCAAGCTTGGTCGCATCACCTCTCCAGTCATTCTGCGTTCGCAACAGCTGGGCGGATGGCGCGTTCGTCGAGTCGCCAGCAAGGCTGGGGCCGAAGCTGAACGGAGGGTCGCGGACGTCTTGCTCGATGTGACCGCGGAACAGCGCATCCAGCGCATCGACCAACAACGCCATAGCCTCGACGCGGTCGCCGGAGGAGTTCGCTGCCGCCGACGCTTTGAGCCGAGAGCGGTGTGCCCGGCCGCTCCAAGCCGGTGCTCGCCGCAGCCACGCTCACCGTGGTGCCCGAGCCGCTGCTGCGCTGGCCAAAGGGCCGCGAGTACAGCGCGGAACTGCACGCCGACTGCGCCGCCACCACGGCGAGTTGCTGGAGCTTTCCGACGACAGCCTGCTGGCCCGGATGGGCATGATCGACCCCGAGCACTGGCGAGGCCTTCAGGCTGCTGTGGCTGATCGATCAAGCCTGTGAGTGCGGTGAGCTGCCTATTCGGACTCGTCTTCCTTGCCGGCGAGACGGTCGCCCTCCGGGAGGTCGGCTACCACTGGTTCAACCTGTGAAACTTCTACACCGCGGGCACGTCCATCCTGCTCATGGTGGTCTCCACCGCCATCATTCCCTTGCTACACCTGTCGTCAGACTGCACCCGGACCCGGACCTGAAGGCGCGCTCTTCCTACCGCGGGTAATACCGGGCGGGTACACTCCGCATATGGCTATGGAGAAGACGTCAGTCAGCATGGAAGCCTGGATCTTGAAAGCCGTACGCAAGTACGCTGAGGACAACGGACTTAGTGTCTCGGCCGTCCTAGCGCGCGGAGCCCTCCGTGAGATCGCCGCCAGCCACACCGCGACCGCCCGCGCCACGGTGTACGGCGCCGGCGCGGTCGCCACCCAGGAGGCCGACGAGCGCATCACCGCCGAGGACATCACCCGAGCCGCCGATGAGCACCGTGGTGAGGCCGCGTGAGCCATCGATTCGGCGAGCTGTGGACCGTCCAGCTCGGCGACCGCGACGAGGTCCGCCTGATCGTCTCCGGCGACTTCTACCACACCCTTTACGGCGACAACGTCCTCACCGCGCACGTCGAGGCGGCCGACATGGCGCACGCCCTCACTGCGTTCGTGGTCGACGTCGGTGAGGGCCGCGCCGCCATGGTAGATCGCATCAGCACCGTGGCGGCCGTCCGGCTCAAGGGGAAAGTGGGCGACTTGCCTGACGAGCAGCTTGCCGCCGTACGCGGCATGATCGCGACCATCTTCGGCACCGCAGGGTAGCCCCGAGCAGCCGTAAGGCGCTGAGAGTGTTCAGGAGCTCCCGCGCCGCCCCTGGGATTCCTACCGCTACTATCCCGCGATCCGAGAAAACACCAGGCCGCGATCGGAGCCGCATCACGGCATGCTGCGGAGACGTGTCGCCAGGGTGGCGTGGCAGCGTCTGGTGCCCACCGTGCTCGCCGCCAACCCGGCCCACGCGTCGGCTAGCCAGGTGCTCCACAACCTCAATCGGGACCTCCAGCGGATGAAGCAGGAACCGATCACCGCTCCGCGTTCCGTCGTAATCTGCGGTCCATGCCGCAGGCCGTACAAGCCAGTCAGCGCGCCTTTCGTGCCTGAAAAGATCATCAAGCTCTGACTTGGAAAGGGAACCAAGAACTCCAGATGACGATCGAATTGGGTTAGTCGTCCCACTGCGCGGCGATCCAGACGTCCTGCTGTTCGCCGTGCCAGGTGATGCGACCGGCGGTAACGGGGCATTCTGAGTCGCCGCCGAACTGGTCGACGACGACGATGCCGGTGGGGACGCCGTCGACGCTCGGCATGTAGTGGCGGAAGATGGGCGAGTGGCCGTAGCTCGCGGGAGGGCCGTTGCGGTCGCGTTCGAGGCGGTAGTCGTCGCGGAGGTTCCAGAACTGAAGCACGGCGCCGGGGGTGAGGAGTGTGAGCATGTCGTTGCGGTTGTCGTCGAGTTCGGCGGGCGTTGGGCTCGCGCCGGCGTGGGGCGGCCTCGTCAGAAACGCGGGCGAGAGACCGATGGCGACGATGGCACCGGGAGCGCCCGTGCCGACGTGGTCGTTGGAGAAGTTGCGCTTGGAGCCGTTCGCGGCGAGCACGGAATCGATGGTCTGCCAGAGCGTGTAGAACATCTGGCCTCCCTTGCAGATGCCGGTGCGCGCGGTGCTGCCGGTGCCGTCGATGTCGTGCGCCGGAACGTCGGCGGGAAAGAAGAGGAGCCAGATCTTTTCGAGCTCGCGGGCCTTGCCGGGCGATGCGGAGGGCACCGGTTTGGCGTTCGCCAGGATCTTCGCAGAGGCGGCGCTCCATGCGGCCGCCATGAGGTCGCGCGTGACTTTCGAGGTCTTCGCGCCCTCTTTCGTCAGCCGGCCGCCGGTGATCCGATGATCCACGAACGCGCGCGTCGCGCGGCGCAGGGACATGTACGTGCACCGCAGACCTCCAGGCTTCGGGAACACAGGGTCAGCGAGGATCTCCTCGCGCAAAGGGCGGCGGAGGATCACGTGTGTCGGCGCCGTCGCCGAGAGCGGGATGGGCGTGGTGCCGCTCTTGACGTTCCATGCGTTTGCTGTCGAGCCGGCCAGGAACGTCGTGGCGGTCCCTGCGGGCGCGAGGATCGAGTTCAAGGTCAGCGACGGTAGCGGCGGCTGCGGCACTGCGGGGTCCTGCGGCACGTAGACGACGCCATGGGCGGGGATCGGCAGGACGATCGACGCGCCGGGCCCGGTGTTCACCTCAGCGCTGCGCTGCGGGAACTGCACCGAGAAGTTCGGCACGTTCTGCCAGGTGCGCGTGAGCGTGAAGGGGAAGTAACGGCGTCCGGGCTGGAGAACCAGATCGGCAAGCGGATCGGTTGCCGCCGCGTCGATCAGGTGCGGGCGCAGCAGCCGCAAGACGTGGCGCGCAGGGATCCCGCCGTTGCTCGGGTGGAGCGGATCCTCGCGGGAGGCACCGGGCGCGAGGAGGTCCATCGCGGATAGGGGACTGTCCTGGGGAGGCTGCGTGCGCGCGATGTGGATCGTGAGGGTGACCTTGCCGTCGACGGCCATGACCACGGCTGGCATCGCATGCGCGACCACGTCGTCGGTGGCTGCGGTCGCCCCGAGGCGCAGTTCAGGTGAATAGATTCCCTTCAGGAAGTTCGACACCGCGTGTTTGGGCCAGTCGGCGCTGGACGGCTTGATTACCGTCGTCGGGCCTTTGATGTCCGCCTTCTTCAGGCCCGACAGGAGCGTTGTGAGCATGAAGGTCTCCGTGAGCTGTACCGGCGCGTACCAGGCGATGTTCGGCTGCACCTCGAGCGCCGCGCCATGTTCACGGATCCCTGCTTCGGCGGCGATGTCCTTGACCTTGACCCGCAGCGATCCGCGCGTCCGCCAGGTCGCGTATCCGGCAGGCGTCACATCGGTGGCGCCGGGCTCCGGCAGGGTGCCCGGCGCGGCGGGATCGGCCAGGTAGAGCAAGGAACCTGGGAATAGGGCCCGAATCTGGGGCGGACCCGCCGCCGGATTGGTGATGGTGAAGTCGATTTTGAGCACCTGCTGCGCGCTCGTCAGCGCGGCCTCCGTGATGGTGACCGACGCTGGATCCACCCGCGCCTGGTCGGTCGCGTTGAGAAAGAATCGCAGAAAGTCCCTCATGGCGCTGACGCCTCAGTGATCCCGTTAACCGCGCTGGTGGCTTGGCATGATGCCATCTGTGCCCCGTTTGTGGCCGAAAAGATTCGAAAGAAGTTGCTCATGGCACCGTTGTCTCCACAATCGCGCTGCGAGCTTCGCGCGTCGCCGTGCGGGCGCGAAGCTGATATGCCCAGGTCCCGGTGGTCAGGCCGCTGTCGTCGTCGTGCGCTACGGTCGTCCCGTCGAGCGCAATGACCTGCTCGAATCCGAAACGCCCCGGCGCGCGGCGATGAAGGAGGAGCGTGTCGTAGGCTCCGGCGTTGGTCCAGGCGAGATGGACCGAACCGGTGGCCGCGTCCCACACCGCGGTGACATCGAGCGGCGGGTCCGGTGGTGTCGCTGAGATTGCGGCGCCGGTCCGCACGGCCGATGGCAGGCTCCGGATCGAGCGGCGGGCAGTGCCGGATGGGTCCCCCGGATCGAGCGCCTCGCGCACGGCGATCACCCGGTACTCGTAGCGGCGACCCGGGACCCGGCCGGGGTGCACGAAACGGAAGCGTCCCCCGGCCGGCGCGGTACCGCGTGCGAGCACGCCCGCGATGGTGAACGGGATCGCGGCGCCGCTCTGGCGGACCTCGACGTCGAAGCGGACGTCCGCCTCGAGTGCGGCCTGGGTCCACTCGACGGCGATGGCGCCGTTGATGTCGTCCGGGTGCGTCGCGACCACGCGGGTGAGGTTCGGTGCCGGCGGCGGGCGCACGTCGGGTACGTACACCGGACCGATCACACCCGAGAACGCGCCGACCACCCCCGCGGCGGAGACGGCGCGCACGCGATAAACGGCCCGCGTGGGCGCACGGCCGGGAAGGTCGTCGACGTAGTGCGTTCCGAATACGTCCCCGCTGCGCAGTTCGAACGCGCCCGGCTGTGCGGCGGCGAGCGCACGGATTTCCGCGTCGCTGGTCGCGACGGTGGCCCCGGCCAACGCGCCCTCGAGCGCACGCCAGACCTCGTAGCGGATCGCGCCCGCAGCCGGGGCCCAGGCGACGTCGAACCGTGCCGCTTCGGCGTAGTTCGCCGCGGACGTGGCCCACAGGCGCACGGAGGAATCGACGCTCGTCGTCGGCGCGTCGGGGACGGTCATGAGCCGCACTGACGCTGTGAGGACCGCCGCAGCGCTCTCGTTCCCGCGCAGCCCGAGCAGCGCTGGATCGGACGCCGGAAGTGCCGGACTCTCCACGTACGGCGTGGCGTCGGCGGCGGTCACGTGGAGTGCCAGGCTACCCGCCACGAAGTCGGCGGGTACGGCGACGGTCGCCAGGAGGTGGTGGGGCGGGAAGAAAAGCGCCGGCGATCCGATAATCGTCGCGACCGGATCGGCGAGGCCGAGCCAACGCGCCCACGCCTCAGCCCCCGGACTCTCTGCGGCCGGAGGAGTCAGCCGGTAGCCATCGGCCGTCCGCTGGGCGTCGAACGTCGCGCGGAGCAGGTGGAGATAGAGCCGCCCCGACGCTGTCGAGGGATCGGGGGACAGGAGCACGCGGATGTCGCCGGGGTCGATCGAGGCGAGGTTCGCGACGCGCGCCGCGGTGGCGGGCTGCCGCTCGAGCCGCGCCACCCGCGTGAGCGCCGTCGATGGGCCCGGCACGAAGACGATCCCGGTCACGGCAATGGCCGGTGCCCGGCCGGCGCACCGCCGCACCGTCATGGTCGCGGCCGCACCCGCGCCGTGCGACACGATCACGAACTCCCCGTTCGGTAGGACCAGTCGCCGTCCGGCGTGCGCGTCCGGCGGCCCCGCCAGCTGTGCCACACGGATCGTGCAGATCAGCGGATCCGCCGAGAGCAGCGCAGTCACCTCGACCGGGACCGCGTCGAGCCGTGTGAAGCTCGCGGCTAGGCGGAAGTCGACGACGTCCGGGCTGATGAAGTCCTGCCCGGCGGCCCAGTCGATCTCGATCTCGGCCGTGACGCTCCCGTCCGGGCTGACGGTCAGCCCCTGCCCGCCCACGAGCCTCGCGCGCGGAGGCACGGGCGCGAGGTCGTCGTGGTGCCGCACCGTCGCGCGGGTCCCCGTCTTTGAGACGAACCCGAGCAGGCTCATGCCCTTCACGTCGTAGGCGTAGTGCCCCTCCAGGCGGGGCCAATCCATGCCGGGACGGTCGACCGTGTGCGGCTCCGCGGCGGGGCGCAGGAGCGGCTCGCCGTCGAAGAGCGGCGTGAAGCTCGCATCTGCTGGCAGAGCTGGCGTGGCCACGTGCTCGGCCGTGTGGGCGCCGAAGTCGAAGCGGTCGACGAAGTACAGCGCCGCATCGTAACTGATCAGCCTGGGCGACGGCGCGGGGGCGCTCCACGAGAGCGCGGTGAACGCCGCGGGCGCGCGTGGAACCAGCGAACTTGCGGGCAGCGGCACGCCGTCACCGTCCGTCGGCGCGAGCGCGGGAGGGGGAATCCAGTCGCTGAACGCCCCGAACGCCGGGTGCGCGACGTCTCCGGGGATGCGCGTGGCCGTGACCACGGTGGGCGGTGCAGGCTCGCACGGGGGTTTCGGCACGTCCAGTTCGGTCGTCGACGTCCCGGTCTCGGACCACACTCCCGTGATGTGGTAGCTGACCTCGGCGCTCCCGGCAGGAGCGAGGTCGTCGGTCGCCAGACCGAAGAGCACCGCGTATTCGAAGCGGAGCGCGAGCGCGAGCAGGTACGCGGTGCAGCGCGAGCGGTAGAACGCGATCAGCGCCGCGCGCGCCGTAGGGTCGCCGAGCAGCGTCGCGAGCGAAGGGGCGTGCCCGTTGGGCCAGAAGGTCCAGGCGAGCGCCGGATCGCCGGCGTGGATGTGGCCGAAAAAGTCTGCGGCCTTCTTCACAAGCCCGGGCAGCTCTGCCTCATCCGTCCCTGGAGCCGCCAGGCCGATGATCGGCAGGAGGTATTCCAGGTTCGCTGGGAGGAAGTCCGGGAAGTAGGGCCCCATCGATGGGCGCCGCAGGGCTGCGGCGGCCTTGAACGTCGCCCAGTCCTTGGTCGGAGGCAGGAAGTACCGTCCCACGACCACCGGTGCGGGGACACCCGCGACGACGCGCTGGAGCACGAACCCCTTCGGCGGAAACCCGAGATCGGGCCGTCCCGCCCAACGCACACCGAAGACCCGCTCGTTGTTCCCCGGCAACGAGCCCCGCAAGCATGCGATCACATGGATGTCAGTCCCCGCCACGAGTGCCATCACGCACCTCCTACGACGACGAGGTCGACGACCTCGTCAGAGGTGTTCCCGGCGATTGCCAGAATCGGCAGCGCCGCGCCGGCGTTGCGCCGCCACGTCAAACGCACGTGGAGCGATCCGAACTCGAACGCCCCGGCCTGCGGCGTCACCAGCAGCCGGGTGCCGTCCACATTCGCGAGCGCTGTCGTGGCCGCTCCATCGACGGCGATGGTGAGGCGCGTGCCGTGCTCGAACGGCTCGGGAGCCTCCAGGAGGAGGGCCACCCATGCCGTTCTCGCGGGGCTCAGGATCGGCGTCACGGTGAAGTGATCCACGTAGGCGACGGTCTCCACGCCGATCGCGCGTGCGCACGCGTCGAAGTCTGTGCCGGCAAGCGCGCCTGCGGCCGTGCGCGCCGCCGCGATCTCACGGTCGCGCGTCACGAGATCGGTGAACGTCGCATAGCGCGATGTGGTGAAGCCCCAGCTCGCCAGCGCCTGCGCCGGCCGTGCGTCCGACACGAGCACCGCTGTGTACTGCGAGTTCGGCGTGAGGTCGACCGCCATCAAACGCCGCACCGTGTCTGCCGGCAGCGGCAGCGGCAACGGCTCGACACAGTCGTTGTCCACGTTCGTCTTGATGATCTGCTCCCAGGCCCAGAGCGTCGCGGACTTGATCTCCGGGGCGGGCTCGGGGATGGGAAGGAGCACCTCCTCGCCGTCTTCGTTCAGCACCGGTTGCCCGTGCCCGTCGAAGAGCCGGATCGCCAGCGCCTCGCCGACGCTGATGTAGAGGTGCGGGACGTACCCCTCCACGAACCGGACCACGAGGTCGTAGTCGGTATAGGCCGGCCGCTTGCCGTCCGTAGGGTAGGTGTCCACGATGTAGTTGGTCAGTGCACCGTTGTACGCCGGCGGACCCGACGTGCGGAAGCGGCGCTTGGTCTGGACTGCGGTCCCGAGCGGATCGCTCGGTGTGCCGTCGGGCGCCAGCAGCCGCGGCGTGGTCTTGACCACGAGCTCGTAGGTCTGCTCCGGTCGCAAGACCCGCATTTCCGCCGGTACCGTCCACGCCTCCGTTCCGGTGAGCGTGCCGCCGAACTGCTTGGCGGCCACCC
This sequence comes from Nonomuraea sp. NPDC049400, assembly GCF_044466425.1. Lineage (NCBI taxonomy): Bacteria > Bacillati > Actinomycetota > Actinomycetes > Streptosporangiales > Streptosporangiaceae > Nonomuraea > Nonomuraea sp. NPDC049400. Next base: position 57,161 of record NZ_JBITMP010000055.1, read on the forward strand.
AGTCGAGCCAGCCGTGCCCCCGGGCGTAGCAGAACCTCACGAGCCGCCGCTTCGGCACGATCTTGCCCCAGATCGTGAAGATGCCGTCCGGCTCGGCTCTGACCTCGAGCCGCTCGAGCGTGCCGTCCGGCGCGATCACCTCGAGGTGGGCGACCTTGACCTTGACCTTGCAACGGATGGTCAGCCGGTCGCGCGGTTGCAGAATCAATCCCTCGGGCGGCGGCGCGCCCCCCTGGCCGATGCGCAGCTCATAGAGCGAGCCGTCGGCGAGCCAGCCGTACACCGGCTGCACGCCAGAAAGCGACAAGCACTGTTCGGTCGGCGTCGGCTCGGCGCAGTAGTCGATGTCCAGGCCGTCGACGTAGCTGTCCGAGAGCGAGCCGTCGTCGCCAAAGCGCTCTGAGGAGAGCAGCCGCAAGGTCGTGTTCGGCTCCAGCGTCTCACGCGCCCACGTCCCCCAGAGCGGTACCGCCTCGCGCACGCCATCGGGATCGCGGACGAGTTCGACCGCGTCGAGCAAGAAGGCCGCCGCGAATCCCGATTCTTCGCCGACCGTGAGGAAGCCGCCGTTCGGCAAGGCGACCGCCTCGTTGAACCGACCGGTGAGATCGACCATCGGTTTGGCGAAGTCGATCGCCACGCCGCAGTGGGGGGCAATCACCGGAGTCGACGATGCCTCGAGCGCCACGATGCCGTCCTCGACGCGCTCCGGCGGCCCCGCCACGCGGAACGGCGTCCAGTGTCGGGGCGTCGCGCTGGTGCGGCGGAGTGGAAGCTCCAAGATCGGCGGAAGGACCTGCTTCCAGTCGAAGTCGAACGACTTGCAGATGTCCCAGAAGAGCGCTTCGATACACGCCTCGACCTCCAGGTGCACCTCAAACGGGCGCCTTACCCGCGCGCGCGCCTCGCCGCTGAGGCTGAGGCCGACCGAGACCCCCTTGTATCCGGCGGAGATCCGCCCCGACAGTGCGAGCGACCCCTCCCACTGCGACGGCTCCCAGAAGAGCGCCATTTCCGCCCGCCCGCTGCCCTTGACCTCGACGTAGAAGCCTCCCCTGCTCTTGCGGAGATCGATGCCGACCTGGATCCCCGTGACGAGCCCCCGCGCGGCGAGCCGGAACCAGAACCCGCCCGAAAAGAGCCACTCCCCGTTCCACTTGAGCGCCTGCGCGACGACGCGCTTCCCATTCTCGTCGCGCCCGATCTCAAGGTAGAAGGCGCTCCGGTCGTTGAAATCGAAGAACGCGCGCGCTTGCCCGCTCACCGAGACGACGGAAGCGATCTCCCAGCTCGCCACGATGTCGAGCGACAAGGTCGACTCGCTTGCGGAGTAGACCATCACCGCCTCGAGCGCTCCCTCCTGCCTGCGGTTCAGCTTCGGCGGCTGCTTGAGGAAGTTCGCCTTTGCGTGCAGGAGGATCGTGAGATCCGGGAAGGCGACGACAAGCATCCCCTTCGCGTTGATCGCGAAACCCTTGTCCATCGTCCCGATGACGATCCCCGCGCCGAGCGCGCTCTGCCCTCGAGCCGGCACCCACTTCGTTCCCGCTGTGATCCCCACCGGGTCCTTCATCAAGAGCGCATAGAAGCGCTCGTCCGGCGGCAGCGCCGGGTCCACGTCGAGCCGCATCTGGTACGCGATCAGCCCCTGGAACCCGTAGATCGCGAGCCCCGAGCCGCCGACGGGGATCCCGGTCGGCAGGAGCTTCGCGTCGGCGAACAGATACAGGTAGACGAACGGCTCGGGCGGCAGGTCCTCCTTTCCCACCACGACTGCGACATCGAGCATCACGTCAAGCGCGGGGATCTCGACCGTCCCGCTCCCCCGGAACTGCACCACCCCCGCTTCATCGAAGTACGCAACGGAGAGCACCGCGGTGAAGCTCCCCGGCACGCCGAACTCGATCCCGATCCCCTCGAACCGCACGTCCGCGCCCGTACCCGACCCCGGAGTCCACTCGATCACCAACCCTTCGACCGCTGCCCCCGCCGGGATCCCCTCGACAAGCACAATCTCCGCACACAGCGCGATCTGCAGGCGCTCGACGGATCCCGCCGCGTGCCCGACCCGGAACTTCGACACCGACAGCCGCGCGAAATGCCAGTTCACCACCATCGGCGTCGCAAACGTGATCCCGCCCCCGTCCGCGATGTGGAACTTCCCGTCCGAGCTCACGCCAATCTCGTCGAACGCGACCTTGGGCCAGTCCGCGCCCGGCACCTGTAGCTGCAGTGCCCCTGAGAACCAGCACGACCACACCGCATCGACCCGCGAGATGCGAAGCGACGCAAGATCAAACGCGATGACCCCCGCGAACTCCGTGGTGACGATCGCCTCGGGGCTGCCTTCCGCCTCGGGCGGCTGCACCGCCGACAGCGTCCCCGTCAGATCGCCATCCCCACCGAACGCGACATCCACGCCGAGCCATTTCTCCTCGTCGCCGTCCTCGAGCGCCTCGATGCGGAGATCGCAGCCCAGCGTCGCGTCCAGGATCGCGTTCTGGTCCACGTCGATCCGCAGCTCCCGGAACCGGAACGGAAACCCCAAGAGCTTCCCACGCACCGGATGCTCCGCATCGGCAACAACCGCGACCACGCCCGTGAACCCCGTCGTCCCGATCCCCGCATCCGTCATCTCCACCGTCAGCGACGACCCGGGATCCAACTCCAGATACTCCGACGGGATCATTACCCCCAGCTTCGCGAACGCGACGCCCTGGAAGTCCGTCTGGTCCTCCAGAAACTCCGGCGGATCGGAGCCCCCGAACACGGGCCGCACGTCCGCAGCCTCCACCACGATCTCCGTCCCGCAGAGATACGCCGGCGCCAACGTCCCCCCAACAAAGTTCTCGAGCGTCAAACCTCCCGCCCCCACGCGCAAATCCCCCGACACAGAAATCTCCGCGGCACCGCCTGTCGCCACGTCCCGCAACACGTGCCGCGACACCCGCACCCCTACCGTCACCTCCCGCAACGCCAACGAGAAGTCCGGCCCGAGCACGATCTCCGCATTCGCCGTGGTCAGCCCCGCCCCCGCCGACCCCAGCACCACCACAAACGCATCCGTCCCCGGAGGCGAAAGCACAAGCTCTCCCGCCCAGACCAACCACACATCGAACACGAGGTTCTCCCCGTCCCGATACAGCGTCGCGTCCGTGTAGTAGAGCCCCTCGAAGACCTCGCTGATCGCCTCCACCGGCAGAAACTCCGCCAGCGGAAAATCCGCCACCGCGATCAGATCCCCAAGAGGAAACAGTGCGCGCCCTGTCAGATCGAACGCCATCCCCGTGCTCCCTCCCGCGCCGCGGGCCCAACAGCTCCCTCCATGCTCACAAGATCCACCCTCTCCACGGTCTGCAGGCCAGAGGACCGCCTGTGCGTGCGACAGACCGCGATGCCGGCAGACTCACATGCCACGCCCCGCGAGCAGCAGAGCGCCCCTCGCACGTTCGCGAACCCCACCGCGATCCGCACATCCGACGCCGCAGCGCTCGATACAGCAAAGGGTTCTCCTGCATCAGACGGGTTCACGACGCGTGAAAGCGGTGCTCGGCCTGGACAACCTCAATTCGGCAGACTTGAGATCACGTCCACAGACGTGGTGTATGAGCAGATCTTCGCGAGATCCTGTTTCTGCAGGTTAAGCCGTAAGTACCTGGGGGAGTTGGTTCTACACTGGTGTGTCGCCGAGATCACGCCGATGCGGACCTTGGCGGCGAGGCGGTGGTTCACGCGTCGCTGATCGAGCCCGCTCTACGGCTACCAACTGATCAACCCTGCGAGTGGAGAGATCCGCAGCTTGCTTGGTGCTCAAGTGCTCGGTGGACCGCTAGACAACGGTGCTCTTCTGCAGGGCTGAAGTCTTCTCATGTGGTGAGACCGAGTGGATGGCCGTGGTAGCGGTCGGTCATAGAAGCACACGTCCACTGTGACGGTGACCGTCGATCCGGCGTCGGCACAAGGTACAGCGTCGCCATCCACGCGGGCGAGCAGCCGTCCCAGGGTACTGGCGGCCAGCCGTACCGTGCGGGGGCAAGCTGGCTCAGGCGCGCGGATCTGGGTCCTATCCGGTGCGCCGCCCCGGCGGCTGCGCGGATCGGGCACCATGTCCAGGGCTCAGCCAGAGCCAGCAGATCGAGCAGATCGGTCAGTGGGTCGGCGAGGTGACGTGCTCCGGGTGGCGGGCGAGCACGTCGATCGGGGATGAAGGCACGCGAACGCGGCCCCTGTTCGTGATCGACTGGTCGAGACGATCGACGATCATCGGGCATCGCGTTTGTCATTCGCGCCAGGGTGCCTCCAGCTAAATGGCCGTCTCAGGCTCTTGTATGTCGCACCAGCCGAGAACGCTTCAGCCCTGCTGACCGCCCCAAACGAGGCGTCGTACAATACCCTGTGGCAGCGAAACGGAACCGGACATTTCGTGACTTGTGGAGCGTTGTCTCTCTGCTGACCGCGGCGCTGGCGCTTGCGTTGCTATTCCTCTGGATTTTGCCGCTGGTTTTGACCCGGCATCCCTCGTATGGCATGACAGCGGCGGAGCAGCTGAAGGCCATCAACGATGCGCGCACGTCGCTGATCGCATTTTTGGTCGCGCTCGGCGCAGGGGGCTCCCTGGTGTTCACCCTGCGTACATATGTGCTCAATCGAGAAGGTCATGTGACCGACCGCTATACGAAGGCGGTCAGTCAGCTCGGCGATGAGGCGTCACCGGTGCGCATCGGCGGAGTTTACGCGCTCGAGCGGATCGGCAACGACTCGGCGAGGGATCGGTCCACCATCATTTATGTGCTCGGTGCGTTTATTCGAGAACGTTCGACGGCTATTCGGCAGCGGCAGGACGATCCTCCTGAGGGCGTCAAAGCCGCGCTGCGGACCGTGGGCCGGCTTCTCGAGATCTCCGATGCCAGCCTTGATCTGCGGGGCGCTGATCTGCGGAACGCCGACCTGTCCGGCCTGCCCAAGAACCGGCTGATGCTGGAAGGAGCCGTCCTCGACGAGGCACAGCTTCCGGAGGGATGCTCTTAGGTAAGTGTGACCGGTCGCTCCGCCAGGCGCGCATACTGCAGAACCAAGTCGGCCAGTTCGCCGGCGAACCGCTCGAGACGCTTCGAGAGCTCTGCTGAGGCCACCTTGAACGCCAGACGTCGTGTTTCGGCCAGGTTGACGTCGGATCGATCGATATGATGTTCGGCGTCGTGTATAAACCCTTCGATGTTGCCAACAACGGTATTGTAGATGAAAGTGACCATGCCCTCGTCGGCGTTGCTCAGATCGTCAAAGGCGTGTTTTGCCTCTTCGGCGCTCTGTCGATCCTCTTGAAACATGGCGTCGATATTCCCTGCGATGTGGCGTTGGTAGATGAGCCAAATATCGCCACAGTTCCATTTCATGTTATGGAATACAGATCCGGCCCTCGCGCCTCGGTAGTCTTGTATCAGTTCAAGGAATTTTGCCCGCGCATCTGCATCGCGGAAATCGAAATACAGAAAGCGGTTCAGCCAGCGGACCATGTTCTCATTCGCGATCAGCAGCTTGTTGGCGATCTGATACAGGTCCTCGGCCATTGCCCTGTGCTGCGGCATCGCGAGAACCGGGTTGTTGGCGATATCGCGGGCGATGCCGATGAATCGGTCGATGCTGTCCAGCTTTTGTCCCGGATAGGAGGGCATGGGAACCGCCTTTAACTATTATCGCTGCTGTCTCGCCCAACCCGCAGCATGACAGCCGATGGCCCTCGGCACCAGCACTTCCACGTCGGCGCCGGTTCATGCTGCGTCAAAGCCTGCGGCAGTCGAGGTTTGAAAGGTGGCGCTCGTCCACCGCCCGTAGCGCGTCAAAACTCGGACTCGCAGGAGAACCGCGCGGACGAGGTGGCGCTTCCGGTCAGCCAGTAGAGGGTGGGGTTGGTCAGCAGCCGGTCCCGTCCGACCTCGTCCTCCGGCGTCTTGACCGCCTTGTTCCAGTCGTGGAATGTCTCGACGATCCACGCGAGCTGCCCCACCGGAGAGTCCGTGAGGCCGTACGCGACGGTGAGCGGGCGGGTCGTCCGCACCTTCATGTAGCCGGAAAGCTCGGCGTCGAGCCGGCCCAGCTCGGTGAGGCGGGCGAAGTCCGACTCGTCCAGCCCTCAACATCGAGGACCTGGCCCTGACCGCCCGCCAGGCGCGCGTGAAGGTCAAGCGCGCCCGGCCAAGACCCCGCCGCCTCGGCCAGCCGAACCGGCCCCGGCAAGGTCGTCAGCCCCCGCGACGTCTGCTCCGACACCGGCCAGGCCCGCGCCCTGCTCGACGAGCACACCGCGCTCGCCGGTCCAGGGACGGGCCGGGACCTGCACGGATTCCGCCACTCGGCGCTGACCCATCTAGGCGAGGCCGTGGGGCCAGCCTGCTGATGCTGATGGCCAAATCCCGACCTGCCGGAACGCTCCCTCCAGCGCTTCTCCGTCTTCGGGGCTCGACGATCTTCACCGAGGGGCCTCGATGCCGAGATGGACCTGTGGGCGCTGGGATTCAGCGCCATGTGGGTGGAAGGGCACGGACCTCGACGCGCCCGCCGCGCCCTTCCACCCGGACCTCGCCAGCGGTTGAACCGCCGAGCGTTTGTAGATTCCCGTCACGTGGGAATCGTGGTTTGCGCAGGAGCGCTCGGCACCGGTTCACCGAAAAGGGGCGACCGTGCGCGCGCTCGGAAGCCGTCGTCCAGGCCGGTGGTGCTCACTAGGAATCGGACGACGTCGGCGGCTTGTTTCGCGGCCAGGCCTTGGTGTAGCGAACCGAGATCGGCTGGTTCGACACGCTGAGCCAGCGCGGTCCCGTGGTCAGCACTTCGAACAGGCGCAGTGCTAGTGGCACTCGGTCAGGCCGACGCATGACCCTGGTGATCAGCTCGCGGAGCTTGGGGTAGTAGGTCGGGCCGACGATGCCGCCGAACAGGTACCCCTTGCAATCCGCGGTCGGGGTTGGACACGTGGGCGGATCGGATGGCGTGGATGGCGTGACAGAGGCTGGCCAGGTCGAGCCACGTCAGATCGAGCACCAATGCGAGGTGGCGGGGGTTGCTCGGGTCGAGTAGGTCGGTACACGCGCGGAGATGCTCGACCAGTTGCACCAGGTTGCGGTGCTCGTCGTAAAGCCAGTAGCCGAACTGGCGGTAGTCGAGCAGCGGTTTGAATCTCTTGTCCAAGCCGGTGAAGGGTTATCGGGCGCGGCTAGACCGCGGGAGAGAGGGCGGTTTCCCCTTTCGTTGGCGGGTGTGCCCAGGAAAGACACCTTCTGAAGGCGAGCGCCAGGACGTCGCCAGTTTGGCACCCGGTATAGGGCCGCGACGGGATCGGGCACAGGCCGCTGCCCGGGGGGCCGAGCCAAGACCCTGGACCCCTACTCCTTGAGGGTGCACGCCGAGCTCTTGTGAGCTTGGTGCGGCCGATATCGCATGGGAGGAGTGGCCTGGCCAGGCGGTGACTCTACAATTTGCTCAGCAACCGGTTAGCGCAGCTCTCTCGGGAAGGGCCCTTGCCGATGGCCGAGCACTCTGACGCCCACGAGACCGGAGCCCGCAGGCGGGTGACCGAGCCGGGCGGCCTCGCCGACGAAGGCGGCGATTTCCGCGGGATCGTCCTCGAACCGGATACGGAGCTGGAGATCGTCTCCGAGCCGCCCGAGCTTCCTGCCCAGCCGCCCTTGCCTGACGCGTCGGCCGAGACGACCTGAGGTGTACCCCGGGTCGGTCGCCGCAGTGGTCATCTTCCTGCTGATCGTCACCCCCGGCGCCGCGTTCGAGCTGCTGTGGCACCGCACCAGACCACGCCGCGACGAGAGCGCCTTCATCGAGGTCAGCAGGGTGTTGCTGACCGGCGTCGTGTTCAGCGGCGCGGCCGTGGTGACGCTCACGCTGGTCCAGGCGATCGCGCCCGGCGCGGCGGCCGACCCGGTGGCGCTGCTGCGTGACGGCGCGGGTTACGTGCGGGCGCAGCCCGCCGTAGTCCTGCGGTCCGTGCTGGCCGTACCGCTGCTCGGGCTGCTGTACGGCGTCGCGGCGCACGCTCTGCTGAGCCGCGCCGCCTCGCGCAGGGTGGCGCACGAGACCGGCTGGCACACAGCGTTCAGCCGGCTCGCCGGCGCCACGTCCCGCGCGTTCCTCAGCGTGCAGCTCAAGGACGGGACGACGGTGACGGGGTTCGTGGTCGGCTACTCCACCGACGCCGATCCGGCCAAGCGTGACCTGCTGCTGCGGCGGCCGATCTCGCTGCGTCCCCCGGGCAAGGCCGTCGCCACGCAGCTGGAGCGGTCCTGGCAGATCCTGACCGTGCCGGGGAGCGAGATCAGCACGATCGCGGTGGCGTACGTGGGATCGGCGCCGCTCGGCGCGGAGGTGGGTGTGGCCGGGCAGTTGCTGGCCTGGGTGACGGCCCGTGCCTGGCAGACCTCGCTCGTGGCGGCGCTGGGTGTGGTGATCGTGCTGATCGTGCTCGCGTCTTGGTGAAGGGAGCGGCCCGATGTGGAGGCTGCGGTGGCGGCGCGCGGCGCGGGCGTACGCCAAGTTCATGATCGGCACGACCGTCAGGAGCCTGCGGGCCGAGGACCGGTGGCTGTCGCAGGAGGAGGACGAGAAGGAGCGTGCCAAGCTGCGCGCGAGCATCAGGAAGGACCTGAAGGACGAGGATCTGCTGTTCGCCGTGGGCCTGCTGCACGACACCGTCATACGCAGGCGGAACGGCGCCGAGGAGCTCGATCTGAAGGTCGCCGAACGGCTGGCCTGGTTCCACTGGTTCCGCTACCACTACCTTCCGGATATTTCCGTACAGGAGGTTGCGTACGCCTTCTCGCTCTTCCGGCGCATCGCCGAGGCCGATCCCGATCTCGTGCCCAAGCTGCTCAAGCCGCTGTTCGTCCCTGACAGCGTGATCCTGGAGTCCTGGAGCCAGGAGGAGATCCGCTGGCTGGCGCGGTTCGTGCTGGACCTGTCCAAGATCAGTGACAGCGACTCCTCCGCTAAGGAGATCGACGAGCTCGCCCGCCACACCGGCGACGTCGCCGAACACACGCTGCGCATAGCCTTACGCGCCCCCCGCCTCGACCACGACCTGCGCGCGCTGCTCATCGCGGCGCTGACCCTGACCATCGTTGACGAACTCAACGACGCCGGCATGGAGGATCTCGACCGCCTGGCCGCGCCGCTGGAGGAGTTCGTCCTGGAGTCGGTGGTCGGCCGGGCGCCGAGAGAGCCGATGGAAGCCGTCAGGCTGAGATTCCTCCGGGGCGAGTGGACCTGGCCCGACCTGCACACCGACCTCGTCACCGCCCTGGCGATGTACCGCGACTCCCGCTACCTCTACTACCATCCCGACGGCCTGATCGACGACCTCGTCTACGCGCTCGCGTACGCGCGCCTGGCCTGGAACGCGGGGCGCAATACGGTGCCCACCCTGGCGCGGATGGCGTTCGATCCGGCCTGGCCGCGGTCCCTCGATGTCAGCTTGAGTGACCTGGACATGGCCGCGAACGCCGCCACGGACCTAGCCGGCTTCACCGCACTCCGCCAGGTCCCGGCCGTGTACCGGGACTTCGCGGCCGCCCTGGCGCGCACCGCCCGGGAGATCGCCGACCGGTTCGCCCACCTGCCCACCGAGAACAGGGTCCTGCTCGCGAGCGCGTTGCTCACCGAGTTCGACATCACCGGTGACGAGAGCGTCCTGGACCGTGCGCTGGCGGAGGCCCGCACCGCGCTGGCGGATCACTCACCGTACGCCCCGCGCCGGCTCAAGGCCATCGGCGTCCTCGGCAGCGTGCTGGCCACCGTCGCGGAGCACAGGCACGACAGGGACGTGCTCGGCGAGGCCACTCGCATGCTTCGCGACGCCGTGCGAATGGCCGACCGGCTGGACCCTGACCTGGAGGCCGTCGCCGGGGCGCTGATTCACGCCATTACTGTGCCTGCCGCCTGGGACAATCCGCTGAAGTACGCTCCCGAGACCGCCGCGGAGCTGCGCGAGCTGATCCGCCTGCTGCCGGACTCCATCGCGCGTGATGCCGCGGCGGCCACCGCTCTGTCCATGGACATGCTGGGGTACATCAACCGCAATGACCTGGCGGGGCTGCGCGACATCCGCAGCGCTCTGCACAGACTCGTCGAAGAGAGGCTGACCGATCACCCCATGCGGGACCATTTCCGGCTGGTCGCCGCCTCGTCCGGACTGCTGGCGGACATGCCCGGTGGAGGGCTGCGGACCGGCATCGCACGGTTCCGCCGGACACTCGACGAAGCGACCGGGCTCGGTGCACAGGAACGGGCGTTCTGGGTCACAACGCTCACCTCCCTCATGCTCCAGGCGACCGCGACGACCCTCTCCTACGTCACCGAGTTGCGTCCCACGAGCGTGGGCGTCCTGGACCTGTCCGTCATCGACGAATGCGTCGAGATGGTCAACGGCGCCCTCGCGGAGGTGACGGCGGCCTCCGACGTGCACCGCTCCGCCGAGCTCCATCTCGGATGGCTGTTTCTGTGCCGATACCGCGAGACGCGCGAGCGGGGCGACCTCGACCGTGCCATCTCTTTGCTCGGCGAACCCTGCCCGGCCACGGCGGACCACGTGGACGTGTTCATGCGCGCGTTGAACCTGGGCGAGGCGCTGGCCGCACGCTTCCATCTCACCGGAGCCGACGCCGACCGCGCCGAGGCCGCCGCTCTCCTGGTCTCGGTGGGCGACGATCTCCTGGTCACGCCACTAGTACGCCTGCGCGCCCTGCTCGCCGCGGGGCTGCTCGCGGCATCCGCCGACCGCATGCCCGAGGCGCTGGCGGCGCTGGAGCGGGGGATCAGGCTCTCCCACGAAATCCTCCTGACGGGGCTGGAGCGCACCGGCCAGGAGTTCCTGCTGAAGCTGGTGTCGGGAAGCGTCAACGAGGCGGCCGCCGCGGCCCTGCGGACCGGAGACGCGGCCCACGCGGTCGAGCTGCTCGAAGAGGGCCGGGCCGTCCTGATCCACCAGAGCCTGGACGTACGCGGGGAGCTGGCCGGTCTGCTGTTCGACATGCCGGACCTGGGCGGCAGGCTCGCCGCGATCACCAGGGCGCGGGCCGACGCCACCGACGCGGCCAGACGCAGGGAGCTGGCGGAGGAGTGGGATGAGCTGGTGGCCGAGATCCGCGCCAGGCCGGGATTCTCCGGCTTCCTGCGCCCGCCCGCCTTCGCCTCGGTCCGGCCAGCCGACGACCAGACCATCGTCCTGATCAATCCGGCCGAGCTGGGGTCCTCGGCGATCTCGATCACCGGCGCGAGCATCCAGGTCATCGCGCTGCCCGAGCTACGCGTCGACGACCTCGCCGGTCAGGTCGGGCACTTCCACGCCGCGATCGGCCGCCGGGTCCGAGCCGGCGACGCCGCCGAACGCACGAGATCGGCGGCCATGCTGCGAGAGGTGCTCGACTGGCTGTGGCGGGCCGTCGCCCGGCCCGTCCTGGACGCGCTCGGCCACACCGGCCCACCCGGGAAAGGACGGGAGTGGCCGCGGATCCACTGGTGCCCCGCCGGGCAGCTGAGCTTCCTGCCGCTGCACGCCGCGACCGATCGTGACGGCGGGCCGGGAGCCTCCGTGCTCGATCGGGTGGTCTCCTCCTACATCCCGAGCCTGCGCGTGCTCACGTACCTGCGCCGGCGCGTGCCGCCACCGGCCGAGCAGAGATCTCTGCTGATCGTCTCGATGCCCGACACACCGGGGCTGCCGCCGCTGCCCGGGGCGTACCAGGAGAGCGCCGACCTGTCCTCTCTGGGCCTGCCCTGCCGCGTCCTGTCCGGAGCGGAGGCGACGTTCGACTCGGTGCGCCGTGCCCTGCGGCAGCACGCGTGGGTCCACTTCGCCTGTCACGCGGGTCAGGACCTGCGCCTGCCCAGCCGCAGCAGGCTCTTCCTGTCCGACCACGCGCTGAGGCCGCTGACGGTCGCCGACGTGTCCCGGCTCGGCATCACGTACGGGGAACTCGCCTTCCTATCGGCGTGCGAGACGGCACGAGGCGGGCAGGAACTGCCCGACGAGGCGATCCACCTGGGCGGCGCGCTGATGCTCGCCGGGTACCGGCATGTGATCGCGACGCTCTGGAAGGTCAAGGACGCCATCGCCGCCGACGTCAGCGCGCAGGTCTACCGGCACCTGAGGGCCGGTGAGGCGGACCTGGCGCCGTCGCGGGCCTCCGTGGCACTGCACCTGGCCACCCGGGCGCTGCGCGAGCGCCATCCGGCCGACCCCATCCTGTGGGCGCCGTACGTCCACATGGGTCCCTGACCGGTCTTGTTGTATCGGCGCGGTGTCGGTGTGCCTGCGGCACGCTCCAGGCTGTGGGGCTGGCTGCGGGCCGTCATCATCCGGCATCGGCTCCTGGCCGGGTGCGCGCGGGCCAACCTGGTCACCGCCGGCGGCAAATGGCCCCTCATCGTGTCGGTCACCCCGACCGCGTACGGCGAGCGAGCATGGCTCTGGTGCCGGGCGCCTACACCTCCTGCAGGAGTCGCTGGCCTGCGGTGACGGTGCCGGGGAAACCGAACGGTCACCACGCCGGTTGAGAGTCACCCTCACAAGGATCGCTACAGTGAGTAGTTGTTAGCTCTCTCTTTGTAGTGTTCTGTGAGAGGACCGGCATGCCCCACCCCCCACGGCGCCACGCCCTGACCGGCACCACCCTCACCGGCGCCACCCTCATGGCCAGCATGACCCTGATGGCCGCCACCCCCATTCCCGCCGCGGCGACGGCCACGCACGCGGCCCAGCACGCGCTCCTGGCGGCGGCGCAGCGGGCAGAGGGGCCGCTGCTGGCCGACGCGGTCGCCGCCTTGGCGGTGGCCACCGAGCGGCGCGAGGGCTACCAGCGCACGAGCTTCAAGCACTGGGTCGACGCCGACCATGACGGCTGTAACACCCGCGCCGAGGTCCTCATTGATGAGGCCGTCACCCCGCCGCAGGTGGGGGCCGGCTGTCGGCTGTCGGGCGGGTCCTGGAGCTCCTACTATGACAACCAGACCGTCGACGACGCGGCCCGGCTCGACGTGGACCACCTGGTCCCGCTGGCCGAGGCGTGGGATTCCGGCGCCGACGACTGGAGCGCCGCGCAGCGCGAGGCCTACGCCAACGACCTGGATCAGCCGTGGCATCTGGTCGCGGTCACCGCCCGCAGCAACAGGTCCAAAGCCGACCAGGACGTGGCCACCTGGCAGCCGCCGTACGAGCCGGCCCGCTGCCGGTATGCCGCCGAGTGGACCGCGATCAAGACCCGCTGGCAGCTGTCCATCGACCCCGCCGAGCAGAAGGCCCTGACCGAGCTCGCGGCCGCCTGCCCCACCCAGCACCTGCCCACAACCGATGATCAGCGCTGAACCATGCCGTACCGGTTCACGCTCCCACCGACCGGATGGAGAGCCAGCGCTTCCCGATAGGAGATCGCCCATGCACCGCACCAACCGACTGCTCATCCTCTCCAGCCTGACCGCCGCCGGTGATCGGAATGCGCGCAGGTCCGCGACCCGCCCGCACGAAGTGCGACACACATGATCCATTGGGCGCAAGCGTTGGCGGCACCGCCAGCGTCCCTGGCCAGCAGCCCCGGCCGCGCGACGTAGGGCCGGGACGTGGATGGGTCAGCCGTGGATGCAGGAACTGCCTGGCAGGGGTGGCACCCTCACAGTGATCCGTTTCCGGCCGCGGCGGCGGGCGGAGAACACAAGCGCGGTCACCGCCATCGCCACGAGCCCGCCCGCGGCGGTAATGACCAGCAGAACGACGTATTGCCACACGATCGGAAGGGTGTCGCGCCAGTCCTCGGCGATCTTGTTCAGGAGCACGCAGATGATGAAGAAGGTCGCCATCAAGACCGTCTACGACAGGAGACTCTTCACGGGGAGCCTTTCACGCGACAGCGGGCCGGCCGGGAGATCACCTGCCCCCCGATCAGCGTATCGCCGAGCGCGCGAAGGGCGCGCGACGGCGCGACGTCCAACACACTGCCCCAAAGAGGGGACCTCCAGGCGGGCGGGAGACGGCCATGGCCAAAGGCGCGATCCGTCCACGGCTGCACGGGTCGGACAGGCTGGTCAGCCACTCCCTCGGCAGGTACGTCAGGTCCTCAGTGTTCGGTCAGCCTGCTTCCTCGCTGACCAGCTCCAGCGCCTCCGCCTCGCTAATGTGCCGCCCACAGTTCTCGCACACGTAGTAGCCGGCCCGCGGTGGCCGGGGGGCTCGCCATGGCGCTTAGCGCCGTGAGGCCGAGGGCGGCGGCACCGAGCAGGCGGACGGTGCGCGACAGGACGGCGGGGAGTTGGGGGCGCCGTCGGATGGATGGTGCCAGATCGCTCATGAGAGGCTCCTTTGTTGAGCCTCAAGTGAACGGCGGCTGTCGGGCGGGCGCCTGA
>NZ_JBITMP010000056.1:0-71384 GCF_044466425.1 Nonomuraea sp. NPDC049400
TTCATGATCTCGCCTCGCCACCACGACGTTCACACCTGACCGCCACCACACCAGCCCGTTCTACCTGCGGAAACAGGATGGAACTCTCTCAATGAGTGCGGACGGACAGGACACGAGGCTGGCGGGAGCGGCGTTGAGATTGGGGAGGTAACCAACCCGGTGTTGCTGGATCAGGTAGCCGTACGGACCGAAGGCTGCGTGAACAGGTAGCCCGGAGAAGTCTCCGTGGGGAATGAGGACCAGCGCTTCAGCGCCCTTCGCCTTTTCCACCCAGGGCTCGACGACCTTTGCATGCAGCTCTGTCAGGAAGCGACCGATGCAGCTCTGCTCATGTGGACTGAGGTGATCCCAGATTGCCTCGCGAATGTCGTGAACGTTCTCCGCATCGTCGAGCCGGCATGACCAGTACTCGCATTGCCTGCCAGTCACGCGGGCCCCAAGAGCCCACGTGCCATGCGGGGACGTGTGCAGCAGTTGCACGAAGCTGACCACGCGCCCGAAGCACGCGGCCACGTCGGCGAGCTCCGGGAAGGTCACGGGGCGGTACGTGAGCCCGTGCTTCACCACCCTGTCGTGCAGCATCTCAAACAGCCGCTGGTCGGTGTCGTCGCGCTGGCGGGAGTGCCGCTGCTCGGCCAGTTCGAATTCTTTGGCGAGGTCGGGGTCCTGCTCGAATGCGCGGCTCAGAGCTCCGAGAGGGGCGTGAGCGATCTCGAAAGCCAAACCGGGGAGGTCGTGGTGGGCCAGCATGCCGGCCAACTTGGCCGAGGTGGTCGTGAGGCCGTGGGCAATATCGATCAAGTCGGCTGTCCCCCAGGCACTGGCCAAGGTGGTGCGCACGATGTCACGCACGCGCCTTACCGGTGCCGTGACCTGCGTCACCGATCCAGTTCCCAGCTTGAGGGAAATCAATTCGAGCAGGGCGTCGATGGCTTCTGTGGCCCGTCCGACGTCGAGGGATGCCTGACAGGCCTGCTCTGCCGCAGTCTGCCGCTGCCGTACGTCATGGCTGGGATTACTGGCCAAGGCGATGAGAAGCTCGGGCCGATAGAGGGGGGCATAGCCGCGAGCGAACTCATCGGCCACTTCCGCGCACACTCGAGCGACATCACCTGCCGATCGGCACGCACTCAACGGCAAGTGAGCACCGCACTGGCGGTAAGCCGGTCGCCAACTGTCCGCCACAGCCAACGAGTCCAGGACCTCGGGTGTGAGGAGCGTCTCGTCCTGGTGGTAATCGCGGGCCAGATTCATGAGGTTCAGCACCACACCAGGGACATGCTCCCTATGGACTGCGTTCGCCAGTTGCCGCGCTCTGCTCTTGGCCGACGGCGCTGGCTGCTCGGGCGCGACGTGCCCACCCGTCGGGGCGCTCTGCCTCGGATCGAATCGCGCTTGCTGCTGGGACCAAAACCAGGCTGCGGTGGGGCGTTTTAGCCGCTTGAGCGTCTTGCTTAGCTCACGGGAGGCATCCGTCATCTGCTGTCGGATTTCAGTTCGCTTCTGCGGAGTGCATTTGTCGAGTGCCCCACTCTCGAGGTCGCGCAGCAGGTCCTCGTAGTGCTGCACTTTGGTGGTCCGGTCCAGCTCCAGACGCGCCAGTTGGAGACTGGCCTGGAGTTTGTGATGCGGGCGCTGGCTGATGGTCAAAGCTGTTCGCGCACAAGCACCTGCGAGCCGGAAATCGCCATACGTCTCCGCGGCGCCGGCCGCCTCGAGCAAGAAGCGTGCTGCCGCCGACTGGCTGCGCCCGGGCAGGCGGGTGTAGTCGTAACTGCCCAGTTGGCCGTACGTCTTGCTCTCTCCCATGGCTGCCCGCACATCGCGCTCTGCCTCCTGGAAGTGCTTCAGGCAGTGCCCGGCGGCCGTTATCCACCCAACCTTGTTCTTCTTGCACTTTTTGCGACAATTCTTCCAGACCTGATTGCAGGAAAGCCCGATCTTCAACAGTTCGCAGGCCAGTTCCTCGTCGGGGACGTGGGAGAGGAGCAGCCGGCGGCTTTCGGCCAGTCGGTCCAAGGCGACGTCAAAGAGCTCCTCCCTGAGGTCCTCGCCCTTCAGATGCACCACCGCAGAGGTGTAGCCGGTGGCGATGTGGGCGATGGCCTTGGCCGTCATCTTGTGTCCGGGGCGAAGCACGCCTTGGGACTCCCACGCCTCCTCGAAGAACGGGACCGCGGCTTTTGGATTATGACTTTTGAAGGCGGCCTCCCCGGCGTCGGTCAACAGGTAGACCCAGCCATCACGCAGGGGAGGGTCTCCAACTTCGTGGGTGGCGCGGAGCCGGTCGGTGAGCACTTGATACAGCTCGAAGCGGCGCGAGGCATCGCCCGTTGCAGTGAAGGACTCCACCCACATGGCCTTCTCGCGCGTCAGTCCTCCATGCAGCAGCACCTCAGCGGTCCAAAAGGCGATCGGGAATAGCGGAGCACCGCGCGTCCACATGGCCTCGGCGCGGCCCTGGATCCAGGAGACAACCTCCGGCCGCCGCTTCAGTTCCACCAACAGGCCGGGATCCTTCACAGATGCCCAGGTGTAGACCTCTTCGAAGGTGGCGTCATCGGTAAGCCAGGCTTCCAAGTTGCCATGTTCCCGCAGGTAAGCGTGGCACTCCTGGACGATCTGTGGCATGTCCCCGTCGGCCATGGCAATCTCCTTGCCGTAAACCTCAGCCTCAGGCAACCATCGAAGCCCTCACCGGGCCAACCGTCCTACATTTCCTTGACTCGTCCTCGGAAGAGCCGATACGCGACGGATACCGAGCCAATACCGGACCGTCATGGTGGCGATTGTGCACCGGACCTCGGTGCTCGTCGTCATTGCCATTCGACTACCCACGGCACCAGGGCGCTCCAGCCAGTGCTCGACACGGTGTCACGGTACTCCGTCGTTGCGCCAGCGAGCCAACGGCGCGCTGGCGCCCCCATGTAGCCCTGGTTCTCAGTCGGCCCGCCAGCGGCTACGGAGGCATGTCGTCGTGGACGACCACACGAGAGAGTTCGATTGCCTGGGCTGAGCGCCAGAAGTGGAGTCGCCGCGCAGCGGGGGTGTCCTGCTGCAGGGCCACTCGCCAGCACACCGCTCCGTCGGCGCGGGCTACTGGCCGGCTGTTGCCTCCGGTGTCTGCACGGAGCCGGTGCAGCTTCCGTCCAGGCGCCCGGAGACCGGTGAGGATCTCCACGACGACATCGACGACTTTCGAGGGGTCCACGCCATCAGTGGTCTCCAGCGAGGCCAGGAAGTCCGGTCCGATCGTGTACCGCACGAGCGGACGAGCCGTCTTCTCGCCCTTGGGAATACGCCGAGACCAGGCGAGGTAGACATCATGGCGGAACTGATCCTCCGGGTCGCAGAAGACTTCCTCGTCGAGGCCGTCAGGGCTTGGACGCGTCCGAGCAGCCTTCAGCTCCATTTCCAGCTTCTGCCGTCGCTGATTGACCTTGTAATAGCGCGTGCGCTGCTGGTCACGATCCGCCTCGGCGGTTGCCAGGGCGTTCTCAACGCTTCTCAAGCGTGCGTTCGACCGGTCTAGCTCACTGCGGAGCAGGTCACACTCGGCGGCCAAAGCCATCATCCGATCACCTTTGGTGATCAAATCCGGACACGTCTCGCTAGCGCCCGCGGGCCTGTCCATGTGACTGGTTCCGGACGACTCGGGCCGTGTCATTGCCATCCGGACTTGCGCCGGAGCGAGGGAATCCCCCACCTCCGGTAGGGCGGCGGCTAGGGCCAGCGCATCAGCCACCAGGGCATCGGTGGCCCGCGCTGCGTCCGTTTCGCCTTGGGCCAGGCACAGGGGTGCGCGATACGGGTCCGACGTCCACTCCAGGCTCGCAGGGTATACGCGTCCGGCCCCGCCGTAGACGCCAGTCCGGGCTGGAAGCCGATCAGCCAGAGCCCAGGTGGCCTGGCCAGTGGGGACCAGGTAGTACTCGGCAAGGTTGCCGATCTGGGCTGCTAGGCGGTCCACATCGATCCACGGCGCGGTACGGCCAGGGGCTATCGAGACCACGACGACCGGCTTCGGTCGATCTGCAGCCTGGAGCCACTCGGCCAGTTCAGCAGCTTGTGGGACCGAGATCAACCAATGGACTCGCGGGCTAGGTCGAGCCGGATCCTCTCCCCACCACGGCGTGTCCGGTCGCCCCGGGCACAGAGGTGACCCACCCTGGTATGACTGGTCATGCCTTCCTCATGGTGGCTGCTCAGCCGCTGCGATGTCCGGTACATGACGATCCTTCCGTGTCGGCTTCGCCGGAAGATTCCGGCCTTGCCTACGTTGCGGATCCCCCGAACGGCACCAAGAGCGAACAGGGCGACGGGCCAGGCCGGAGCGTCGACGTCAGCCGGTGTGCCGCCACTCCGGGGCCAGCCGCTTGGCCACGTCGATCCGGGAATCGTGCACCGGCTTGACGGCGATGTGATCCACGAGCATGGCGAGCAGTTCCTTCCGTGCCGCCGGGTCAGCGTTGCCCCACCAGCTCTCCACGGTGTCGGTGCCGGGCGGCACCACGTCGGCGCCCCGCTTCTGCGCGATGGCCAGCAGCAGCCCGGCCGCTAGCGCGGGCGTTCGCAGCCGCTCCAGCACCTGCTCGGCTACGGCGGGGGCGAGCACGCGCGCCGCGATGCGGACTCGTCCGCACCCTTCGGCCGTGCACGTGTAGCTGATGATGCCGGCGGCCTGGTCCTGCTGCAGGTGCGCGCCGCACACGCCGCACGTGAGGAGTCCCTCGAAGATCATGTCGGCGCGCCAACCGTACTCGGCGTCGTTGCCCTCCCGGCCGGCCAGAGCCGCGAGCATCCCGGCCGCCTCCTCGGGGGACAACTCACCGGCAGCGTACGCGGCTCTCACGTGCTCGACCTTGTCGGCGACATCCATCTGCGGCGGCGTCGGCTGTGGTCGTTCGTCGGTCGTGTCCGGGTGGGGCGGAACCACGGAGAGACGGCGCCGCTTTGGCTGCTCGGTCATGGGTGACTCCTGGGGGAAGTGGTCGCTTGCCCAGCGTAAGCACTGGGGCGGAGAGCGTGACGAAGTTGACCGGCGCGCCGCTGCTGTCGCGGCCCCGAACGTAGCCTTCAGCCTTGGTGCCGCCGCTGGAGCATCAACGCGGCCGACTGCTCAGGCGCCATCACCATGAAGCGCTTGATGAGCGCCGCCAGCAACTCCCGTTTGGCCGACGGCTCCGCGGTCTCCCACCAGGTCTCCAGGGTGTCGAACTCGTCCAGCAGCCCTGGCGTGGCCAACACCATCTCCGCGGCCAGGTTCGGTGCGGGCGGGCCTCAGGTTCTCGGGCGGTCACGCATGAGGAGCCGGGTCAGCTTCCCCCCGGTGACGAGCGTTTCCAGCTCGCGGGCGTACCAGATCAACAGCTCTCCAGTGTCCTCAACTGGCCGTACGTCCTGGCCGCTCTCCACCGCCTGCGCGGCGCGGCCTCGGGACCGCTTCTTGGCGGGCGCGGTCACGGCTGCCATCGGATGCGCCCGGGCAAGGCTCTCGTCAACCTCGCGCAGGCCGGTCACCGGCATATCCGGCATCCACTGCCACACCGACACCCGCGGCGGCGTCTCCTTCACCACGGCGGCCGGACTGCTGCCAGCCGCCACGGCGTTCACCACCGCGGTGGCTGCGGCCGCGTACCGGATGGCCGCCTGCCTGCGCAGCTCGGCGACGCACTACATTCAGGCCGCTCATCCCGAACGTGCGGCAGTACCACCTCGGCGCTGAAACCAGCTGGTCAGTGCCTGGAACGGCGCAGCTGGGGACCGCCAAGAGGTCAACGACCAGCTCGCCGAGCTCGGCAAGCGGTACGGCAGGGTGGCCGCCAGGTAAGGGCGGCCTTCATCGGCCAGTAAAGTGATCACAATGACGGACACGCGGCTGGCCACCCACCGTGACGTTTCCACGACCATGGCCCGCTACGACGACCGGCAACTGGCCGAGCTGCTGGAGCGCGAGGCCGTGCCCCTCGGCACCGGCATCGGCGGGGCGTCCGCGCGGCTCGAGGTCGGCGGCGCCTCGGTCTTCGTCAAACGTGTGCCCCTCACCGAGCCCGAACTGCGCCACCCGCACTCGACGGCCAACCTGTTCGGGCTGCCACCCTTCTGCCAGTACGGCATCGGCTCGCCCGGCTTCGGCGCCTGGCGCGAGCTGGCCGCGCACACGATGACCACCGAGTGGGTGCTGACCGGCCGATTCCCCAGCTTCCCGCTGCTGTATCACTGGCGGGTGCTACCCAACGCCGAGCCCGCCCCGCTGTACGCAGAGTTGGCCGACATCGATCGGGCGGTCACCTTCTGGGAGGACGCGCCTGGCGTGCGCCGCCGCCTCGAAGCACTGGCAGAGGCTCCAGCGAGCCTGACGCTCTTCCTGGAGTACTTCCCATACAACTTGCACCAGTGGCTGGAGGAGCGGGTGCGCGCGGGCGACGCCGACCGCGCCTGCGCCCTGGCGGACCAGGGGCTGCGTGAGGCCGTGTCCTTCATGAACGCGGGCGGCCTCCTGCACTTCGACGCGCATTTCGAGAACATCCTCACCGACGGGCGCCGCTTCTACCTGACCGATTTCGGGCAGGCCGTGTCGACCCGGTTCGACCTGTCAGAGGAGGAACAGGCCTTCTATTGCCGGCACCTCACCTTCGACCGCACCTACACGCTGACGTTCTTGGTGAACTGGCTGGCCGGCGCCTTCCACGGCGCCGACTGGTCGGGGCGTCGCGAACTGGTGCGGGAATGGGCGGCGGGAGAGCGGCCAGCCGGCGTGCCCGGCGCGGTCGCGACCCTGCTGTCGCAGCACAGCCCACTGGCCACCGTGCTGAACGACTTCTACCACGATCTGCAGAGTGAGAGCAGGAAGACGCCGTACCCGCTGGAGGAGATCCGCCGGGTTGCCGGACGGCATGCACTGCCGCTCGAGTAAAGGGTCATCCACCGCTTGAGGAGACGCACGCCGATCAGGAAGATCGCTCCGCAATGGTGAGGCGCCTGTCAGGAACTCGTCTGCGTTCGGGGACCTGCGACTGCACCACGCACGGGTTTCCTTCAACTACAGGATGAGGAATCCGAGAACCCGCGCGCTTCGCCCGAAGGCCGACCAGGACGTGGCCAGATGGCAGCCGCCGTACGAGCCGGGCCGCTGCCGATATGCCGCCGAGTGGACCGCGATCAAGACCCGCTGGCAGCTGTCCATCGACCCCGCCGAGCAGCAGGCCCTGACCGATCTCGCGGCCGCCTTCGAGGCCGAGGCCCGAGTCATCGCCCGACCATGGTGGCGGATTGTGCCGTCGCTGTACGTAGCCTGAAATGGGAACACGCCACCCGCTTCGGCCCAGCACCAGGTAAGTACGGAGCAGCCCAGGCTAGTGCAGCCCTCGCCACCGCTCGCTCCCCCAGCCGCAGCACGCTACGTGATCTGGGAGGCGAAGGGGCGAACTCCTGATGATGGCTTCCGTACGCCCCCTCAGGAGCGCGGCCTGGGCCAGACCACGTCCTCGACGGCCACCAGGTTCCTGCCAGCCAGTTCCGTCGGCCCGCCGATCACCAGGGAGGCGAAGCGGTTCCCTACGCTCACGCCTCACGACCTCGCACCGCTCCGGCCCGGTCGTGAACCCCCTGTGCCGTGGCGGGCCGCGATGCCAAGATGTTCGCAGGGCGGAGACGATCTCCCGCCGGGAGGGAGACTGGCGTTGGATCGGTCGGTCGGCGACCTGGTGGCCGCGAGCATCGGCGCCGGTGATCCGGCTCCTGGCCCGCACGTGCTGGTGGACGCGTCGGGGGAGCCGTACAAGGTGGTCAGCGCCGGGAACCCCACCCCGGCCGTCGTGATTCCCGCCGCCACCACGCTGAATGAGCTTGCGGCGAGCTTCGAGGTGATACGCATGGTGCGCGACGGCGCTTCTGGGCTCGTGGTCGTGGACGAAGGCAGGGTCGTCGGCTTTCTCACCCGCCGCGTGATCGTCGCGGAGCTCGTCCGGATCGCACCCGTCCGCGGCACGGACCCGTTCGACACCCAGTTGCACGGGGAGGCGCGGCCACTCGCGGGAGCGGTCCGGGTCCGCTGCCTGACCTGCGGGCACATCAACCGCTACGACTACTACCTGCCGGGCGAACTCGCAGACTGCGCCAACGGTCACCCGCTCGACGCGGACCTGGACTGATCGGCGTGGGCGGGCTGCTCGACTCCGCGGGCGGACTGCTGGAGCGCCGCCAGCTCACCACCACCTGGTTCCCCGTGGTGATCTTCTTCGCGGCGATCGGCGTCGTCCTGGCCACCGCCGCCGGCTGGAGCGCCGTTCTGCGTACCTGGGAGGGCCTGCCAGCCGATGCCCGGGTCCTGGCGGGGGTGCTGTTCGTCGCCGTGACGGTGGCCGCGGCCCAGTTGCTGGCCGCGGCACGTCCCGAGCTGATCAGGCTCTACGAGGGTTACTGGGAGCGGCTGCCGTTCGGCACGCGGCTCGCCGACGCGCTCAGCGCCCGCCGCGACGACCCGGCCACCAGGGCGAGCCGGCCCTGGACGCTGCCGACGCCCGACCGGCTCATGCCCACCAGGTTCGGCAACGTCCTGCGTGCCGCCGAGCAGGAGGCCCAGCGTTACGGCCTGGACGCGGCCACCGTCTGGCCGAGGCTGCACGCCGTGCTCCCGGAAAACTTCGCGGCCACGTTGGGCGCCGCGACCGCCGGGGTCGAGCTCACCATCACCATCAGCGTGCTGGGCGCCGCCTTCGCGCTCGCCGGTGGTACGGCCGCCGCGCTCACGCTCTCCTGGTACGCGGCGCTGCTCTGTGTCTGGGCAGGCCTGCTGATCGCCTGGCTCGGCCACCGTGCCCTGTTGCGCCACGCGACCGTCTACGGCGAGCTGGTACGGACGGCCTTCGACGTGCACCGCTGGCTCCTGCTGGACGCCATGGGCCTGCGCAGGCCCACCGACTACCGCACCGAGCTCCTGCAGTGGCGGCAGATCCAGCAGATCTGGCAGCGGGGCCGCCCCGACGCCGGTCAGTTGGCCTGGCTCGGCTACCCGGACGTGGACTTCCCCGAAAAGGCGGAGAACCCGACCGCGGAACCGCCGGCTGCGGCCCCGGCCAAGTCCGGCGGCAAGGGGCGGCCCGCCGTCGCCGTCCTGGTCGTCGCTGGCCTGGCCATCGCGTTACTCGCCGGTGTACTCGGGCCCGAGGAGGTGCGCACCGCCCGCGACCTGCCCGCCTACCACCCCATCGCGCCCGGTGACCTCCGGCCGCCCAGGCAGGACCTGCTCGGCCGCTACACCCTGGCCCCCGTCGCCAAAAACGCCACCCTCACCGCCGCCGCCCTCGGCCCGGCGCTGCCCGCGGGCAGCCTGGCAGGCCGCGTGATCACGCCAGTCCCGGTGCGGCCCGGCCTGGCCGTGAGCCCTGGCGAGCGCATCACGTTGATCGCCGTCCCCTCCACCGGCGCCCCGGTCACCGCAGACGGGGTGCTGGTCCTCGCCGTCCAGGGGAGCGCCACGCTGGTCGTCGCCCTGCCCGGGCCCGACCTGCAATCCCTCCTCGCCACGTCCGCCGCCGCCTTCCACCCGGTACGCGCCAGCGGCTGAGCTCATGGACCCGTGTGCACGTGCGTGGCCCACAGGTCGGGCTCGCCGGGCAACTGGTCACGCAGCTCGCGTATCACGTGGTGCAGCGCGGACGCGCTCGCCGCCGGGACGAGCGTGCCGCCTGTCACCATCCGCTCGTAGACCGAGCGGGCGACCTCTGCGGCCAGAAGGTCGCTGACCGGCCACAACGTGGCGATCACGCGGCGGTAGCCAGCCAGTTGCATCGCGTTGGCCATGGACAGCGCCTCGTCGGCCAGCCGTGAGCCACCTCGCGAGGTGTCGCACGCGGACAGGAACGCGAACTCAGCGTTCTTCAGGCGCAGCCGGCTGATGTCCCGCACGGTGAGCGCCCCGTCGTGCAGCAGTAGGTGGCCGCTCGACGGCGCGCTGACGTCCTGCATCCCGTGACAGGCGAAGTGCACCCACGGTGAACGGGCGAGCGAGTCGAGCACCGCGGCCGAGGTGGCGCTCGCACCGGTCAGGCTACCCGCACGCGGGAGCAGCCGCAGGTAGTCGCGCCGCTCGTCCTCGGCGGCCGGCAGGTCGCGCTGGCCGGGCGTCCGCGGCAACGCGACGACCAGCGGACGGGCGTCCGTGTCCCCCGCGTCGGCGTCCTGCTGCCTGGCCCTGAGCAGGGCGCGCAGGGTCGGCGTGGACGAGGAGACCACCCTGTCCAGCACGGTGGCGCCCGTCCCCTCGGCGGTGTGCCGGCCCGCAGCGTGGAGGGGGAGCAGCGACAACGGCCCGGTCAGGCACCACCACAGGCGGGGCCACTCCGCGCCGCCGGAGGGCGGCCCGGTGATGCCCAGCCCGGCGAGCACCGGTTCCGCGACGGTGTCCCACAGCCGGGTCAGGAGGTCGTCCAAGATCCGCTGCAGGATCGGACGCCGGGGCGTCGGCTCCCGGGGCGAAGGCCGCCTGCGCAACGCGTCCAGCGCCATGTGGAACAACGTGGTGTAGTCGTCGACCTGGTCGAGGGTCAGGTCGTTCAGCGGCACCACGATGACGGGACCGTCAGCGGGGATGACGAGCGCGTCACATCCGACGTGGCTGACGTTCACGATCGCCACCGGGCCCTGCGCCCCGGCCTGCCTGAGCGTGGCGAAACGCGGCGGCAACAGGAAGTCGGCGAACCCGGGCACCTTCGTCCTGACCTGCTGGAGCAGCGTCGCCTTGCGCCGGGCCAGAGCGACCCTGTCGGCCGAGTGCCCCATTCCCGGCAACGGCTCCTGCAACTCGTCCGGCATCGACTCCAGCCGTTCGAAGACCGCGACGAGCTCGTCGGCCAAGCCGGGGGCGACGGCCCTGAGCCGGTCAACCGGGGTACGCGCGTCCATTGCCTGCGCCAAGAGCACGCCTCTGCCCTGTTCGAGCAGCTCGATCGCATGTTCCGGCCGCCCCAGGCGGATCGCGCACGCGGCGGCGTTGCTGGCCAAGTTGGGCAGCAACGTCAGAATGCGCTCCTGGTCGCGGCGGCGCATCCCGTTACCCGCGGCCTCGTCCAGCAGCCCGACCGCGGTGGCGAAGCCGTCGAGAGCCGTGGCCAGATCGCCGCGTTCCCTGGCTATGTGACCGAGGTTGTCCGCCGCTCGCGCGCGGGTGACGGCCGGTGCGGTCGTCTGCTCCATGGCCTGCCTGCAGGCGGCCAGCGCCTCGTCCCAGAGCGCCTCCGCCTGGTCGCCGGCATCGGCGGCCAACTTGGCCAGGACCAGGCCGAACGTGTTCAGGCATGCGGCGCGGCGCGGATCGGCCGAGACCGTGCGCAGGCCAGCACGCATGATCTCAGCCGCCTCGGCGAGCACGGCGCGGTCACCGTCGGCGTTGAACCAGTCGTACAGGACGGTCCCGAGATTGGACAGCGAGCTCAGCCGGTGCGGGTGCGTATCCGGCGTGTCGGCGTACACCTGGCGGTAGACGGCCACCGCCTCGCGCAGCGCCTCCTTGTCGCCGTTCACGGCGAACTGCTCGGCCAGCGCGGAGCCGAGATTGCCCTGGACGATGATGCGCCTGGACCGGTCCGAAGGGGCCTGCTTGACGGCCTCGCGCAACACCTCGACCGCCTCGGGCAGGCTCGCGGCATCGCCCATCTGGACGTTGCCCAGCAGCGCCGCACCCAGATTCGCCAGGATGTCCCCGCGTCCGCGGTGTTCTCCCGTCTGGTGAAGAATCCGGCGATAGATCGAGATCGCCTCCTGGATGGCGGCGCTGTTCTCGCCCGCCGACAGATGGAGCAGCGCGGTGGCGGTGTTGGTCCAGCGCACGGTCCATTCGCCGGAGCCGAGAGCGGTGGCCTGCGCGGCGCGGCGCTGCAGGTCGATCCCGGCCTCCAGGTCCGCCGGGTCGCCGCGCAGCTCGAAACGCAGGACGAGCGCCCCGCCCAGACCGCTCAGCGCGTCGGCGTGCGCCGGGCCGTCGTCACCGAGCCCGTCGACCGCTTCACGGAAGGCGCTGATCGCCGATTCGAGGGCGGCGGCGTTCCCGGCCGAGATGAACCGGCTCTGCTGCTGCCTGGCAAGGCTCAGCAGAGTGGGCAGGCGTTCCGGCGCGTCCGCGGGCAGCGCCGCCATGGCCTGGCCGAGCAGGACGGTGGGCTCGTCGTCGTCCGGACGCAGCCGGGCCACCCGGCCGGCCAGCAAGGCCAGCAGATCCGAGCGGAGGCGGTCATCGGTGGTAGCGGCGACGGCGGCCCGGTAGGCGGCGACTGCCTCGGGCAGGGCAGCGGGATCCTGCTCCGCCTGCTCCTGCAGGGTGAAGGCCAGGCGGGACAGCCGGGCCCGCCTACCCTCCGCATCGCCCGCCGGGGTGGCCGCGATCGCCGCTCGCCTCGCGGCCACCGCCTCCTCCAGCGCCCGCGGGTCGCCCCTCTGAACCAGCGCCGCAGCCAGGTTGTCCAGCACAACCGGATCGGCGGTCCCGTGTGCTGCGGCCAGGTCACGGTAGACGCGGATCGCCTCGTCGAGAGATTCCGCGTGCTGCAAGGCCTGCGCCTGTTTGGCCAGCATGGTGGCCAGGTTGGCGGCGCACGCCGCCCGTTCGCCTGCGGCGGCGAGTTCGAGTGCCCGGCGGCCGACGGCCACCGCCTCGGCGTAGCCTTCGACGCTCGGCCGCAGCTCCGCAGTACGCAGCAGCGCCTGGCCGAGACAGGCGAACGTCTTCGCGCGCACCGGGCCTTCTGCCACCCCGCCGGCTTCGCGCAGCACGTGTACCGCCTCGTCCAGTACGTCGGGCCCGCCGCGTTCGAGCAGGGTGGTTCCCAGGATGAACAGCGTCGGCCAGCGTACGGCCGGTTCCGCCGCCGCGTGTCCGGCCATGGCTTGACGGAGGAGGTCCAGTCCCTCGGACTCGTCGGCCGGTGTCCCGCCCGACCGCGCCCGTTCGAGGAGCGCGCCACCAAGGTTGGCCTGGCGCAGCGGCCGGGCGGGGTCGTCCACCGGGGTGAGTTCGAGCGCCCGGCGCGCGATGTCGATGGCCCGCGCCCAGTCACGGGCGCTCATGGCCAGCAGCGTGCCGAGGTTCGACAGGTGCTGCACCACTTGTGGCGCGTCCAGCTCGGCCAGCCGCCGGTAGACCTCGATGGCCGCGGACAGGTCCGCCTCGCCGGGCCGCGCGCCGGCCGACTCGATCCGCTCGCGTAGCGCCTCGCCCAAGCCGCGCAGCCGCTTGACCAGATAGGGATGATCCGCCGGGGTCATCGCGACGACCTGCGACAGGACAGCGATCGACTCGTCCAGCGCCGCCGGGTCCCGGGTCAGGCGGTGCCTCAGTTCGAGCCCATCGCCGAGGTTGGCCAGGAAGGTCGCCAGTGCTGCCCGATCGCGCGTTTCCTCCGCTTCCTGGACGGCCTGGCGGAGCACGTCGATGCCCTCCTCGAGCCTGGCCTCCTCCTGCGTCAGCAGGAACAGGCTGGTCAGCGCATGGCCCAGATTGCCGAGGAACGCCCCGCGTTCCCGCGCGCCCGGGGGCAGCCCGCCGAGCGCGCGCTGATAGAGCAGTATCGCCTCGCGCACCGCGTCTTCCTCCCCGGTCACCTGACCCCAGAAGTGCAATGCGCTGCCGAAGTTGACCAGGTGGGTGTAGCGGTAGCGGTCGCGCGGGGACAGCTCGGCGCACACCTCCGCGTAGGCGGCGACCGCCGCGGCCAGCGCCTCGGTGTCGCCCGTCCGTTGCGCGTACAGCAACAACGCCTGCGCTCGGCCCTGCCGCCGCGCCTTGAGCCGTCTCCTCATGGCAACACCTCTGATGGTGACCGAGTGGTGCTCACTCCATCATGAAGTGGAACGCGCCATCATGGCGCGGTATGCGCCCGCTCCGGGCAGTAGAGGCAAGCCGGAGGCCATTCATCGCCACGACACTATGGGCATTACTCTCGCAACCCCCGCCCATCACCCGCGGTGGGCGGCCTCGCAAGTACTGCTCCGGCACCTGCCGGTGGGCCGTCTGCCGGACCCGCGCCAGGCGCTGGCGTCCGCTCACCCAGCGGCACCGACGCCAGGACGACACCCGCAAGCGGCGCCGCCACCTCCGCGACCAGGCCGAACACCTCGCCCAGGCAGCCGGGAAACTGGCCCTCGACCTGCACGCGGAGGACCTCGCTCCGCCCACCCAGCAGACCGGCTGGAAACCTGGGCCCATCGCCGGCTACACCGCCACCGCTTTGCCCCTGCTCGCCCACGCCCGCGCCGTCCTGGCCGCTGCCGTCACCGCCGACCGAGCGGCCGGCGCCACCTGGGACGAGATCGCGGCCGTTCTGGATGTCAGCCCCGACACCGCCGCCCGCCGCTACCGCACCTGACGGCGAGCTGGCACCTCATCGAGCGGCGCTCACGCACTGATCGAGAAAGCCTTGGCGCGTGCAGCCGTCGGGATGGTGAGATGGCACGATGATCAACCACGACGAGGCGGCTGTCCGACCGTTGACATTGGCTTGGGTGAGCCGGCATCTGGAGGTCGGCGAACGGATAGTCAAAACCGAGGCGCTACACGGCGGCATCACTGCTGACATGCGGAGGCTGACCATCGGCACTCAGGACGGAAGCACGCGTGACCTGGTGCTGCGGAGTTACGTCGACCCGTTCTACGTGGCGCGCGCCGAGGGCGGACTGAACAGGGAGGCCGGAGCTCTGACCCTGTTGGCGGGGACCGGCGTGCCGGCTCCTGAACTGGTCGCGGTTGATCCAACCGCCGCGCATTGCGAGTACCCGTCGCTCTTGATGACACATCTGACGGGCCGGACGGTCCTCGACGATGAGGGAGTGGAGACGCGCGTCCCACTGCTGGCCCGTCAACTCGTGGCCATCCACGCGCTGCGGCCCGCCGAGCGGCCCCAGAAGTATGTGACGCTGACGACCGCCGACACCGTCGTGGTTCCGAAGGGCGCCGACGCGGCGGTATGGGCCGCGGCGATCGACGTGATCCGCAGGCCCACGCCGCCCTATGAAGGGCGATTCCTGCACCGGGACTTCCAGCCCGGCAACGTGCTGTTCGCCATGTCGCCCTCAAGCCCGGCAGGTCCCCGGATCACCGGCGTCGTCGACTGGGCCGCGACCTCCTGGGGCCCGGCAGACCTCGATGTCGCGCACTGCTCCACCAATCTCGCGCTGCTGCACGGACCGGCGTGGGGTCTGCGGTTCGCTGAGGCGTATGAGGAAGCCGGCGGGGTGCTGGCTGCGACCACGAGCGAGCGGCTGTACTGGCAGGTGCGGGACGCGCTGGCCTGCTCAGAAGAAGTGCAGTCGGTGTCGCAGCCATGGCGGTTATCTGGGGTGACTCTTTGTAGTCAGGCATGTCAGCCAAGTAAGGTTGGCGCGTACTTGCCTTACACATATCCAGGGGTCTTCAGGCATGTCAGCCATGTCAGGTGCGCTGCCTCGCTTCTTCCGGCCTGAGCGGGCGGTGGCCGCCGACGAGTCGGTGTCGTGGGTGGTGGTCGATGAGGACCTCGAGTTGCATGTCGAGGCGTGCGCGTATCTGGCGGGGCTGCGCGGGGCGGGCCGGGCGTTCAACACCGAGAAGACGTACGCGGGCCGGATCGCTTTGTACTTGTCGTACTGCCGGGGCCACGGGGTGGACTGGTCGAGCCCGAGTCTGGCGCAGCTGATGGCGATGATGCGGTGGCTGGTGGACGAGCCGATGCCGGCGCGCTCGCGCAGGCCAGGGGCGACGGCGCGGTATCGCAGCGAGGGCACCGCGAACGCGATCATGGGGACGGTCGGGGAGTTCCTGTCATGGTGCTGTCTGCAGGGGTGGGTGCCGCCGACGGTGGTCAACGCGCTGACCCAGCCGAAGTATCTGCGCTTTCTGCCGGTCGGGTTCGACGCGGGCGAGGACGGCCAGAACCGGACGGTGATGGCCCGCACGATCAAGTTCCGGGTCGCGGTCCCCGGTTATGAGTGGCTCTCAGATGAGGAGATCGGCGTGCTGCTCGGCCTGGCCCGGCACGCCCGCGATGCCTTTTTGATCCAGCTGCTGGCCGGGACCGGCATGCGGATTGGTGAGGCGTTAGGGCTGCGCCGCGAGGACATGCACCTGCTGCCGGACTCTCGGCTGCTGGGCTGCCCGCACGAGGGGCCGCACGTCCACGTCCGGCGGCGCCTGAACGCCAACGGCGCGTTCGCCAAGGCGCGGCAGCCGCGGGTGATCCCGGTGGAGCGCGAGGTGATCGAGGCGTATTCGCACTACCAGTATGAGCGGGACGAGGTCGACGAGGCCGCCGGGACCGACCTGGTGTTCGTCAACCTGTTCCACCCCCCGCTGGGCGAGCCGATGAAGTACGACAACGCCCACGAGCTGTTTTGCCGCCTGGCTGAGCGCGCCGGGTTCCGGGCCCGGCCGCACATGCTGCGGCATTCGGCGATCACGACGATGCGGCGGGCCGGGGTCGACCGCCGGGTGGTCCAGGAGATCGCCGGGCATGTCTCGGCGTCGTCGCAGGACGTGTATTCCCACGTCACCGACTCCGACAAGCGCGAGGCCGTCGAGATGGTGGCTGAGGCGAGAAGGCAGGCGCGGTCGTGACCGGCACGGTGATCGCTCTGCCCGGCGCGGGCGCGGGAGAGGGCGGGACGGCCGCGGGGGTGCTGACGCCGGCGGAGGCGGCAGCCTGGCAGGGGTGGCTGGCGGCGAACACGCCGTCGCCCTGGCGGCCCGGGGAGTGGGACGCGGCAACCAGGCTGTTCACCGGCGATGTCGACAACCGGTGCACGGTCGCCTACCGCTGCACGGTCGTGGCCTGCGACCGGATCTCGCGCACCCAGATCATGTGTGATCTTTGCGAGAAGGCGTTCCGCAAGTCGGGGCTGGCGATCGAGGAGTTTAGGGCCGGCTTCGTCCCGGACCGCAACCGGGTGATCGACGGCCGGGCCCGGCCCTGCATCGTGGCAGGCTGCCCGCGGGACGGAGCCGTGTGGGGGCTCTGCGCCGCGCACGGGTCGCTGCGGCACAAGGACATGCTGCGAAGGCGGCCCGGCGCTGACGACCTGCAGGCCTGGGCCGCCGCCGCGACGCCTTACGAGGCGCTGCCGTCCTGCCTGGTGGGCGGTTGCCCGCGTGATGGGCGGCCGGGCTCGGGGATCTGCGACCTGCATACCCGGCGGCTGAAGGCCGACGGCCTGGAGGAGGTGGACGCGGCCTGGCTGGAGCGTCAGGCCTCGTTCCTGATCGTCAACCAGTTCTCGCTGGCCCCGCTGCAGCCGCTGGTCCGCTGCGAGGTGTTGTTCGCGCTGGCCACGCGCGATTCGCGGGGGCAGCGGCTGGACCCGACCGCGGTCCGCCAGTCGGTCGAGGTGCTGGCCAGGGGTCAGGTCGCCTCGATCGCGGCGTTCTCGCTGGGGGCGTTGCCGCGGCGGGCGACGGCGAACGTCGATGCGCTGCTGCGCGAGACGTTCCGGGTGGTGGGAGCGGCGTTCGACCGGTTCCGCGGGGTGGATCCGGCGAGCCGGCCGAGCCTGGATTTGGCCGATCTCGGCGTCCGGGGCAAGCGCGGCAGGCCGACGGCCCGGCCCGGCGATCTGGACATCTCGATGATCCGGCAGGGCTGGCTGCGGGAGATCCTGGTGGCCTGGATCAGTGAGACCAGGCCGACGACCAGCGAGGTCCGCCGGGCGCACAAGGCGGCCCAGACCGCGGCCCGGGCGCTGGACGGGCGCCCCGGCGGCGGACTGGATGTCGCGGCGTTGGGGTTCGCCGACATGAACGCGGTCGTCGCGGGCTTTGAGCACCTGGTCAAAGCCGACGGAGGCGACATGGGCTTCAAGCACAAGTCCAATCTGTTGTCGATGTGGTTCAAGGTGCTGGACTGGGGTCGGCTCACCGACCGCTTGACCGGCATGTCGGCCGGTTTCGTCCGGCATCCCAGTCACGTGATCAAGCAGCCGGATCCGAACGAGGACGAGATCGGCAAGGCCATCCCGGAGTCGATGATCGCCCAGTTGGACGCCCACACCGAGCTGCTGGGCGCGGGCATCCGCCACGGGCGGCTGTCGAGCGAGCAGGTCCACGCCATGTCAGTGGCGATCTATGAGCTGCTGCGCGACACCGGCCGCCGCCCTTACGAGATCGCGCAGCTGGACGTCGATTGCCTGGAGAAGGACGGCGAGGGGTGGCTGCTGCGCTGGGACAACGGCAAGGGCCTGCGCAACGGGCGTCGGCTGCCGATCCCGGCCGAGACAGTGGCCACCGTCCACACCTGGTTGGCCGTCCGCGCCACGATCGAGTTGCCGACCGGGTCTGAAGGGTTCCTGTTCCCGCCGGCTGGTGAGTTCGGGCAGGTGCGGCACCTGGAATCCGATCAGATCTCGCCGATCATCCGGGCCTTCGCCGATGCGGTCCCGACCCTGCTGGCCGAGGAGTTCGGCCCGGACGGGCGGCGGCTGCCGTTCGACCGCTCCCAGATCATCCCCTACGCGTTCCGGCACTCCTACTGCCAGAGGCACGCGGATGCGGGAGTGCCGATCGACGTGCTGCGCGAATTAATGGATCATCGATCGACGAACACCACGGCCGGCTACTTCACCGACCCTTGGGAATTGCATCAGACGGGCGAGATGTCGCAGGTTGGCAGGTCGCCGAAGGTCCATGACGGGCTTCCGGAGGCGCGGGTCTTGGCTTCCTGATCAGCGAGTTTGCCAGATCTATCCCATCTGATGCAAGATCTGCTCTTCAGAAGGGACGGTCTGGAGAGGTGCGACGCAGGGCGGAGCTGGCGGGTGCGGCTCACATGGAACTGGTCTCGGGTGTGGTGCAGCTGCGCCCTGAGGACGCGATGTTCGAGGCCATGTTGAGGGGCTGGCGGGCGCAGCAGACGGCGCGGGGGCTGAAGGAAGGCACGATCGTGCCGCGGGAGCGGCTGGTGCGCCGGTTTCTGGAGTTCACCAACGAGTATCCGTGGGCGTGGTCGCCGGGGCACATGGATGAGTGGTCGCTGCATCTGACGGCCGAGCTGCATCTGGCGCCGTCGACGGTCCGGTCCTACCAGTGCACGCTGCGGCAGTTCACCGAGTTTCTGATCGATGGTCGCTACGGCTGGGGCGTGGCGTGTGAGCAGGCGTTCGGCCCCGGGCAGCATCCGGTGGCGATCGCGCATGAGTGGAACACCATCGCCCATCTCAACGACTACGAGGGCAATCCCGAGGCGCGGCCGTTCACCCGCCAGGAACTGCAGCGGTTCCTCGACTACGCCGACGAGCAGGTGGAACGGGCGGTGAAGTCGAAGCGGAAGGGTGCGCTGGCCGCGTACCGGGACGCGACGCTGTTCAAGGTCATCTATGGCTGGGGGCTACGCCGCACCGAGACCGCCAAGCTGGACATGGTGGACTTCGGGCGCAACCCGGCAGCGCCGGAGTTCGGCCGGTACGGGATGCTCAACGTCCGGTACGGCAAGGCGAAGAAAGGCCAGCCGCCCCGACGGCGCAACGTGCTGTCAGTGATGGACTGGGCGGTGGAGGCGGTGGCCGACTATGTGGAGAACGTCCGGCCCCGATTCGGCTGCGCCGATCATCCGGCGTTGTGGGTGACCGAACGTGGCGGGCGGGTGAAGCCGGCGGAGATCAACGCCCGTTTCGTCGCCTACCGGGATGTCCTGGGCCTGCCCGACGTTTTGGTCGTCCATAGTCTGCGGCATTCTTACGTGACGCACTTGACCGAGGACGGGGTGGACCGCCGGTTCATCCAGACCCAGGTGGGTCACGAGAGCGATAGCTCGACAGCGGTGTATACCCACGTCAGCGACGATTTCATGAACACCGCGCTGCGTCGGGCGCTGGCCCCGGCCCTTGATACCGAGCACGATGGTCGGCCTCGACGCAAGGAGGAGCGGTGACGGCCAAGCTGGATTACCAGTGGCATCTGCGGCAGGTCATGGCCACCCGGGGCATGTTCTCCACCACCGACCTGCTCGACCCGCTGGCTGAGCGAGGTATCAGGCTGTCCTCCAGCCAGATCTACCGCCTGGTCGTCGAGCGGCCCGAGCGGCTCAGCTTGAAGATCTTGATGGCGTTGCTGGACATCCTGGACTGCACGATGGACGACCTCATCGAACCGGTGGCCGCCGCCGGGCAGGCGAAGAAGGCCAAGGTGGTCGGGGGTGAGGCCGGTGTCGGTGACCTGCGGCCGAGGCGGGCCAGGATCACCCGGGCCGACGGCTGAGTGATGACGGAGATTCCCGAGGTTGTTAGCGATCCGATCGGTGTCACCGTCGACCTGATCATCGGCATCGAGGCGGGGCTGGGCCGTGACCTGGTCGAGGCGACGGTGGTGGGAGTCGCCGGTGGCAGGGCCAAGCGCCGCAAGCTCGCCCAGGCCCTGCTCGAGCGGCCTGCGGTCCTCACCGATGGCCGCTCGCCCGCACCGCGGGTGGTGGGAGACCTGCTGATTGCCCTGGTCAAGGCAGGTACGACAGCCACCTCGCCGCCGATCTGCGCCGAGTGCGGCAAAGCGCTGCGGACACTGCAGCGCCGTGGTGAGGACTGGTACTGCGGTGTCTGCGGACCTATCCGGTTGCCGTGCGCGACTTGCGGCGATATCGCCCGCGTTCACTCGCGGGACCGTGACGGGCAGCCCCGGTGCAGCAGATGCGGTCCCGGCACTGGGTTGGACGGCGGCCGCGATCCGGTCGAGATCGTGATCGAGGTCGTCACGACACTCGATCCCGCCGTGTCGGCCGAGGCCATCACCGCGGCGGTGCACACGGCGGCCACCCAGGCGGGCAAGCGCCACCAGCTCGCCTGGGCGGTGCAGGACCGGCCCGGCCTGCTCACCGGAGCGGGCGCCGAGTCACCCGTCCCGTCGGTGCTGCGGCTGATCGACAAGCTCTGCGAGGCGGGCGCCACCCGGATCGTCCGACCTGCGTGCCCGCACTGCGGCCGGGGCATCAAGTTACACCGACCAATCGATGGACGGTGGCTTTGCCGCAGCTGCGTGGCCAAGTCCCGGGCCCAGCCGTGCTCCGGCTGCGGCACGGTCCGCGAGGCCGCCTCCCGCGACGACCAAGGGCGGCCGATCTGCCCGAACTGCCTGGTTAGTGACCCGGCCAATCTCGAGGTCTGCGTGAACTGCGGACGCCGCCGCATGGTGGGCACCCGCAGCCCGCACGGGCCGCTCTGCCCCAGCTGCCCGCCGCTCCCGACGGCGACGTGCTCGATCTGCGGGCAGCACCGGCCCTGCGGCACCTCCCGGCTGACCGGGCTGCCGTGGTGTCCGCCTTGCCAGCATCTGTCAGCACACTGTTCACGCTGCGGCCAGGTGAAACCGATCCGGTCGGGAAGCCTTGACCAGCCGCTCTGCCACGACTGCACCGCCCCGGCTTTCCCCGACTGCCGCATCTGCGAGACCAGCCCACGGCCGGGTCATTGCGTCGATTGCCGTCTTGAACTGCGGCTCCGGGAACTGATGACCGGTCCGGACGGCGCTACCTATCCTGCCCTGCTTCCACTCCGGAATGCCTTGGCCGCTACCGACCCGCCCGGCACCGCACTGCGCTGGCTCGCCAAGGAGCCCGTCGCCGCCATCCTGGCCGACATCGCCACGGGCCGCCGTCAACTCACCCACGCCGACCTCGACGAACTGCCGCAACGCATCATCCTTAACCACCTGCGCAGCGTGCTGGTCGCCACCGGGACCCTGCCGGCGCGTGATGAACAGATGGCCCGCCTGGAGCGCTTCCTGAACAAGGTCCTCGGCACACGAACCGATCCCGACCAGCGCAGGCTCCTGCACCGCTACGCCGTCTGGCACCTGCTGCGGCGACTGCGGCGCCGCAACAATGGACGCGCCACCACCAACGAGCAGTACAGCGTCGTAGTCCAGCGCGTCCGATCCGCCGTCGCCCTGCTGGACTGGCTGGCCGCCCGCGACCTGGCCTTGGAGAGCTGTGGCCAGGCCGATCTCGACCTATGGCTGAGCGACGAGGCGGCCTCCCACCACTACCACGCCGGCCACTTCGTCCGCTGGGCCACCCGACAGCGCCTCACCACGTTGTCCTTCCCCGCCACCCAGTGGCAGGGCCCCACCGGCCCCATGGATGATCAAGCCCGATGGGATGCCGCGCGCCGACTCCTGCACGACGACACCATCGGCCCCCGAGACCGCCTCGCCGGCCTGCTCATCCTGCTCTACGCCCAGCCCACCGCCCGGATCAGCCGACTCACCACCGACCACGTCACCCTCGGCGACACCGCGGTGACGATCCAGTTCGGGACGACACCCATCACTCTGCCCGGCCCTGTCGCCGACCTCGCCCGCCGGGTGCTTGACGGCAAACGCGGACACGCCACCACCGGTGCCGCCAACCCCTCACCCTGGTTGTTTCCCGGAGGCCAACCCGGCCGTCCGATCAGCGCCACCCACCTCGGGAAACGCCTCAAAGACCTCGGAATCCAACCCGGCCAAGCACGCTTCACCGCCCTGTTCCAACTCGCCACCGAACTCCCCGCCGCCCTGCTCGCCCGGATGCTCGGCATCCACATCGACGTCGCCGTCGCCTGGCAACGCGCCTCCTCCGGCGACTGGATGACCTACGCCGCCAACATCAGCCGCCGAAGCCAGCAAGACCACCGAGGTGAACCATGACCAATTCCGGCGATTCACCCAACCAGCACCTGTTCGCAGGCACTGCCTGGTACTACGCGCGCTACCGCCCGGGCTACCCGCAGGCATTCTTCGACGACCTGATCCAACGGTTCAACCTGAACGGAACCGGACGCCTCCTCGATCTGGGCTGCGGCAGCGGCCAGCTGACCATCCCGCTGGCCCGGCACGTCACCGAGGCAATCGGCGTGGATCCCGAACCCGGAATGCTCACCGAGGCCTCAAACAAAGCACAGACAGCCCAGGTCACCAACGTGACCTGGGCACAGGGCAGCTCGACGGACCTCCCCGGCCGCCTCGGACAGTTCCGGCTGGTGACCATGGGCCGCTCGTTTCACTGGATGGACCGCGAACAAGTCCTGACCGCCCTCGCCAGCATGGTCGACGACGACGGCGGCATCGTGATCGCCAACGACGGCTGCCTAGTCCGACCGACCACCACCTGGCAGCACGCCGTCGAGGACATACAGCACCGCTTCCTGGGCCCCATCCCCAAGATCGCTCCGAAGAACGTCATCGACACCCATACTCACGAGCCGCACGAGATGCTGCTGGCCCGATCAGCGTTCCGAAAGCTCGACCGCGTCGTACACAAATTCGAACGGACCTGGACACCGGAACAGATCATCGGCTACCTCTACTCGACCTCCTTGCCACTCCGACGTCTCCTCGGAGACCAACAGACCGCCTTCGAACAAGCTGTCACCGACACACTGCACTCGCTCGATCAAGAGGGCCGGTTCGTCGAACCGGTCTCGCTGGAGGTGCTGATCGCCCGCAAGGAATCCTGAAAACCAGAGGCATTCGGACAGTTCTGATATCCGACGGTGCCGTTAGTCTCCCTCAAACGAAAGCGGGAGGCCATCAAGGTGGTCTCCCGTCACGCCTTCGACCGCGCCGGACGGGCTCGGCCGGCCTGCTCCGGCGTCGCCTATGAGGCGCGGTCGGTGGCGGTGCCCTTCGGCCTTTGCGAGGAGCCGAGCAACGTCCGGGCCGGTGGGAAGGCCTGCGTGATCCGCTTTCAGTGCGCCGCCTGCCGGTTCTTCACCCCCGACCCCTCGCACCTGCCCGCGATGGAAGAGCAGATCGCGGCGATGCGGGCCGATCGGGAGACGGCGATCGCCTGGGAGGTCGACGAGTTCGTGATCCGCAACTTCGACGACAACATCAAGGCGATGGAGAAGATCGCCGACATCGCCCGGGCCAAGCTGGAAGCGCTGCCCGAACAGGAGCGGGCCGACCTGCTGGAGGCCACCGAGGTGCTGCGCATCGTCCGGGCCAAGCAGGCTGGCCTCACCGATCTGGGCATGCCGCGCTTCCTCGACCGGCGCGGGCAGGAGAGCGCATGAGCGGGGCGCCGAAGAGGTCAGGGCGCGCCTCGGGCGCGGTGCTGCGCGCCTCACGGCGCAGCGACAGCCAGGTCAAGCGCGGCAGGGTGATGGTCGTGCTGGAGGAGTTGAAGGCCGCCGGGGAGCCGATCACGTTCCGCGGTGTCGCCCGGGCGGCCGGGGTGTCGCACTGGCTGGTCTATGCCGACGGTGTCCGCGAGCATATCGAGGCCGCGATCGCCGGGCAGGCCAAGGCGGCGCGGCGCACCGCCGCGGCGGGGGCCAATGCCTCGGCCGCGTCCCTGGCCTGCGATCTGGAGCTGGCCCGGGCGCAGAACAAGGAGCTGCGCGCGGAGCGGGACACGCTCAAGGCCGCCGTCCAGCGGCACCTGGGGGCGGCGCTGGAGACGGCCGGCACCCGGGAGCTGACGGCACGGATCGACGAGCTGCTGGCCCACACCGAACGCCTGGCCGCCGAGCTGGAGGCCGCACGGACGGAGAACGCGCAGCTGAGGGCCAGGGTGACCGAGGCCGAGGACAACCTGACCGCCGCCCGGCAAGCCCTCAAAAAGATGATCAAGGAGGCCAGTCGCGACCGGTGAGGATCCGGTGTTCATGCCAGGCAAAGATTCGGCAAACAGATCCGTACGCAACTGATTACACTGCGTGCTCGTCCATTGGCTCGTCCG
The DNA here is from genome assembly GCF_044466425.1 of Nonomuraea sp. NPDC049400. Taxonomy (NCBI): domain Bacteria; kingdom Bacillati; phylum Actinomycetota; class Actinomycetes; order Streptosporangiales; family Streptosporangiaceae; genus Nonomuraea; species Nonomuraea sp. NPDC049400. The sequence continues at coordinate 24,666 of NZ_JBITMP010000056.1, forward strand.
GTGAGGGGTTCGCATGCGTTTCACAGAGCACGACGTCCACGAATGCCGCCGTCTGATGATCGGCTGCCGCCACAATCAGCTGGCGATCGGCGACCTTCTGGCGGCTGAGTGGGCGGACGGCGGTGAGGCTCTCGGGGAGTTCTGCGAGCGGGTCGGTTTGACCCTCAGCACTGCCAAGGAGTGGCGGGCGACGGCGGCCGCGGTTACGCCGGCGCTGCGGACGCTGCTGGAGCACTCTGGCGTGTTCGTCTCCTACACCGTCTTGCGCGAGGGAGCGCGCACCCGAGGCGGCCAGGTGCTCGATCCCGGCTACGTCAAGCTGCTGCGCCTGATCGAGGACGCGAAGGCGGCAGGCGTCGACCGGGTCAACCACGCCACCTACCAGACCGTTCTGGGCACGGCGCCTCCGCTGGCCGCGGTCATGGACCCCGCGGCGCGCGACAGCGACGGCGTTATCGACTACGTCACCGAGGTGCACCACAGCCCCCACCGGGACGAGCTCGTCCAGGTGCTGGTCGCCGATGACCGCGCGATCCGGGCCGACCTGGCCGCCGAGTTCGATCGGCGGCGGGCCCAGCAGGCCGAGCAGAAGGCCGGGCGCCGCACCGAGCCGCCTGCGCGGCCGACGGCCAAGGCGAGCACCGGCGCCGCGCTGGTCGCCGAACTCCTCGCCCTGGCCGAGCAGTCCACCCGCCTGGCCAAGCGCTTCCCGCGCCTGGTGCAGCTGGATGTCACGCAGCAGGCCGACGCCGCCGTCGCGCTGGACGAGCTGGACGTGTTCATGAAATGGGCACGCCAGGTCACCGCGATCCGCGCGGTCGGCGTCCCGGCGCAGCGCCGAGCCCAGTGCGAGACGGCGACAGCGCGATGAGCCAGCACCCGCCCGAGCAGGCCGTTGACGACGGTGAGGAGGCCCTCGGCGCGGATATCGCCCAGTTCGCCACCTTGGAGCGCAAAGGCCCGTGGCTGATGGCCTACCTGGTCGCCCGACGAGTCGCACCCGACAACGGTCACGGCGTCGGATTCGAACAGGAGTCCACGAAACGTTTCGACCGAAACGTTTTCCGGCGCATCAGCGCCCGGGAGTTCGCCCGCCGGGCCGGCACCAGCGCCAAGCGGGTCATGGCCCTTTGGGAGGCATGGAACCGCCTGGCCACCGACGGCGTCGTCCCGCCCGCCCTCGACCTGCACCCGGGCGCGGACGTCGAGCTCCCCGATGAGAAGCAGTATCCGTTCTATGGCAAGAACGGCTACTACCGCAGCTGGGACGCCCGCAACATCTCGCCCGAGCGGCGCGAGGCGATCGAGCGGGAGGCGGCCAAGGCCGGGACTCGCCCCTCGGCCATCAGCTACGTCATGACCCACCCGACGGCGGTCAAGACCGCCCTGCTGGCCGACGAGGCGACCCGGGCGGCGGCGCGGGAGGCCCTGGAGGAGTTTGAGGCTCGCCAGGCCGCCGCCGATGCGGCCGACCGCACCGCGGCCGCTGAGGTCACCAGGCAGCGGCAGAGCGACTACGACGAGGCCCGGCGCTCGGAGCGGGAGACGTTCGCCGCCCAGGCCCGATCAGCGCGTGACGGAACCGAGGCCGGGGCGTCCATGGACGTCTTCAACGCCATGGCCGAGATCCGCATGGCCGCCTCACGGGCGCTGTCGCTGCTGCAAAAGCAGCAGATCCGCTTCACTGCCGATCGCGCGCAGGCCATCGCCGAGCTCTGCGACGGAGCCGAGGCGGCCATCACCGCTGTCCGTGACATCGCGACCGGCTCGGCCCTGGACGACGCGGCGCTGGCGAAGTTCCTGGACGAGAGCGGCGGGCTGCTATGAGCCGGCGGCGTGACGCGATGGGCTGGACCCAGGCCGAGTTCGACGTCGCGGACGTGATGATCTGGCTGCGCAGCAACCACGGGCGCGAGCTCAGCTATGCCGACATCGCCGCCGGCGTCGGGATGGCCAACGGCCCCCGGTTGCGGCGGGCCGTCCGCGTCGTCCGCGTGATCGCGGCCAACCGGGGTGACCGTCTGGAAAGGTTCATGCCGTCGGCTGACCCGGCCCGTCGCCGGGTCTTTGTCACCCGCTACATGCGCTCAGGGCACGGCGATGAGTTCAGTGCCCGCGACGCCATGTCCGCCGCACGAGCGGCGATGACGTCGGTCAAGGACATGCACCGCGCCACCACCTTCGAGGCCGCCAATTCCTGCTCGATCGCCCGCAAGGAGTTCGAAACGATGGCCCAGGCCGCCGACGAGTGCATCAAGGCGATCTCCGGCATCGACAAGGTCGGCCCGCAGGTCGTCCGACAGGACAACAACAGCAGCCTGCTGGCCCAGATGATCGCCGATCTGGAGGCCCGGCTCGCCGAGCCAGCAACGAGTTAAAGCCCTCTCGCCGCATTAAGGAGCGCCATGACGGCCCCCTCTTCCACCCTCATCTCAGCGGCGGGAGCTGAGACGCCTCCCGCAGGAGCCGTTCGGCGGTCTCCTCGGGACTGAGCGCGGAGGTGTCGAACCACCAGCCGACATCGCCGAATTCCCGCCGCAGATCGGCCTCAAGGCGGTGATAGTCGTCAAACTCCGTGCGCTCCTCCGGATCCCGTGTCGCGTTGCGTTTGCGGCATGATTCCACCCCCGGCGCGAGGGTGACCAGTCGCACCGGGCGCGGCGCCAACAGGCCGACCAGGAAGTCCAGCTCCGCCCGGTCCACGACAAGGTTGTCCATCAGCACGCTGAAGCCGAAATCGACGAAGTTGGCTGTCAGCGCAGCCAGATTGCGGTTGCGTAGTTCCACCTGTCGGACGGCCTCCTCCCTAGGCTCACCCAGGGCCCAGACACCGCCGCGGAGGATCATCTCACTCACGTCATCGGCCTTAACGCGAGCGGCCCGAGGCAGGAGCCGGGCGGCCAGCCCGGTCACCGTCGACTTCCCCGCCGCCGGCATTCCCGACACGATGATGCATCCGGATGCCTCATGCATGGTGGTCATGACCTGATCTTGCTGGCGCGTTCACCAGCAAGCAACCGGATTTTCGCGCGGCAACGAGTCCCGCGGCAGCGGCAGACCGCGACGAACCCACTGCCCAACCGTGACCGCCAGAGCAGATCAGGGCAGCCTACTTGCCTTACGTGACTGACAGGCCTTCAAGCAGCTGACCAGCAGGTTCGCTCAACAACCCCAGATAACGATGGGAGGCAGGCAGAGCAGAGCTGACGACGCGATCCGTGGAGGAGCGGCTGGACGCCTATGTCATCGCCCTGATGGACGCGCTGGGCTGAGCCCTGGCGGTCCGGGTGCAGCCCGACCCCATCGGAGGTTCGAAAACATCCTCTTTGGAAGGACGTACGGGCGAAGCCCGTACGGTATGGGCGTCGAGCCCCTGCTGCGCTGAGACCAGCTACCAACCGGCCCGCTGACATGTGCAGCTATCGCGTGACATGTGCAGCTATCGCGGCTGGAGGATGTGAAGGCCGCCCTGCCGTCGTCAGGGCGGCCGGCCCGCACGAAGGAAGCGCCCAGCCGCACGCTGGGCATCGCACAAGCGGAGCCTTACCCGACCCTGAAACGCCCACGCGTCTCTGACGCGCCGATTCCGTCCCATTCCCGATGAGCCAACACGCCGCTAAGCCGCGATCGTAGGGCCGCAGCACTAACGTGTCCGAGCATGGGCCTGGTGATCGTAGCGTGGGGCCGTGATATTCCGGATCGCGCATGGTGGCGGTGGCCGTGACTACTGATCGGCCCCAGACGGAAAGGCGCTGGTGTTTCTCCTGCAAGGCGACGCCCACGAACGACGAAAGCATGGCCGTGGTGCTTTGGGTGGATAACGGTGTGATCGTCACGCAGGTTCACACTCCAGGCTGCGCAGCCTTACATGCCGTGACGCACCTGCCAGACGGGGTGGACGACGTCGGCTGCCTCGGCACCAGCCGTGGTTCGTATCAGCCGTAGGCCGGCGCGTTCGGCTCGAGTGCCGCTCCGTAGCTGGCGCAGCGTCCGCTGCCTGCCGGGCAGCTCGCCGGTTGGACTCGAACAGCTCGCCGGAGTGCCGGCCAGACAGCCGGGGCCAGGCCGGTGCCGGGTCGACATCGGCTGGCGGCCAGAGGCACACCAGCGCGCCAGCAACCTGATGCCCAGACCACACAGCTGGTCGTTCACCTCTCCTCCAGACGTCGCTCCAGACTCTGCGGCAGCTGCATGAGCGCCTCGACCTAAGGCTTTTCCTCCCAAGCGCCAGGGCACCTCAACGCGAAAACACCACACAGCTTCCCCCGCTGACAAGGAAGCCCGGACAACAAGGCCTGTCGGTAAGACTCGGGCCACGTGGTGCACGGGATTGGATCTACCCTGGCCAGGCCGGTGGTGCTGACCGGGGGGAGACAAGGTCTTCACCGATTGATTCCCCTGGAACATGTGCTTAGCACCACGGCTGACCTGCACCGCCGCGAGCGCATGTACCGCATGACGCGAGTTTTACCGACTTAACCTGCGTTGCGCACGTCAGCCGGTGTCGGTGGTGCTGGCGGCCCACCGCTGAGCTTGAAGTGGGGGCTGCGCGTGAGCGCGGGCTTGTCCGGCGCGAACTTCTCTTCGATGATGATCGTCAGCCCGGCGTCCCTAAAGTGGGTCGAGTAGTCCGCATGGGACTGCGCGTGAGGGTTCTTACTCACCCAGTCGCTGACGGCCATCCATGTGTGCAGGCGCCTTGGCCTTCGACGCCATTCTTGGGATCGGGATGTCCAGGCAGCCGCTCGAAGCTTCTCCTCCACACCGACCGCGCCGAATCTGGCCTCGCCGCCAGGACGCGGTCCCCGGCCCTACGGGCTCCTCGCAGGGGGCCAATGATCACGATGAGTTGATTTTTTGTCACTGTCGGCGTCTACTCTCTCCGGGTATGAGCCTGACGCAAGGGTTGGCCTCGCCCCGCACACCGCTACGTCGGTTCCTGGATCGAGAGCTGTCGGCGGGCGTTCGCCGGCTTCGCGCGAGCTATGTGGCGCAGCTGCCGAGCACGCCCTTGATCTTGCCAGGGCCGGGCGTCGGATATGAGGCGGGCACCGTGGGGACCGCAATCGACCAGCGTCTGCGCTTCGCCTTCACTCAAGTCGCGGGCGTCGATGCCGCCACCGTCATGGGCGTGGACAACCTGCGTGCCACTGCACTGGCCCTCGGCCAGCATGCCGGATGGGAGGCGATGGAGACGGTTGGCCTTCAACTGCTCGAGCGGTTGCGCGTGACACTCTCCGAGCTGCAACTCGACGACCGCGGACGTCCCCTGGCACGGACCGAAGAAGAGGAGGAAGGCTTGGCTCGTCTGCTTCTCGGAGCCGCCTGGTATGCCCTCAACTTCCGTAACCCCGTGGCCTTTCCGCTGACCCCGTTGTGCAAGGAGGCCTTCGCCAACCCTGGCGCCTTCACTTTGACCACACTGCTGGCACTCCCGCATCACGACCTCCTGCGCGACACCGTCGCGCAGGTGCAGGCTGCAAGCGCCGGGCCGCTGGGCCAGCTTCGCCGCGCGACCGCACCGCAGATGTGCCTGCCGGGGCCCACCTTCGACGGCAGCGCCTACGTCTCCGCCGACGCCGACCTCATCGTGGACGGCCTACTGATCGACTTCAAGAGCACCCGTCGCACCGAACGCTTCCCCCTCCCGATGATCCTGCAGCTCCTCGGCTACACCTTGATGGACTTCACCAACCGATATCGCATCGACCGGGTCGGCGTGTACCTGACACGTGCGAGATCCCTCATCCACTGGCCGATCGAGGACTACCTCGCCCTGCTCGGCGCCCGCCGTCGCGATCTGACCGAGCTGCGAGCGACTTTTCACCAGCTGCTGGCCTTCACCGGGTGCCGGGCCGATGACGATCCGATGCCCGAGGAACTGCCTGGCGTTGAGCAACTGTTGGCTGATCTTGCTCCCGTCATCGACCCCGGGTGTTGCCGTGTGTGCGCGCAACCAATGGCGCAGCCCATACTGGGGCCGAGCCGAGTCCGCCTGTACTGCTCACCCTTCTGCCGAGGACGCGCCCCGAGCCTGCGCTACCGCGGCTGGCTCTCGTAACCGGGAACCAGGTGGCGCCGGCCGAGACGATGCCCCGCTGCGCCTGCCGCGCAGCGCGTACGCCTGGGGGAAGCGCCCAGGCAGTCCCCTCTCCAGGAACGATGGATCTTCAGAAAGGAGGCGAGCTTGGCCGGATTTCCCGCCACGGTCGCGGTGGACGGCGGGATGAGCGCCTAACCCTTGTAGCGCCAGTCCAGGCGGCTTTTCTCCACGCCGGGCTGCCAGCCGTGCACCGGCTCGCCCCGTTCCAGGGCGCGCGCGGTGACTTTGAGCAGGGCCAGGTAGGAGGGCCAGATGTCGCCGTCGTCCGTGTGCAGACCGTCCTCATTGTGGAAGCTGCCGGTGCGGCCAGTGTCGGGGTCGACGATCAGGTTGCCGCCGGTGCTGTCGTAGCCGAAGGGGATCAGGCGGCCGTGCCACCAGTACGGGCTCAGCTCCGGGTCCTCGAGTGTGATGTCGCAGTTCCCCTGCCAGTCGCGCTGCATGCCGCGTACCGACATGGCGTTGTAGATCGGCGGGAAGGAGAAGCCCCAGTCGTTCGCCCCGTCGTGGCGTAGCAGCGAGGCGCGCAGGTCGTCGGGGAAGCGCGCGCCCATGGCGGACTCGGCCCGCGCGATCGCCAGGGGGGTGGCCGGCGGGCGCAGGCTCTTGTACGTGGCGGGCGCGTGCCGGGCGAGCCAGCGCTCGATGCGCCGCCAGGTGGCGTTCACCTGGGCGGTGACGGCGGCTCGCGGGGTGCGCACGACGGGGGCTCGGTGGTCGGGCAGGCAGCCGGTGGCGCGCTTGTCCGCGTTGGTGGGCGGCTGCGGGGTGGGGGTGGGCGTGGGGGTTGGACGGGGCCCGCCCGCGCACCCGCCCGGCCGCGGAGCGGGCTTCGCGGCCCAGCGCAGCTCGCAGCTCCCGGTCACCGTCGGGTACGACCCGCGGATCGCGGCGCCGCCCTCCAGCGCGGCGGCCAGCGCCTCCAGCATCGCCGCGTGCGACGGGAAACCCATCGGGCCGTCGTAGCGGAGCCGCTCGCCGAAGGCGGCCTCGCCCACCCGGCCGGTGCGGGGCTCGACGAACAACTCGCGTCCTGAGGCGTCGCTGCCGGTGGGCAGCAGGCTGCCGTGCCAGGTGCCGTGCTCGGGATCGGCGTCCGCCAGGTCACCGGCCAGGACGAGGTTCTGGCAGTTGCCCGTGTTGATGTAGTCGATGTCGTTGACCTCCAGCAGGCCGTACCCGCCAGGAAGCCGGAAGCCGTCGCCCAGGTTGCCGTCCGCGCCGTCGTGGCGCAGGTAAGAGGCGTACAGGTCGTCGGGCAGACGGCGGCCCGCGTAATGCTCCCACTCGGCCAGGCGCTCCGGCTCGGCGCCGAAGCGCAGCTTGCGCAGAGTGGCCGACGCGTGCGCACCGAGCCAGCGCTCGATCCGGTCCCACGCCGCGCCGACGCGGGCGGCGAGCGCCGGATCGGGGGTGCGGACGGCGAAGCTGGTCGGCTCGGGCTCCGGCAGCACCTCCCCGGCCTCCCGCTCCCGCTGCCGCTGCCCGACGTAGAGCGGTGGGCAGCCGACGGAACGCGCCTCGTCGGGCGTGAGCATGGCGGCCGCGATGGCGGCGTCCCGCTCCGGCGAGCCGCAGGACATCGTGTTGCCGACGAAACCGCAGAAATAGCCCTCATCGTCGAGATGCGCGTCGGAGGCCAGGCAGCCCAGCAGCAGGACGGCCGCGAGCCCAAGGGCGAGAGGCCGAGGTAAGCCGATCATGAACGCGTACGATACGGCAGCGCGCTGACAGATCGCCGGGGCGCGGCCTCTGGTCTTGGCCCATGGCCTTCGTCGTAGCCACGGGCGCCACCGGCAAGCTTGGCGGGCAGCGCCGGGCGTGGGGCGGGATGGCGGACCGCAAGGTCCCGCACAATCCATTCCAGATCAGCCAGTAGGGCCTCGTCATCGTCGTGAGCAAGCGCATCACCATCCTCGCGGCCTATGCCGCGGTTGTCCGACGTTCGGTCAAGGAACCGCTGAAGCGTTTCCGACCTGGTTCGTGCCGGGAGACCGCAGCCGCTGAGGTCGAAGTCGAGCACGGGTGGCGCCGTGAGGGCGGCAGGGCACCGATATTGGTCCTCCCAGCGTCAGCCGAGGCTGGAACTTCATAGAAGTGTTTCAGATGGCCTTGCGCGACACCCACTGCCGGCCGCAGCCGCCCAGGGCGATGAGGACGGCCTTGCTACCACCGCGGCGATGAAGGACCCGTACAGCGACTGGTTCCAGCCGAGCACGGTGGCAAGCTAGTGGCTACGCCACGATCATCACGGAAAACGCCTCGGGGTACCGCTTCCCCGGCTTGGGCTTCGGGCGGCCGCTGAACCGCACGAGCGTGCCTTTCGGCAACGACGTTCGTCCCCCGGGCAGGCTGTCGCGTGAAACGAACCAGGACTGCCCCACAGTGTCGGTGATGAACCCTGACGTTGCGCCGGGATCCCAGCGGGTGATCGTGCCGCGCAGCTCGCCACCACCGGGGATGGGCGCGCCCGCGATGGGGCCGACGAACGGCCGCGCGCCCTGGTAGTCCTCGCGCAACCCGACGGCGAGGAGTTCCTCCAGCGGCGGCGCGCTCGAGGCCGCTGCGACGAGCGCGGCAGCGGTGGCCACGGGCTGCTGCATCCGGGGAACGATGACGTGCCTGTCCAGCTCGACCAGGCGGGCGACGAGCGGGACGAAATCTTTGTCTCCGGTCAGCAGCACCACTGTCTTCCATGGCCTGGTCAGGGCATTTTCCAAGGCGACAATGGTGTAGAGCACATCAGCGCCCTTCTCTGAGGGGCCGGTCAGTGGCACATCATGTCGTGTGATCCCGGCCTGCTGCAGGACGTGCTCGAAACTGGCCGCTGGCGTGGACGGGCGGGCTCGTACGTAATGGGCGTCCACGCGTGCCTGTGGATCGCCGAGGGCCTGCCGGATAACGTCGTGCAGACCCTGGAAGGAGATCCGTGCCCGCCAGGGGTGATCATGCAGGAAGTACCCGCTGACATGGGCCCACCAGCCGCCGTCGTACATCACACCGATTGTCACCCCCTCACTTTAGGATGCTGATGCCGCCCCACATCGAGATGACGGAGCCGCTGATGGCCACCCGAAGTCGTCCTGACACATCCCCTGGCCGCTCTGGTGAACTCCATGATGAGCAGGCGCCGAAGCCGCACGGCTACACCTTCTCGATCCTCGGATTCAGCTGGACGCTCACCGGAGATAAGCCACTATCGGGCCGGCAGTTCATCCTGGCCAGCGCCGCCACCGTGGCCGTGAATGTCCTGGGGATGACCCTGCTCCTGTCCGCCATCCTCGTGGGGGCCGTGGCCGTCGCTCAGGGGATGGCTACCCGACCTGCCCTCAATCCCGTACCCAACCGCCTGGACCCTGGCGCTCCTGATCGTTATCAGCCACCTGATCCTCAATCTCAACCACTTCAACAGACGCCGCAGGTAAGTGCAGGTGACACGGCCCGGCCGATCGGCGAGGTCTGTCAGAACCATTTCTGCGAACACAAACAGTAGCCATCGTTACGCAGGGCTATTTTGGGGCTCATTGCGCGGACCCAAGTGAGGCCCCTCGAAAGTCGAAAGCAGATAGAACGCCGCAGCGGGGACGGCCGTGGTCGCTTCCTCAAGAAGATGCTCGATCGCGTTGGCCTCAGCTGACCGGTCAATGTCGATCATCTTGGACCAAGCGGCCGGCTCGTAGCGCGCCAGCGACGACAACGCCAGCAGTATGGCCCACAGAGCCAAGAATGGATGCAGGCCGGTCGACATCGAGCCGACCGCAGGGGTGAGGACGCAATCGTCGGCGGACCTGTAGCAGGCAACACCCAGGTCACCCAATGTCCTCTGATCAGGCAACATCAGCGGTGGCGAACCGCTACGCCATTCAACCTCGAGAGTGAGACCAGGCCCCGCGCGGTCCCAGCGCAGGCCACCCATCGGATGCGATACCTGCAGCGCACTGTCTTTCAACGCCGGGTAGTGATCGAGATGCTCTTTGACTCGCACGTGATCCGCGCCGTACAAGTCCTTCACGCGGTGAGGAATCCAACTGACCTCGGCATGGGAGAAGGTGTCGACCTCGGGCCATCCATGCGGGAAGAACAGCAGAACAGGCAGCAGGGCATCATCCGTGAGGGGGACGTGCGCTGTCTCCGGCAGCAACGGCCACAGCTCTCGAAGAGCCACCGGCTCGTCAGGGACCAGAGCCTCGACGTTCAGCGCTGAGGCAACGGCGGGGAACAGACCCGCTTTGGTGGCGGTGACCGTGACATCGGCGGCGAGCAGGGCATTGGTGTTAGCGGTCAGACCGTGACCGCTAACCCTCCACCCTTGGTTACCGACGTGCGGTGATGCGGCGACAATGGCACGGCCCGCCTGTGACAAGGCGTAGAAGAGCTGAACAGGCCGGGTGGCGTACCCCGCGATACCAGCGGCGGTCAGGAACTGCTCGCACTGTTCCAGCGCCGACTGGAACGTCGTGCGCCGCGCTCCCTGCTTCGCGTACCCCGGCGGGTCGTGACGAAGCGCGCGTAGGTTCCGAAAGACCGTGCTCGCAGCCGTCACCTCCGGCCCCCCTTGTCGTCGGCACCACCGTACAAAGGCCCTGGGCATCTATCCACCCATTCTTTGCGCGGAACCTGCCCAAGCCGGTGAGCTGGGCCGAGCTCGGCGCAGCCACTCCCAGCATGCACGACAGGAGATGACCAATGGCAAGATCGCTGCTGGTGAGGCAGGGAGCTTCGGCCTCGGTAGGGTGAGCTTGGCTTGTTGGAGGCTGTACGGGCGAAGCCCGTTCCTCTGTAGATCAAGGAGCTGGCTGTGCGCTTCGCCCCCTTTACAAAGTAAGTTGAGCCTCTCAACCTAGCCGGCGCTTCATCGTCATACCTCGGGCTTCGGGCGTACGGGGGTGCGATGGTGGCGACGCGGTTTGACCGCTCGGTTCGATGACGGTGACGTACAACTTCGCAACGGGCCGGTCATAATCGGTGCCGTTGCCGTAGATCCTTCCACCTGGACTCTTACAGGGCGGTACCGGGTGTTGCTGTGGCGGGAACCGTTCAGCTCCGCCTACTTCGAGGTGCCGCTCGCCCATGGCGTACTTCCTACCGATCCGGCGTATGAGCGTCGTCGCCGGCTCCCGGCTCCTGGCACGCGGCCCACTCGTTGAGGAGCGCATCGGGCAGTGCGGTGTGCCACGATGCGGTCGGCTTAGGCGCTTTCCGCAGGAACGGACACCGACTGCGATAGTCTCGGCCCTCCTTATCCTGGGTGACTCTTAGTAGTCAGGCATGTTCGTCAAGTAGGGTTGGCGCGTACTTGCCTCACAGATATCCAGGGGTTCTCAGGCATGTCAGGCATGTCAGGTGCGTTGCCTCGCTACTACCGCCCTGAGCGGGCGGTGGCCGCCGATGAGTCGGTGTGGTGGGTGGTGGTCGAGGCCCACCGCTCGGGTCCGTGCGATGAGCCCCAAAGTAGCGCTCTGCAATGTGTCGAAGTCAGCACGTGATGGTCACAGGTAGGCGGTACCAGGCCGTAGCGGCACGGAATCAGATCAGCGTGTGCTCTCGAACCTTCACTGCGATCGGGGGAGACAAGGAGCCCGGCCGGTGCGAAGAGACTGGGAGCTGGAGGACCTCATCGAGTGCTGGACGCTGGATGAGGCGGAGCTCGATCTGCTGGCGAACAAGAGCGGTGCGACCCGGCTCGGGTTCGCGCTGTTGCTGAAGTTCTTCGAGCTGGAGGGGTGCTTTCCCCGGCGGGAGGACGTGCCGAAGGCGGCCGTGGAGTACATGGCCGGCCAGGTGAAGGTCGGTCCGGAGTCGTTCACGCAATATCAGTGGTCGGGCAGCACGATCGAGTACCACCGCTCTCAGGTCCGGCAGTTCCACGGCTTCCGGCAGGTCACAGTGGCCGATGAGGACAAGCTGATCTTCTGGCTCGCGCGGGATATGTGCCCGGTGGAGACCTCCCGGGAGCGGTTGCGGGCGGCGCTGCTGGCCCGCTGCCGTGAGGAACGGATGGAGCCCCCCGCGGCCCGGCCGGTGGAGCGGCTGCTGGGCGCGGCCGAGGCGATGTTCGAGCGGGAGTTCACCACCACCACGATGGAGCGACTGCCGCCCGCGGCGGTGACCGCGCTACAGGAGCTCATCGCCGTACCTGACCCGGCGCCCGAGAGCGACGGTATTGGGGCGGGGGGATGCGGAGCTTCCTGCAGGAGCTGAAGGAGGACCCGGGGCCGTTGCAGTTGGAGACGCTGCTGAACGAGATCGGCAAGCTGGAGCGGGTCAAGGCGATTGGCCTGCCCGAGCATCTGTTCGAGGGCATCTCGGAGAAGGTCGTGGAGGCCTGGCGGGCGCGGGCGATGCGGATGTACCCCTCGGACTTCGCCGCCGCCTCCCCGCGGGTGTGCCTGACGCTGCTGGCGGCGCTGTGCTGGGTGCGCAAGACCGAAATGATCGATGGGCTCGTGGAGCTGCTGATCCAACTCGTGCACAAGATCAGTGTGCGGGCGGAGAAGAAGGTCGAGAACGAGATCGCAGGCGAGTTCCGGCGGGTGCACGGCAAGAACGGCATCTTGGCCCGGCTCGCCCAGGCCGCCCTCGATCTGCCCGAGGAGGTCGTGCGTGAAGCGATCTACCCGGTGGTGGGCGCCGGCACGCTGGCCGACATCGTGGCCGAGGCCAGGGCGAACGAGCAGGCGTTCAACACCCGGGTGCGGATCAAGCTGCGCGGTTCCTATTCGCGCCACTACCGGCGGGGCCTGCCCAAGCTGCTGCGAGCGCTCACGTTCCGGTGCAATAACACGGCCTTCCGGCCGGTGATGGACGCGCTGAAGCTGCTGCAGCGCTACGCCGATTCCGAAGCGGTCTTCTACGATCGCAGCGAGCTGGTGCCGCTGGAGCATGTGGTGCCCGAGGACTGGCAGGAGGCCGTGGTCGGCGAGCGCGGCCGCATCGAGCGCATCCCGTACGAGCTGTGCGCGCTGGTCGCGCTGCGCAAGGCGATCCGGCGCCGGGAGATCTGGGTGGAGGGCGCCAAGACCTGGCGCAACCCCGACGGTGACCTGCCGGCCGATTTCGACGACAACCGCGACGTGCATTACGAGGCGCTGGCCAAGCCGCGTGATCCGGCCGCGTTCATCGCCGACCTGCAGCGCCGCCACACCGCCGCCCTGGACCGTCTGGACAAGGCGATGCGCCAGCACGCGACCGGCGGGGTGAAGCTCACTCGTAAGAAGGGCGAGGCGTGGATCAGCGTGCCGCCGATCGGCAAGCAGGAGGAGCCGGCCGGGCTGAAGGCGCTCAAGCAGGAGATCTCCCGCCGGTGGGGCGTGATCGACTTGCTGGACGTGCTCAAGGACGTCGCGCACGTCACCGGCTACACCGCCGCGTTCACCTCGGTGGCCTCGCGCACCGTCACCGATGCGGCGGTGCTGCAGCGGCGGTTGCTGCTGTGCCTGTACGGGCTGGGGACGAACGTGGGGATCAAGCGGGTCGCCGACGGTGTGGCCGCGGCCGCGCCCGCCGATGGGCAGGCCGGCGCCCAGGTTGACACCGAGGCGGCGCTGCGGCGCACCCGCCGGCTGTTCATCAACCGCGACAACCTGCGAGCGGCGATCCGCACCGTGGTCAACGCTACCCTGGCCGCGCGGGACGCCGGGTTGTGGGGAGCGGGGACCGCGTGCGCGTCGGACTCGCGCAAGTTCGGGTCCTGGGCGGCCAACGTGATGACGGAGTGGCATCAGCGCTACGGCGGGCCGGGGATCATGGTGTACTGGCACGTCGAGCGCAAGAGCGTGTGCATTTACTCGCAGGTGACCTCCACGACGGCCTCCGAGGTCGCCTCCATGATCGAGGGGCTGCTGCGGCATCTGACCGACGCCGAGATCGATCGCCAGTACACCGACACGCACGGCGCCTCCATCGTCGGGTTCGCCTTCTCCGAGCTGCTGGATTTCAAGCTGCTGCCGCGGTTGAAGAACATCGGCTCGGCCCGGTTGTACCGGCCCGGGAGAGGATGAGGCGTGGTCGGCGCTGGAGGCGGTGCTGTCGCACAAGACGATCGACTGGGAAGTGATCGCCCGCCACTACGACATGATGGTCAAGCACGCGACCGCGCTGCGGTTGCGCACCGCGGAGTCGCACCAGATGTTGCGGCGCTTCACCCGCGGCGGTCCCAAGCACCCCACCTATCAGGCGATCGAGGAGCTGGGCCGTGTCGTGCGGACGATCTTCATCTGTGAGTATCTCGCGGATGAGGAGCTGCGGCGGGAGATCGGCGAAGGGCTGAACGTGGTGGAGAACTTCAACTCCGCCAGCAAGGACCTGTTCTATGGCAAGGCCGGCGACCTGACCGGCGACGACCGCGAGCACGCTGAGGTGTCCGCGCTGGCGTTGCACCTCCTCGCCGCGACGATCACCTACCTGAACACGCATCTGATCCAGATCGTGTTGCGCGATCCGGCCTGGCAGAAACGGCTGAGTCTGGCCGATCGACGGGGTTTGTCGGCGCTGTTCTGGACCCATCTGAACCTGTACGGGCGCTTCGAGCTCGACATGAACCGCCACCTGGAGCTGGAGGCCGTCGCCGGTCCGGCGGAGTGACCGGCGACGCGGACGTGCACCGGCCGACCGGCGCGAAGAATTTCGGCGCCCGTGTCGTATCGAGGCATCGGCCGATCGTCTGTGAGGTGAGGGCCAAGCCGTCAGCGGGCATGTCGCAGTGTCGGCTCCTGGCCAGGCGAGGTGAGCCCGAAGGGGGATCTCACGGGCGGCCTGGCCTAACGTCACCGACCGAGCCCGAAGGAGCGCATCATGCATCCCACCCTGAACACCATCGACATCGTGGTTTCCGACATGGACGCCTCGATCGCCTTCTACGCCCGCCTGGGCCTGGAGTTCAAGCTCGACGAGCACTCCCCGGAGCACGCCGGTTGCGACCTGCCGAACGGGCTGCACGTCATGCTGGACACCGAAGGCTTCCGCACGCCGTTCCTGCCCGGCTGGAGCGCGCCGACCGGCGGGCCGCGTACCCTGCTGTGCTTCGAGTTCGACACCCCGGCCGGGGTGGACGCCACCTACGCCGAGCTCGTCGAGGCGGGCTACCGGGGGATCGCCGAGCCGTTCGACGCGTTCTGGGGGATGCGCTACGCCACGGTGGCCGACCCGGACGGCAATGGCGTCGACCTGTACGCCGCCCTTCCGGCACGCTGACCACGACACCACTGGGGAGAACGACGTGAAGTATGTGCTGATGTTCATCGAGACCGAGGAGTTCGCCCAGAAGCTGGAGGCGATGGGCGAGCTGGAGCGCGAGGCCGCCTATGCGGCGGTCGGGCAGTGGTTCGCCGACCATGCCGACAAGATCACTCACCATACGCATCTGGCGCCGGTGCACACCGCCACCACGGTGCGCCTGGGTCAGGGTTAGCCGGTGGTCACCGACGGGCCGTTCGTGGAGGGCAAGGAGGTGGTGAGCGGGTTCGCCGAGGTCGAGGTGGCGGACCTGGACGAGGCGCTGAAGATCGCTCGCTCCTGGCCGGCCTGCCCGATCGTGGAGATCCGTCCCGTCTCATGAGTGAGCCGGTGCACGGGGAAGTGAGCCAGGAGGTGCTGGCCCGCGTGGTGCGTGAGCACGCGGGCCGGCTGGCCGCGTCCCTGGTGTCGCTGCTGGGCGACTTCGCCGCCGCCGAGGACCTGGTGCAGGACGCGGTGGAGGTCGCGCTGCGGCGCTGGCCGGCAGAGGGAATCCCCGAGCGGCCGGATGCGTGGCTGTTCACCGTGGCCCGGCGGCGCGGCCTGGACGTGCTGCGCCGGGAGTCGAACTACCGGGCCAAGCTCGCCCAGCTCACCTGGCCGGCGCCCGCTCCGCGTGATGACCGGCTGCGGCTGATCTTCACCTGCTGCCACCCGGCGCTGTCCCGCGCCGCGCAGATCGCGCTCACGCTGCGCGTGGTGTGCGGGCTGTCGGCCGCGCAGATCGCCGCCGCGTTCCTGGTGCCCGAGTCCACGGTGGCGCAGCGCATCACCCGCGCCAAACGCAAGATCGGCGAGGCCGGGATCCCGTACCGCATCCCCGCCGAGCAGGAGCTGCCGCAGCGCGTCCACGAGGTGCTGGCGGTCATCTACCTGCTGTTCAACGAGGGCTACCTGTCCAGCACCGCCGAGCGGGCCCAGGCCCGCGACCTGGTCGACGACGCCGAGTGGCTGGCCGCGCTGCTGGCGAACCTGCTGCCCAAGGAGCCGGAAGCGGCCGGGCTGCTGGCGCTGATTCGGCTGCACCGGGCCCGCGGCGCGGCCCGGTTCGACCTCGCCGGGCGGCTGGTGCTGCTGGCCGACCAGGACCGCTCGTTGTGGAACCGCCAGGCCATCGAGCACGCCACGGCCCTGCTCACGCGGGCCGCCCGCGCCCACCGCAGGCCGGGGCCATACCAGCTGCAGGCGGCGATCGTGGCCTGCCACGCCGAGGCCGAGACCTTCGCCGACACCGACTGGACGCAGATCCTCGTCCTGTACGACATGCTGCTCCACCTGGCGTCCTCACCTGTCACGCGGCTGCACCGGGCTATCGCCGTGCGGCATGTCCAGGGCCCTGAGGCGGCGCTGGCCGAGCTGGAGGAGCTCGGCCAAGCGCTGGAGCGCTATCCGCTCTTCCACGCCACCCGCGCCGAGCTGCTGCGGTGCCTGGGTCGCCGTGAGGAAGCGCGGCGGGCCGATGAGCGGGCGCTGAAGCTGACCGCCAACCCGGCCCAGCAAGCGCTGCTGGAGCAACGCCTGACCTGGGACTGACGGTGCGCCCCGCGTCACCGCAGCGGGTCGCGTCCGCCAGGGGCCCGTCTCACGGGCGGCCGGTAGACGGTCGCGCCGGTATGGCGTGGGCACCGCATCGATGAGGGTGGTGGTGCGGAGACCAGGGCCGAAGCGCCAAGCCCGAGCAGGCCCGAGCAGGACCAGGGCGAGGCGTGGTCAGTGGGCAGCCTTGATCAGTGCGGTCGCGGCCGTCTCGATGTCGGCGAGGGTGCTCCAGCGGCCCAGGGACAGCCGCACCGCGGCGAGGGCGCGCTCGGCGTCCAGGCCCATGGCGGTCACCACTGGGGAGGGGGTGTGGCTGCCGATGTGGCAGGCCGACCCGGTGGAGGCCGCAAGCTGGGGCGCCGCCGTGAGCAGGTCGTGGCCGAGGACGCCGTCGATGCTGACGTTCAGCGTGTTGGGCAGCCGCCGCTCGGCGGGGCCGTTGAGGTGTACCCGGCCGGGCAGGCCATCGGCGAGCCGGCGGTGCAGGTCGTCGCGCAGGGCGGTGAGGCGGGCGGGTTCGCCGTCGGCCAGGTCTCGGGCGGCCAGATCGGTGGCGATGCCGAGCGCGGCGGCCAGGGCGACGTTCTCGGTGCCGGCGCGCAGGCCGCGCTCTTGGCCGCCGCCGTAGACGACCGGCTCCAGTTCCACGCCGTCGCGGACGTACAGCGCGGCGACGCCCTTGGGTGCGTACATCTTGTGTCCCACCACGGTGAGCAGGTCCACGCCGAGCGCCTCGACGTCCACTCCGATCTTGCCGACGGCCTGGGCGGCGTCGCAGTGCAGCAGCGCGCCATGCTCGTGAGCGAGGGCGGCCAGGTCGGCGATCGGCTGCAGGGCGCCGGTCTCGTTGTTGGCGGCCATCACCGACACCAGGACCGTCTCGTCATCCAGTGCGGCGGCCAGCGCGGCTGGGTCCACCAGCCCGTCGCTATCGACCGGCAGCACCGTCACCCGGGCGCCGTACAGGCGCTGCAGGGCGTGGCAGGTTTCCAGGACGGCCGGGTGCTCGGTGGCCTGGGTGATCATATGGGGGCGGGGGCGGCCGGAGGCGAGGACCGCGCCGCGCAGCGCGAGCAGGTCGGCCTCCGAACCGGAGGCAGTGAAGACGATCTCGTGCGGGCGGGCGCCGATCAGGGCAGCCACCTGCTCGCGGGCGTGCCGCAGCGCCGCGCGGGGCTGCTCGCCAAAGGGATGGCTGCTGGATGGATTGCCGAACAGGTCGCTCAGCTGCGCCGCCGTCGCCTCGCTCACCCGCGTATCGACGGGGGTGGTGGCGTTGTAGTCGAGGTAGACCGGCCCGCCGGCCAGCCCAGAATGCGAGAGGGGCTGCGGGGCCGGGCGGGCGTTCATGCCGATGCTCCAGCCTCGACGGGCAGCTCGGACAGCCGCCACTCCAGCATGCCGTCGCTGAGCCGGATCGCCCGGCGCCCGTGATCGGTCAGCAGCCGCACCGCGTCATAGGCCAGCACGCAGTACTCACCGCGGCAGTACACGACGATCTCGACGTCGTCGGGCAGCTCGCTGATGCGCTCGGCCAGCTCGGAAACCGGAATGGACACGGCGCCGGGAATGTGGCCGGCCACGTACTCCTCCACCGGCCGCACGTCCAGCACCACCGCCTCGCCCGCCTGCACGCGGGCGCGCAGTTCCTCCCGGGTGACCTCGCCCGCGCCGTCGTCGGGGCCGAGGTAGGCGTCGCGTGCCACCGGGACGGCGGCTTGGTGGGTCTCGGCGACCTTGCGCAGTAGCGCGAACAGCTGGGCGACGTCGTCGCCGGCGAGCCGGTAGTGGATGCGCACGCCGTCGCGGCGGGTGGTGACGAACCCGGCTTGCTTGAGGGTCTGCAGGTGGGCCGAGGCGGTGGTGAGGTTCAGCCCGGCGGCCTTGGCCAGCGCTTCGACGGTGCGTTCGCCCTGGGCGAGCAGGTCGAGCAGTTCCAGGCGCTTTCCGCTGGCCAGCGCCTTGCCGCTGGCCGCGAACGCCTCATACAGCTGGGCCTTGGCCTGGGCGGGGGTTGCGTCAATCATCCAATCCTCCATTAATCTATGGAATATCGTACATAACGGAGAAGGTTGCGTGCGACCTTCCCTGGCCCCGGATCAGGCCGGACTTTGGAGGACATCGTGGGATTCGCAGACGACCACCTGATACCGCTGGTGAACGAAGGGCTGGGCAACAGCGCCTACCTGCTCGACCTGGGCGACGGGCGCGCGCTGGCCGTGGACGCCGGCCGTGACCTTCGTGCCCTGCACGCCGCCGCCCGCCGGCGCGGGCTGACGGTGGCGTACGCGGCCGACACGCACCTACACGCCGACTTCCTGTCCGGCGCCGTACAACTCGCCCACGAGACAGGCGCTGCCGTGCTGGCCTCCGCCGCTGGGAAACGCGCCTTCCCGCACCGGGGCCTGGACGACGGCGACGAGATCGACTTGGGTGGGCTGAGACTGCGCGCGCTGGCCACGCCTGGCCACACCGACGAGCATCTGTCGTTCCTGTTGCTGGACGATGGCCGGGAGCTGGGGGTGTTCACCGGCGGCTCACTGATCGTGGATTCTGCCGCCCGCACCGACCTGCTCGGCGTCGAGCGCACCGAGGAACTGGCCCGGGCCCAATACCGGTCCCTGCACCGGCTTGCCGCGCTGCCGGAGGAGACCGCGGTGTGGCCCACGCACGGGGCCGGTTCGTTCTGCTCCGCCCCGCCCGGCGCCGAGCGCACCACGACCATCGGCGTCCAGAAGCGCAGCAACCCGCTGCTGGCCGCGCCCGACGAGGACACCTTCGTCCGGCAGTTGGTGGCGAGTCTGGGCTCCTATCCCGCCTACTTCGCACGCCTGACCGAGGTCAACCGGCGGGGCCCTGCCGTCCTGACGGCCACGCCGTCGCTGCCGGAACTGGACGCCGGACAGGTCAGGGCCCTGCTTGCCGACGGCGGGTACGTCGTGGATGTCCGGCCGGTGGCGGACTTTGCCGCCGGTCACATCCCGGGTTCGGTGTCGATAGAGCTGCGGCCGCAGTTCGGCACCTGGCTCGGCTGGGTGCTGCCCGACACCGTGCCTCTGGCTTTCGTGGCCGGCGACGGCCAGGACCTGGAGGAGATCGTCTGGCAGGCGTACACGATCGGCTACGAGCGGCTGGCCGGGCACCTCGCAGGTGGCATGTCCGGCTGGCGGGCCGCGGGCGGCAGCGAGGTCACCACGGCGTTGGTCCCGGCCGATCGCGCACCGGACGGCCCGTACCTTGATGTGCGCCAAGAAGCCGAGTACGCCGCCGGACACGTTCCCGGCGCCCTCCACCTCGAACTGGGTGAGTTGGCCGAACACGCCGCGGACGTTCCGGCGGGCGCGGTCGTGGCCTGCGAGCATGGACAGCGCAGTACGACCGCCGCGAGCCTGCTGGAACGAGCTGGCCACACTGGCCTGACCGTCCTCGACGGTGGCCCGGCCGAGTTCGCCGCCGCCCACGGCCTGCGACTCCAGAGCGCGGCGCGCGGCGGTGACCGGTGAGCACCACCACGGGACGGCCGGTGCGGCTCGGCCTGGCCGAGAACTGGCTGCAGTTCACGCTGCTGGTCATCGTCAACGTGTGTGTGGGCGGCCTGGTGGGCCTGGAGCGCACCACTGTCCCGCTGATCGGCGCTGACGTGTTCGGTCTGACGAGCGACCTGGCGGTGTTCTCCTTCATCATCGCCTTCGGCTTGACGAAGGCGGCCACGAACCTCGCCGCGGGCGCGTTGACCGCCCGTTTCACCCGCAAGCAGCTCCTGGTCGCCGGGTGGCTGATCGGTACGCCGGTGCCGTTCATGCTCGCGTGGGGGCCGTCGTGGTGGTGGATCGTGGCCGCGAATCTGCTGCTCGGCCTCAACCAGGGCCTGACCTGGTCGATGACCGTCAACATGAAGATCGACCTGGTCGGCCCGGCTCGCCGCGGTCTGGCCATGGGGCTGAACGAGGCCGCCGGCTACACCGCGGTCGGCGTCACCGCGCTGCTCACCGGCTACCTGGCCACCGCCTACGGGCTGCGCCCGGCGCCCGAGCTGATCGGTGTCGTCTTCGTCGCGGCGGGCCTGATCCTGGCGCTGATCGTGCGCGACACCGCCGCCCACGTCGCCCTCGAACTCGCCCAGCACCCCAAACCGCTGCCCGACGGTGAGCACCCCGGGCTGGCCTCCACGTTCGCGCGTACCTCCTGGCGGGAGCGCTCGCTGTGCGGCGCCAGCCAGGCCGGTCTGGTCAACAACCTCAACGACGGCCTGACCTGGGGCGTTTTCCCGCTGCTGTTCACCGACCACGGGCTCGGCCTGGCCGCCGTCGGGCTGATCAAGGGCCTGTACCCGATCCTGTGGGGCCTCGGCCAGATCCCCACCGGCCATCTGGCCGACCACATCGGCCGCAAACCCCTCATCGTGTACGGCATGCTCGTCCAGGCCGGCGGCTTCGTCCTCGCGCTGGCCCTGCTGAACCGCCCCCTGCTGGCCGGGATCGCCTCGGCCGTCGCGCTCGGCATCGGCACCGCCAT
Source organism: Nonomuraea sp. NPDC049400 (assembly GCF_044466425.1). NCBI lineage: Bacteria > Bacillati > Actinomycetota > Actinomycetes > Streptosporangiales > Streptosporangiaceae > Nonomuraea > Nonomuraea sp. NPDC049400. The sequence continues at coordinate 46,057 of NZ_JBITMP010000056.1, forward strand.
GGTCTACCCGGCCCTCATCGCCGCCGTCTCCGACCACGCCCACCCCGCCTGGCGGGCCAACGCCCTGGGCGCCTACCGGTTCTGGCGCGACATCGGCTACGCCGCAGGCGCCCTACTGGCCGGCCTCCTGGCCGACGCCTTCGGCCTGGAGGCCACCGTCGTCGCGGCCGCCGTACTCACCGCCGCCTCCGGCCTGCTCGCCGCCCGTTGGATCACCGAACGATCAGCCCCCTGACCTGCTGTGTCGAGAGGGAAGAGCTCGTGCCAACGCCGGCACGATAACCAGCGCCACGACGACGTGGCTGATCGACAAGACGACCTTGGTCGCGGTACTGGCGTCGCTGGTGACGGGCAGGGCGAACGAGGCGATGACGCCGGTCGTCGCGAGTACCACGAAGGTCGACCGCGGGCGGCGGCTCCATCGTCGGCACGCGACGGCCAACGCGGTACCGCCTACCCCTCCCTCCAGGAGGGCCGCCCACGCCATGTTCATAACGGGCATGCGCGCGAAGTGGTCCTCGAATACCTCGGTCAGCTCCATCGGCACACCGGCGGCCCGCGCGGCCACGTACACGATGACGCTGGCCGCCGCGGCAACCAGCGCGGCGGCGAAGCCCACTTGCCAGAGCGGCCGCTCAGTCCACGGGCGTCTGCCTACGAGCGCAGCGTCTCGGCTGCTGGTCATGCGCCGTCTCCTCCCAGTAGCGTTGATCCTCAATTAGGAACAACGCCACATAGTGAAGCCCACTTCACTATCTTGAGGAGACGAATGGCCGTCGAGGAAACCCAGGTCGTGGACCAGTTGTTCGAGCTGGCCGTGGTGCTCGGCGCTCAGATGAACCGTCGCCTGGCCGACAGCGGGCTTACTCCTGCCAGAGGCGAGGTCATCTGGCTGCTCCACCGCCGCGGTCAGCTCACCCAGCGCGAGCTCAGCGACGTACTCGACTGCACCCCACGCAACGTGACCGGCCTGGTGGACGCGCTCGAAAGCGCCGGCTTCGTGACCCGCACCAAACATCCCACCGACCGGCGCGCGGTCCTCGTCTCGCTCACCACGCGCGGGGAGACACTGGCTGCCGGGTGGGGCATGGACCGCGACGACGGCACCGCAAGGCTGTTCGCCGGAACCTCCCGTGCTGAGCTCGCCACCTTCGCCACAGTCCTTGACCGCGTGCTCACCGTGCTGCGAACGACCATGCCTGAGGGCGCCACGTACGGCGGACCGTGATCGGCTGCGCGGGCGCCGCCAGGAGTTCTCCCATTGCGGGCTGCCGACGGCGATGAGGTGGAGTCGGACGGCCGCTGGAACACCGAGTCGCCCAGAGGGCAATCACCACCGTCAGCAGCGGGTGGCGGTGGCGAGCCAGATGACGGCATTCAGGTGGACACCGGCCTGGTCGGCGTGGTCAGCCAGAGCGGCGGCACGTCGTTGAGGGCGGCGTCGCGATCGTGAGCCGTACGGGACGTCGATCCTGTCGCGCCGCTCACTCATCGCCACCACGCAGGGCCGTACCGAGGATGTGGAAGGAGACCGGGGTGCGCGCGGGCGGGAACAGGAAGCGATCCAGTTGATCGATGTGGAACCCGGCCCGCCGGATCGCGGCCTCGGCGTCGCGGCCGAGGTGGCAGCCGCCGACCATGAGCGGCCAGACGGTGGCATCCAGCACATCCTGCATCCGGGCCAGGCCGAACGTGTCGGCGCGTACATGCTCCAGGAAACGGATCTGCCCGCCGGGCTTGAGCACCCGCCGCGCCTCGGCCAGCGCCCCACCGACGTCGGGCAGCGAGCACAGCACCATGCAGAACACCACCGCCTCCACGCTTTGATCCGCCACCGGCAGGTTCTCGGCCACGCCGGGCACCACTTCCACGGGGACCGCGGTCTCAGCGGCGGCGGCCTGCGCCTGCGCGCGCAACCGCGGCTCGGGCTCTACCGCCACCACCCGCGTCACCTCGGCCGGGTAGTGCGCGAAGTTGACGCCGTGCCCGGCGCCGACCTCCACCACCTCGCCGGTCAGGCCCGCCAGCAGCGATTGGCGGCGTTCGGTCATGCCGTCCTCGTCCATGGCGGCGGCCATCTTGGGATACATCCGGCCGAAGAGCGGCCGCCGTCTGCTCGTCTTCACGGTGCTCATGGCGGTCACCAGGTCACCGGCAGCGCGGTCAGCCCGCCGGTCAGCGTGCGCGTGTCAAAGGTCAGCTCCTCCACCGCGCACCCCAGCTTGAGCGTGGGGAAGCGGGCGGCGAGCTGGGCGAAGACCACCTGCAGCTCGATGCGGGCCAGCGGCGCGCCGATGCAGTAGCGGGCGCCGTGCCCGAACGACAGGTGCGGCACGGCGGGCCGATGCAGGTCGAACCGGTCGGGGTCGGCGAAGACGGCCGGGTCGTGGTTGCCGGCGCCGGTGTCCAGCAGCACCAGTTCCCCGGCCCGTACGTGCACGCCGGCGACGTCCAGGTCGGTGCGGGCATAGCGGGGGATGCCGCCGCCGCCCAGACGGGGCGCGCGCAGGATCTCCTCCACCGCGGCGTCGATCCGGGAAGGATCTTCCACCAGGACTTGCCACTGGTCCGGGTTGGCCAGCAGCCACATCGCGCCCGTGCCGATCGCGGTGACCGTGGTCTCATGTCCGGCGAACAGCAGGAACATGCCCATCGCGGCGGCCTCGTCGTCGCTGACCCCGTCGGTGGCGGCCAGCCGGGAGATCACATCGGCCTCCGGGTCGCCGCCGGCGCGTTTGCGGGCCACGAGCTTTTGCCCGTAGCCGAACAGCTCGGTCAGCCCCTGCTCGGAGCGGGTGCGGTTGGTGATGTCGGCGGCGGCTTGCGTCCATTCCCGGAACTGGGCGCGGTCGGCGAACGGGACGCCGAGCAGCTCGCAGATGACCGCGATCGGCAGCGGCACGGCGAGCGCGGCGTGCAGGTCGGCGGGCGATCCGGCCGGGGCCATCTCATCCAGCAGCTGCGTGGTGAGCGTCTCCACGCGGCCGCGCAGCGCCCGCATCCGCTTGGGCGAGAAGTGCGGCTGCAGCAGTGACCGCATCCGCCGGTGCTCGGCCTGCTCGGTGTCGAAGCCGCCCAGCGGACCGCCGAACAGCGCCGATTCCCCGGTGCGGGAGGCGCGTTCGGGCTCGCGGTGGGCGCGGCCGAGCCGGTCGTCGTCCAGCAGGGCGCGCACCTGCGCGTACTCGGTCACGAGCCAGGCGGGGTCGCCTACGGCGGTGCGGATGGCGTGGATGGGTCCCTGGGCCTGCATCTGGCGTACCAGCGGCGGCGGTTGCAGGGGGCCGGGCTGCTCGAACGGCAGCCGGACGGGATCGGGCACGGCTCCTCCAGAAGGTAGACGAAAGTTTGTATACTCGAATGTCTAGAACGCTACTTGTATACTTCGAGTTCCACAAGTGGAGGAGTGCGGATGAGCAACCCCGACGCGGACAGCGCTCACGGGGCCCAGGAGACAGGGGCCGCCCCGGCCGCGCAGGCGGTGCCGGTACGGCGGCTACGCCGCGCCGAACGGCGCGAGCAGATCCTGGACGCGGCCACCCGCGCCTTCGCCCGCGCCGGGTACGCCGCCACCGGCCTGGACAACGTCGCCGCCGAGGCCGGGCTGACCCGGGCCATGCTGTATCGGCACTTCGAGTCCAAGGCCGACCTGTACCGGGCCGTGTTGGATGGAGCCTGCCTGCGGCTGGCCGAAGCCACCGGAGTGGACGACTTCGACGAGAGCACCCTGCCCGCGCTGGTCCGCGCCGCCTCCGCCGACCCCAACGGCTTCCGGCTGCTGTTCCGCTACGCCGCCCGCGAGCCCGACTTCCGCGATCTGATCGACTCCATCACCGCCGCCTCCCGCGAGATTGCCCACCGCAACCTGGCCGGGGAGATTCCCGAAGGCCCGTGGCTGGACTGGGCGGCGAACCTGATCCCCGCGCTCACCATCGAGGCCGTCATCGCCTGGCTCGACGCCGGCCAACCCGGCCCCGACCAGGCCGCCGAGCGCATCAACCAGGCCGTGCACGGCGTCAAGGCCGCCGCCCACCCCACTGTGAACCCCACTGGGTGACCGGCGAATTGTCGCCGCCTTCTGCTTCGCTATGACGCATGACGACGGTGAACTGGGAGCGCGAACCCGGTGAGAAGGTCGAGGAGTTCATCGCCTGGGCTGTGCCTACTTCTTCGCCAGCTTCGCTGGGCGGCAGTTCGGCCGATCCGTCAAGGAGTGGGGCGACTACCTGTACGTGAAGAAGAACGCGGTCGAGCTCGCCCGCAAGGAGCGGGCGATGCCGGAGGGCAAGCGCCAGGGCACGATCCTGCTCAGCTCGGTCACCGACCCCTACCAGGGGCAGGGGACGAAGTACCGCCTCACCCGCGGCATCCTGCCTGAGCTCGACGCCGTCGCCTACCCGGGCCTGGTCCGCATCCTCACCAAGTCACTCGTCGTCACCCGCGACATCGACCTGCTCACCAACCTGCCCCGCGCCGAGGTCGGCATGACCATCACCACCACCGACGACAAGGTGACCCGCTGGCTGGAGGTGCGCGCCCCGCTCGCCTCCCCGCCTGCCTACCCTCGCCGAACTCAACGACGCCGGCATCCCCACCTACGCCTTCGTCGGCCCGCTCCTGCCCCACTTCGCCACCCAGTCCGAATTCCTGGACCATCTCTTCGGGCGGCTCGTCAAGGCCGGCGTCACCGGGGTGTTCAGGGGCACAACCTCAAGCGGTATATCCGCGAGCGCATGAACCAGTTCCTCGCCGACGAGCCCGAAGAGGTCCGCGAGGCGTACTCCAGGCCCGCACCAAGGAACACCGCCGGCAGCTCGACGTGATCGTCGCCGAGCTGCTGGCCAAGCACGGCCTGCGACTGCGCTTCGACGAGGTCGTCCACCACGACGACAACGACGCCCTGCGGCAGAGGCTGGCGTCCTCGGCGTGACCGCGCCCGCACCGCCGGGGGGCAGGTCAGACGGTGACGTCGGCCCCAGGATCCGGCACTGCCATGGCCCAGGTCCCCATGGCCTCCAGGACGTCGCGCAGCCCCTCACCGAGAGGGGTGAGCTCGTACTCAACGCGCGGCGGGATCTCCGCGTAGGTGGTGCGCGTCACGATGCCGTGCCGCTCGAACTGGCGCAGCCGGCTGGTCAGGGTGTGGGGGCTGATGCCGGGCAGGGCGTCGCGCAGTTCGGTGAAGCGGTGGGGGCCGTGCAGCAGTTCGCGCACGATCAGGGTGGCCCATGGGCCGTTGAGCAGAGTGAGGAATCGGGCGACACCGCACTCCGGCAGACAGGGATCAGTCACATTTTCGACCGTATCCCATTAGTGCAGTTGCTGTAACTGGTGCATCGTATGCACTAATAGGGGCCATGACCTACGTGATTCACGGCGCCACCGGCGCCCAGGGAGCCCCCGTCGTCGCCGCTCTCGCCACCGCGGGCAAGTTCGTGACCGCTCTGACCCGCAACCCGGACGCCGTCGTGGACGGCGCGCGCGTGGTGGCCGCCGGCTACTCCTCCACGGAGGAACTGACCGCGGCGTACCGAAGTGCTGACGGGGTGTTCGTCCACCTGCCGGTGGTCTCCGAAGAGGACCGCCAGACCTACGCGCGCAACATCGTCGCCGCCGTCCGCGAGGCCCGCCCGGCCCGCGTGGTGTTCTCCACCAGCGGTTTCGAGATCGATCTCGCCGGCGGTGACGCGGTCTCGGCGCTGGTCAGGGGCCTGGCCGGCAGCGGGGTGTCCCACGCGGTGATCGCGCCCGAGCTGTACCTGGAGAACCTGCTTATGCCGTACGTCATCGACACGGTCCGCGAACGGGGCGGGCTGCCCTACCCGATCCGGGCAGACTTCCCCGTCTCCTGGGCGTCGCACCTGGACATCGCCGACGTCGCGGTCGCCTTGTTCGAGCGTCCGGACGTCACCGGGGTGGTCTCCGTCGGACAGTATCCGGCGATCACGGGGCCGGACTTGGCCGAGGCGTTCGGCGTCCACTTCGGCAAGAACGTGGTCTTCGAGCAGATCACCCCCGAGCAGTTCCGCACCTCCGTCGCGCCCCTGATCGGCGAGGGCCCCGCCGCCGACGTAGCCGGAGCCTACGCGGCCATGAGCGGACTCCCGGACCGCTCGATCGCGCCCGAGAACTCCGCCCAGAAGCTGCTCGGCGTCACCCCCCGTACCCCCGGTCAGTGGCTGACCGACATCGGCATCTGACCGCAACCACTGTCGGCTTCGGCCGAGTCAGGCAGGCAGGACTTGGCAGGCCGCCGTACTCCGTGGACGGCCTACCAGTCCTCGATGTCCCACGGGGATGACACCGTAGCGCCGCTGCGCCGAGTCGCTGCGGCGCCCCCCTTCCGCGACGTGCCCGGCACCGTCATCAGCGTCACCGCAGTACGCGGCGGTCGCCCCCTCACCTCGCTCTGGCGGCCGGAGGAATCCGAAGCGGGGGCCTCACCCCTGCCGGATGGCCCGCTGGACCGTCGGCTTCCTGCAGGCGCCGCTCACCGTGCAGGCCACACCTTCCACCGCGTGACCGTCCCCGACCTGGACAAGCTCACTCCCGAGCAGATCGGCGAACTCATCCAGCTGGCGCGGCCGGTGCGCGGCGAGGAAATCCGCATCACCTGGTCGGAGATCATCATAACCCGTGACGCCTCCGGCGACCTGCCGCCCCACCCACCCCGGAGTTCAGCGTCCTGCTCACCCGCCATGTCCAGGTGAACCTCGCCAACGGCAGATCGTCCTGGACGACGTCCAACGCCGCGTCTCCTACCACAGCGCCCGCCCGGCTGATCCCCACGAGCCCGCCTCGGCAAGCCGGGCGACGCCGTTCGCCTGGTGCCGGTATCCTCTGCCGAGGCGACGATCGCCATAGTGCCCTAAGCTGGCCGCTGCGGGGAAGGCCCGGCTGCTGATGCGCCTGCATGCCTCTTCAGCGGTAGAGGTCGGCGATGGCCGCCAGCACCCGCTCGCGAGCGATGCCGGCGGGGGTGACGCCGGTGAGCACGTAGGCGGCCAGTCCTTCGGCCAGGGCCACGAGTGTGAGCGCCGTCTCGACGGGATCGACGGTGGCGGAGATGCGTCCTGCCCGTTGGTCTCGGGCGATGAGGTCGGCCATCTGCCGGTGGAAGTCTGCGTACAGGATGCGCAGCCGGGCGGCGATGTTCTCCTCGGCGAAGGCGAAGGCGTGAAAGGACTGCCGGACCCGCAGGTGTGCCTCGGTGGCGGCGTCGTAGGGGATGAGCTCGCCCAGCACCGTGGTGAGCACCAGGCGGGGGTCGGCGGTCTGCAGGTCGGCGCCGGCTTTGGCCCGGATACGGACGCTGGACAGGTCGTTGCCGCGTTCGAAGGCCGCCTCCAGGAGCTGCCGCTTGGCCGGGAAGTAGTGCTGTACCCGGCCTGGTGAGATGCCCGCCCGGGCGGCCGCCTCGGTCAGCGAGACCGCCGCCAGGCCGCGCTCCGCAACGATGGCGAGCACCGCGTCAGCGATCTCCGCGCGCCGCTGCTCGTGGTGGACTCCCGGTCCCCGGCCCATCACCCCTCCAGTTTTTTCAATGTGTCCACATTGGATTATATGCTGAACTCAGTATTGCGATGTGATCGCATCGCTATAGGAGAGGGGGCCAGTGCCGCTCGTGTTGGTGCTGTTGTGTGGCGCGCAGTTCATGGTGGTGCTGGACGTGTCGGTGGTGAACGTCGGGCTGCCGGCGATTCAGCACGCGCTCGCTTTCGAGGCGCGGCATCTGGCGTGGGTGGGCAACGCGTATGCGCTGGCCTTCGGCGGGCTGCTGCTGCTCGGCGGGCGCCTGGCCGATCTGTGCGGGAACCGGCGCATCTTCACTGCAGGCCTGGTCCTGTTCACCGCTGCGAGCCTGGCCGGTGGGCTGGCGGATGCGCCCGGCTGGCTGATCGCCGCTCGTGCCGGTCAGGGGGTGGGGGCGGCGGTCCTCGCCCCGGCCACGCTCACGATCTTGACGTCCGTCTTTCCCGAGGGCGCGCGGCGCACCCGCGCGATCGCCGTCTGGACGGCGGTCAGCCTGGCCGGCGGCACCGCGGGCAACCTCATAGGCGGCGCGCTGATCGAGTACCTGTCCTGGCGCTGGATCCTGTTGATCAACGTCCCGATCGGGCTGGCCTGCCTGGCCGCGTCCCGCCTGATCGCCCCCCACCCGGGACAGGACGGCGTGCGGCGGTTGGATGTGCTCGGCGCGGCGCTGTCCACCGCCGGGCTGGCCGCGCTGGCCTGTGGCCTATCGGGCTCGCCCGCCGTCACGCTCACCGGGCTCGCCCTGCTGGGGCTGTTCGCGCTGGTCGAGACGCGGATGGCGGGTGCGCCGCTGATTCCGCCACACCTGGTGCGGCGGCGGCCGATCTGGCTGGGAAATGTGGCAATGTTGCTGGCCGGCGCGTGCCTGAACCCGATGTGGTACTTCCTGACCCTGTCTCTGCAGAACGTCCTGGGCTACGGGCCGCTGAAAACCGCGCTGGCGTTCCTGCCGCACACCCTGCTGACCCTGCTCGTCGGGCTACGGCTGACCCCGTGGCTGATGCGCCACACCGACGATCGCGTGCTCATCGTCGCCGGGGCGCTGATCGGAGCCGTCGGCTTCTGGTGGCAGAGCCGCATCGCGCCGGGCGAGGACTACCTGACGGCCGTCCTCGGCCCGGCCGTGCTGATCTCGCTCGGCGGTGGCCTGCTGAACACGCCGCTAACCGTCACGGTCACCTCCGGCATCGCCCCGGCAGAAGCGGGAGCGGCATCAGGGCTAATGAACACCGCCAAGCAGATCGGCGCAGCGCTCGGCCTGGCCGCCCTGGTGGCACTCACCACTGAACGGTACGGTGAACAAGGTAGCCCGGCGCCGGAGGAACTGGCGGCAGGCTACGGCCAGGCGTTCGTCCTTATCGCGGCAGTGCTCGCCATGGTCGCCGTCACCGCCATGGCCCTGCCGCCACGGCGAGACGCTGCTTGTGTGCCCCTAGCCGAGCCGGCGGACCGGCAGCGCGCGGAGTGACCTGCGCGGTCGTCGGGATCAGAGGAGTGAACCGTGGGCCGGCGGCGTGACGTGTGCGGTGTCGGCAGAAGTAGAGCGTGTCCTAGGCGTCGTGGACCTCCAGCGCGTCTCGCGATTCGTTCCGGGAACGGGGAACCGCAGCGGCGTTCAAGCGTGGTCGACGGCCAACTGGCCCGCGCGGCGCCGCAGGTCAGCGGCGAACTCCTCGGCTCGGCTCAGCTGGGTACGCAGCGCCTCGCAGCGCTCGCGGGCGGCCTGCTCGAACCGGCTTAGCCGGGCCAGTAGATGCTCGCGCTCGGCCGCCCCCAGGTCCGCCGCGCCGCTGTTGTCGAGTCGGTCGGTGACGTTCAGCAGCTCGCCCATCTCCTCCAGGGTGAAACCGAGCGGTTTCATCCGGCGGATCACCATCAGGCGCGCCGCGTCAGCCTCGGTGTAGAGGCGGAAACCGCCCTGGGTGCGCGCCGAGGGCCGCACCAGGCCCACCTCGTCGTAGTGCCGGATGGTGCGCAGCGACAGCCCGGTACGCGCCGCCACCTGCCCGATGTGCATGTGATCTTCACCACCGCTCGCCGAAGCCGGAACCTCGACGTCAGTGGCGGAGAGCGCCGATCCATCCATGTTCTGCACGACCTCCCTGATCAGCCGGTGGCGGCGATGTGGGCGGCCACCGCCTGCCACGCCGAATCTCTCCCCTAACGTTAGGGTAGAGTTGCCAATGGCCGGACCACAGGAGGGCGTCCAGGCCACAGTCTGGGCAGACGCCCTTGCCGCATCCGACCCGACATGCACCGGCACCAAAATGAGGGCCGTCCCCGTCACGAGGTAAGGAACATCGACGCGCGCATGCCTTTGATCATCACCGCCTGCTGCCCGCCGTGACCTGCCCGCGGCAGCGCCGACGCCGTCATCGCCGCCCGGCCTGCCGCTCTCTTTGACTCGGGCACGGGCGTCATCGTGCCCGCGGCCCTCCGGCCGCCTCCTCACCTGCTGCCCCTGCCCTGCGGCCTGGGCACGCCACCCGCCGTCCCCTCGTACGGGGCCGCTCCACGTTGAAGGACGCCCGTTGCCCAGCCCATCCGTGCCCGCCCGCCCGTCCATCGGCCCGTCCGCCGGTCTGGCCGCCCGCCTGCGGTCTGGCCGTCCCGCCTGGCTCAAGCCCTCGGTGGCCCGGACCGAGATCCTGTCCGGCCTGGTCGTCGCCCTCGCGTTGATCCCCGAGGCGATCTCGTTCTCCATCATCGCGGGCGTCGACCCCAGCATCGGGCTGTTCGCCTCCTTCACCATGGCCGTTGTGATCGCCTTCGTGGGCGGCCGCCCCGCCATGATCTCCGCCGCCACCGGTGCCATCGCCCTGGTCGTCGCCCCGCTGGCCCGCGAGCACGGCCTCGGCCACCTCGTCGCCACCGTCATCCTCGGCGGCCTCATCCAGGTCGCACTCGGCGCGCTCGGCGTGGCCAAGCTGATGCGCTTCGTGCCACGCAGCGTCATGGTCGGCTTCGTCAACGCCCTGGCAATCCTGATCTTCATGGCGCAGGTGCCGGAGCTCATCGATGTCCCGTGGATCGTCTACCCGCTGGTCGTCGGCGCGCTCGCGCTGATGGTGTTCCTGCCCCGCCTGACCAAGGTGATCCCGGCCCCGCTGATCTCCATCGCCGCGCTCACCGCCCTCACCATCGGCGCCCACCTGGCCGTGCCCACCGTCGGCGACCGCGGCGCCCTGCCCTCCTCGCTGCCCGTACCCGGCCTGCCGGACGTGCCCTTCACGCTCGACACCCTCACCCTTATCGCCCCGTACGCGCTCGGCTTCGCCCTGGTCGGGCTCATGGAATCGCTGATGACCGCCAAACTGGTGGACGACATCACCGACACCCACTCCTCAAAGACCCGCGAGTCCATCGGCCAGGGCATCGCCAACATCGTCACCGGCTTCTTCGGCGGCATGGGCGGCTGCGCCATGATCGGCCAAACCATGATCAACGTCAAGAACGGCGCCCGCACCCGGCTGTCCACCTTCACCGCCGGCGTCATACTCATGGTGCTGTGCATCGTCTTCGGCCCGCTGGTCTCCCAGATCCCGATGGCCGCCCTCGTCGCCGTCATGATCCTGGTCTCCTTCGGCACCTTCGATTGGCACTCCATAGCACCGGCCACCCTCAAGCGCATGCCCGCCGGTGAGATCGCCGTCATGGTCATCACCGTCGCCGTGGTCGTCGCCACCCACAACCTGGCCATCGGCGTCGTCGTCGGGTCCCTGACCGGCCTGGTTATCTTCGCCCGCCGGGTGGCGCACCTGGCCGAGGTCACCGCCGTCGTCGATCCCGACGGCAGCCAGGTCGTCTACGCCGTCACCGGCGAACTGTTCTTCGCCTCCACCAACGACCTCGTCTCCCAGTTCGACTACGCCACCGACCCCGACGACGTGGTCATTGACCTGACCGACGCCCACATCTGGGACGCCTCCTCCGTCGCCGCCCTGGACGCCGTCGAGGCCAAGTACGCCGCCCGCGGCAAGACCGTGCGGATCATCGGCCTGAACCAGCCCAGCGCTCTTATGCACGACGCCCTGTCCGGCGAGCTATCTGGCGGCCACTGACGCCACCGAACAACTCGCCCACAGACCCTCACCGTTGCCGCGCCCGCTCCAGAGGCGCGGCAACGGCGTTCATGGCGCTGCTTCGCCCTCAGCGGCGAGCACCCGATAGACACTGGCCAGTGAAGGACTACGACCCTTGTTCTTGCCTGAGGGGATGACCAGCTTGCGGGCGATCTCCGGCACGGGCACCCCGCGCTCGCGCAGGCTGCAGGCATAAGCGATCATGTCGTCATCGAACACTTTCGGCCGGCCGCCGTGCCGGCCACGTTCGCGGGCTGAGGCCTGGCCTTCCAGCGACTTCTCCCGGATGTACTCCCGCTCGGGCTCGGCCATCCCGGCGAAGAAGGCGAACAACGCCGCCCCGTGCCCCGACGGGTTGTAGATGCCCTGCAGCGGGCCGCTCAGCAGCTCCAGCTCGATGTCGTGGCTGCGTAGTTCCTCGGCGATGGCCAGCAACTCGGCGGCGCCCCGTGCCAAGCGCTTCATCTCGTGCACGGCAAAGATCACGCGCTGGTGCGGGACGGCGGACTTGATGGTGCGGGCGTAGTTCATCGCCTTGGCGAACTCCGGCCGCACCTTGATGCGCGTGGTGATCTTCTCGGCGAAGATCGGTTCACAACCCGCCTCCTTCAGGGCGTCGAGCTGACTGTCCAGCTCCTGCTGTGCCGTACTGCACCGGGCATATCCGACCCGGGTCGGTCTGGCCGCGACCGCCGCAGCCATGGCGTCCACCGCCGGGCCCGCCTGCCACACCCGGCCGGGCCCGCGCTCGGTCGGAGTGCGCACCTCCAATTCGGTGCGCAGCTGCGGTACCAGTACGAAGCGAGGGGTGTGGTACTTGGGTGCGACCTTGCCGCCCCGTGTCCGGCAGGTGCTGCCCGCGGGCGCCTCGCACATCGGGCAATCGAACTGTTCGACGGCAGCGGCCGGATCCGCCAGCTCGGATATGTCGCAAAACCTATCGCAGAGAGTGTTCTGAGAAGGCCGTTTTGCGAGAGGTTCTGAGAACGAAGATCAGGGACAAACCGGTCACTCGTCGGGGAGCCGCCAGCGTTCGCAGAACTGGTCATTTCTGAGAACACGAACAGTAGCCATCATCACGCAGAGCTACTTTGGGGCTCATCGCACGAACCCGAGCGGTGGGCCGTCGATGAAGGCTTCGGGTTGCATGTCGAGGCGTGCGCGTACCTGGCGGGGGTGCGCGGGGCGGGCCGGGCGTTCAACACCGAGAAGACGTACGCGGGCCGGATCGCCTTGTACTTGTCGTACTGCCGAGGTCATGGGCTGGACTGGGCCGGCCCGAGCCTTCCGCAGCTGATGGCGATGAAGCGCTGGCTGGTGGACGAGCCGATGCCGTCGCGATCACGCAAACCGGGCGCCGCGGTGCGCTATCGCAGCGAAGGCACCGCGAACGCGATCATGGGAACCGTCGGGGAGTTCCTGTCGTGGTGCAGCTTGCAGGGCTGGGTGCCGCCGACAGTGGTCAACACGCTTACTCAGCCGAAGTTCCTGCGCTACCTGCCGGCGGGGTTCGATCCAGGTGAGGACGGTCAGCACCGCACGATCATGGCCCGCACGATCAAGTTCCGGGTCGCGGTCCCGGGCTATGAGTGCCTGTCGGACGAGGAGATCGCCGTGCTGCTCGGCCTGGCCCGGCACGACCGCGACAGATTCCTCATCACTGAGCATCAGCCCGCTGACCAGCAGGAACGCCCAACAACCCAAGATAACCATCGGCCACCTGCCCGGTGCGCGCGGTGCGCGCCTACCCGGCGGGCCTGGCCGCTGCCGGGCGCACCACCGGCCCGCTGTTCGTCCGCATCGCCAAGGGCGGCCACCTCGCCCGGCTGCTGGTCCACAAGGGCCGCCCGATCGGCGACCCGCACGGCCGGTTGACCATCGACCTGGAAGCCAGACTCGAAGAAGCTGCAGGTTAGAAACCCCCATGGGTCGTAGGCGGCCATCGTGACACCATGACGAAGGCGCCAGAGGCAGGTGCCGTTCGCCAACCCTTTACCCTGGCGGTGACGGCGTGCTGAGCGCCGGACCAGGGAGGCACAGGGCATGATTCCCGGCAGTTGGCGCCCGATAGCGACTATCGGCGCTCGTTTCGGCAAAACTGGCCACACCGCAGTACTTTTTCATTCCGACTTGGGCAGTCAGTTCAGCTGGACCTGGTGGTGCTCATGCCAGGGAAAAGGTCAGCCGGGAACGGAGCAGGAGTCCAGGCTTCAAGCTCAGCGCCACGTGGATTACCCGGCTGGATCACCACCACTGCTCATGCGGGTCCTCATCAACGTCTGGGCGTGGCTTCGCCGATCACGCTCCCGGTCCTCTTCCCCATCCTGGCCATCACCTTGCTGATCTCAGCCTTGAAGATGGCCCGCCACACATGCCGTCCGCGCCTACCTGCCTAACTTGCCTTACTGCGCAGCAGCCCGCTGAACAGGCAGAACGCAAAAGAACCCAAGATAACCATCGTTCCTTCATGAGGCCACGCGTGGAGGGCGCTTGCCTCTGGTGGAGGGGCAGAGAGAAGGCGAAGCGAGCACATGGCGGACCGGTTCAGCACCCACAGTGTCGAGATCGGCGATGTTGTCGTGATCAAGCGATACAGGTCGTGGGACAGAGGAGAGCCTCACCGGGAATGGGCGGCGCTGACGCTTCTAGCCGAACATGCACCTGGTCTTGCGCCCACGCCGGTGGAAGCCGCGTTCGACGCTCACCCGCCCATGATCACGATGACAAGGCTGCCCGGCCAGGTCTTGCGCGGCGATCACGCCACTGGCGAGCAGATCAGCGCGGTGGCCGCAGCCCTGAGCCAGCTCCATCGGGCGATCTCCACCCGAGTGCTGGAGGAGGTCAAGCCGGCACCGTGGGGACCCGCCATTGCCGTGGATAAGGTTCGTAAGCTGGCCAGCGAGCAGCCCGATCTTGGCGAGGGTTCCGAGGTGCGGCGGGCTTACCGGGAGGGGTCAGCCTGGCTGGCCTCCGCCGAGCCCGATCGGCTCGTGGTGAACCCTCATCCGCCCGTTCTCGGCCTGGCGGACGGCAATCACGCGAACCTGCTGTGGGATGGCCACGAACGCCGCGTGCGGCTGATCGACTGGGAAGACTCCGGCCGCAGCGATCGTGCCTTCGAATTGGGGGAACTCACCGAGCACATCTCCCACATCGACGGCACTCTGGACGCAGAACAGCTGCTGGGTCACATCGACCTGATGCCAGGCGAAGCCGAGCGGGTGCTGGGATTCCGCCGCTTGATCGCGCTGGGGTGGTTTCTCCAACTTGGCCCCGACGGGGCGGCGACACCGCATAACCCGGTGGGCACCTTGGAACGCCTGGCCGAACGGGTCCTGCATCTGCTCGGCTGATGTCCGCGGCTTCGTAGCCCGCGGGCGGCGCCGGAGGACGTCAAGCTGAAGCCAGGCCACCCACCACGGACCATCTCGGCGTTGGCCGCGCGAGTGCGAGCGCCGTCCGACGGCTCAGGGCCAGCAGCCCGGCTGCTCACAGGCGGGTCGCCTGGCCAGCCAGAAGACCGGTGTCCCGGAGAATCAGCCCGACGGTCTCGGCCAGTGTGCTGCTCTCGTCGATGATCGCCTCCGTCGCGTCAGGCAGGATGTCCTGCTCGAGGTACCACTGCCGCATGTCCTCGGGGCCGAACCGGCTGCGCTGAGGCCGCGTCTCGTGTCTGCGGAGCGTCTCTTCCCAGGAAACGTCCAGGTAATAGCCGCGGCTTGTGCCTTGATGATCGCGAAACAGCGCTTGCAGCATCTCTCCGTAGCGGCTCCGGGCGAGGATTCCTTCGAGGATGACGTGGTAGCCGGCGTTCAGGGCGTGGCGGCACATGACGTCGAGCAGCCCGATGTTCACCGCGCCAGGCTTGTCGAGCTCGCGCAGGATCTCGCGGCGTATCACGTCCTGACCGATGAGGGCCATGCCGCGCTGGCCGTACGTTTCCCGCACGGCCCGGGCCACGGTGGACTTGCCGGATCCGGAGTTGCCGCGGATGACGATCAAGACCGTGTTCGGTGAGCCAGTGAGCACCGCACGACAGTACCTGGGTGCCGCCAGCATTGAGCGGCAGACGCCGAAGCGGCCGCCGATCCGCCTGCGAGGATCAACAGTCGGGAAGCTCGGGAGGAGCACGCCACGGAGGCTGTCCTGTGCGACGGCGTCACTGTCCGGCTGCCTGCGGCGGCGCGCTGCCGGACGGAAGCAGCAGGACTGGCGCGGAGCGCTTCCCGCAGACGAGCGGCGCCGGTCGGGGTTCGCGCATCCGTGAGCACCGTGTCATGGGAAGCCGGACGGGATGTCGCGGATGCGCGGACCCTTCAGGTTGGGGGTCGCTGTTACCGGTAGGCGGCTGCTTGCAGGGTGTACAGCTCCCTGTACAAGCCATCGGCGGCGATCAGCGCTTCATGCGTGCCCTGTTCCACGACCTTGCCGTGGTCGAGAACGTAGATGCGGTCGGCGTAGCGGACGCTGGCCAGACGATGGGTGATCAGGACGACGGTGCGGCCGTCGGCGTGGGCGCGCAGGCCTTCGAACGCGGCGTGCTCGGCGCGCGCGTCGAGGGCGGCGGTGGGCTCGTCGCAGATGAGCAGGTCGGCGTCGCGGTGGAAGCCACGGGCGACGGCGATGCGCTGCCACTGACCCCCGGAGAGCTCGCAGCCGTCCTTGAAGCGGCGATCCAGCAGCGTGCGGTAGCCGTGAGGCAGGCCTGCGATGACGTCGTCGGCGCCCGCGATGGCCGCTGCGGCGTGCAGAGCGGGCTCGCCCTTGTCGGTACCCATGGTGATGTTGTAGCGGGCCGTCAGCGGCCAGCGGGTGTGGTCCTGGGCGACGACCGCGGTGCGCAGGCGGACCGCGTCGGGATGAACGTCCGCCAGATCGACGTCGTCCCAGAAGACGGTGCCACTGTCGGGCTCGTACAGACCGGCAAGGATCTTGGCGAGCGTGGTCTTGCCAGAGCCGTTCTCACCGACGAACGCGATCACCTCGCCGCGCTTGATCTCCAGGCAGACCCCACGCAGCGCCGGGCCATCGGAGCCGGGGTAGGAGAACGTCACGTTCTCCGCGACGATCCGGCGGAAACCGTTCAAAGCCGAGATGGCGGGAAGGGTGCTGGGCGGGCGGTGCCGGTCGGCGCAGAAGCTGAGGAATTCGGTGAAGTCGGTGAAGTACAGGCCTTCCTCATACAGGCGGTTGGTGGCGTACATGAGGTTGGCCAGCGAGGTCTGGGCCGATTTGATGGCCAGGACGGCGGTGCCGGCGATGGCGAGGGGGATCGCGGCGACGGCCAGTAGGAGGCCGAGGGCGATGTAGACGAGGGCTGCGCCGAGGCCGCCGATGGCTTCACCGATCAGCCGCGTGATCGTCTGCCGGCGTGCAAGTGCGAGCCGGACGTCCTGCTCGGCGACGGCGACCGCGTCGTACATGCGCAGCAGGAAGCCTCGCATGGTGAACGCGCGGACCTCGGCAGCGGATGAGCGTTCAGCGAGCAGCTTACCGATGATCCACATGCGGCGGCGGACGGGAATGAGCGCGTACTCGGTGGTGTAGCGCATGCGCGCGGCGCGGACGGCGGCCCAGGCGTCGGGCAGGACGGCGAGCACGAGCAGCGGCAGCAGCACGGGATGCAGCACGCCCAGCACACCGGCGACGGCGATGAGCCCGATGGCGGCGGTGAGCACGTCGATCGCGGAGGTGACCACGGTGGAGGCGACGTACATGCCGCGCGAGGTGGCGCGTTCGAGGGCGTCGTGGAAGTCGGGATCGTCGAAGGCGACCAGCGGAACCTCGCTGGTCTGGCGGTAGAGCTCCTCCTCGCTCAGCCGGGAGATCTGCGGGTTGAGACGGGACTGCGCCCACCCCGCGCCCGCCTGCAACGTAGCGCGCATCGCGGCGGCCGCGGCGACCAGGGCGAGGCTCGGCAGCGCGGCCTGGACCCGGCCGAGGGTAGGGCCGGCGGTGAACAGCGCGGTGAGCACGCCCGTCGTGGCCAGCAGCCCGAAGGCGGTGAAGACGCCGCCGAGCAGGTTGAGGATGACCGCGCACAGGGTGTCGCGGGGGCTGGCCCCCCAGGCCACGCCCATGGCCTGGCGGACCAGAGAGGGCAGGCGTCTGGCGATCGTGCGGAAGCGGACTTCGGCCATCTTGTCGGCGTGGCCGTACCAGTCGGAGATCGTGATCTCGCCCATGTCGAGGGCCTCTTCTGCCATGACGGAGAGTATGGACGCGGCCACTGACAGTTTTGGGTCCGGGGAGGTTACGTCTCCATGCGGCTGAGGCTGTGAGCGATAGATGGCCAGTGTGAGCATTAGGTGGCCACTATGAGAGCGATAGTTGGCCACCCCGCACCCACCAGGGATAGAAAGGACGCCGCAGGTCGGTGTTCTTTGCGGAAACGGGTGGTACGGCTGGTTCCTGGGTGCTGTGGTTGAGTGGTGACGGTTAGTGACTTACCGGAAGTGCGGTCAGAGACCTGTGGCTTAGAAGAGCTGTTCTCTGCGCATATCGCCTGCGAGCGGTCGCTGGTCCTGGGCACGCAGTGGCCCCGGCGATGGAGCGCGACGTGGCGGACATCGGCGGGTGAACTGGTCTGCCCGGCTCGTGACCTCGCGACGGTCCCGGTGCTGGAATGCGCACCGGTGCGCCGGTTCTCGTGGCGGGCGAGCCAGCGCCACCGGCCAGGGCTGGAGTTCATGGTGTCGACGGGCCGCTTGCATGGGTTCGAATCGCTGGAAGAGCAGCGGCTACTGCTGACGTTGGACTTCACCGGCTCCGTGGCCGAGGTGCTGCCGCAACCGTTCCGGCTGCGGTTCGAAACCGGCGACGGCTTCCGCGAGCATGTCCCCGACTTCCTGGCGGTCTTGAGAGACGGGTCGAGATGGCTGTTCGACGTCCGGCCCGCTCCGTTGATCCGAGACCGGGACGACGTCGCCTTCGCCGCGGCGCAAGAGGCGGCGTGGGCGGCCGGATGGCGGTATTCAGTGGTGTCGGGGTGGCGGTCGCACGTGCTGTCGGTGATCGATGCGTTGTCCGCGCAGCGCCGCCCGCTGCAGGATCCGCTTGGCCTGCAAGGACGGCTGATGGCGACGATGGCTGCCGGTCCAGCAGAATTCGGGGAGCTCGTGGCGCAGACGTCGCTGCCGGCGGTTGCCCGCGCGCATGCCCTGCACCTGCTCTGGCATCGCAGGCTCGGAGTCGATCTCGCGCGTCCGTTGTCGGATCGTTCGCTGGTGTGGTCGCGAGCCGAGGGAGATGGGGCATGACGCGGCAGGCGGGACTGCTGGAGCTGTCGCAGGGATCGATGTTGCGGCTGGACGGTCGGGAATGGGCGGTGGAGGCGATCGAGCCGCAGTTCGGCCGGGTCCTCTTGCAGCCGGCAGGTGGGGAGCCGCGGTGGCGGACGATCCGCTGGCTGGTACATCACCCCGATTGCCTGCCGGTTCCCGGGCCACCCGCAGCGCCGAAAGGTGTCCACCAGCCGGTTACCTGGAGCGATCTGGAGCCGTATGAGCGCAGTGTGGTGCGGTTACGCGCGGCACATCTGAATGAGGTCGAGACCGGGTTTCGCAGCGGAAGCCCTCACTATCCGGCTCCGGGTGAGCCGCGCCCGGCCTACGATCCGAACCGCACCACGCTGGAGCAGCGGCGAACGGCCAAGGCCGCGGAGCTGGCGGCTTTGGAGGAGCAGGAAGCCCATCTTCTTGGGCTGGACCAGATGAGTGAGCGGACGCTCAGGCGCATGGCCGCGAAGTGCGGGGAACGGGGTGCGCTCGGGTGCGCGGATGGCCGGTGGACGCGCTCCAGCAAGGGCCGTCACAGCATTACGGAGGAGGTGCGGGAGGCGATCTTCGCGGCCCGGGCCGAGAGCCTGCGCCGGTCGAAGATGACTATGAAGGCCCGCTGCGTGCTGATTCACCAGTATGTCCTGGAGAAGTTCGGTCCGCAGATCGATGTTCCCAGCTATTGGACCTTACGCGCTGTCTGGCTGGAATGGTTCGGCCCCGACGGTGCTCGGCAGCGCTATGCGCGCTCGGCCGCTGCGGTGGAGACCTCCCGCGCCCACATCGTGGTGCACCGGCCGGGCCAGGTCGTCGCCCTGGACACCACGCCGCTTCCGGTCAAGGTCCGCGAACGGGTGTTCGGTGAACCGGTCACGGCCTGCTTGACGCTGGCGCTAGACCTTTACACCCATTCCGTGGTCGCGTTCCGGTTGACGCTGGTGTCGGAGACGTCGGTGGACGTGGCGATGCTGCTGCGCGATGTGATGCTGCCGTTGCCGATGCGCGACGGCTGGGGCCCGGAGATGGAGTGGCCCTACCCGGGCGTCCCGGCCGAGGTGGTCGCGGAGTTCGCCGGGCACAAGGTGGCCGGGCTGCCATTCTTCGCACCGGAGACGGTCACCACCGATCATGGTTCGCCGTTCAAGAATCACGACCTGGTGGACGCGCAACGCGTCCTGGGCTGCAACATCCTGCCCGCTCGCGCTCTGCGTCCGACCGACAAGCAGGCGGTTGAGCGAGCGTTCGGGGCGCTGCGGACGTTGTTGTTCGAGGAGTTGCCCGGCTACACCGGGGTGGACGTCGCCGATCGCGGGGTTGATCCGGAGGCGGACGCGGTGCTGACGCTCGCGCAGATGGAGCGCACGATCGCGCGCTGGGTCGTTCAGGTCTGGCAGAACAGGCGGCTGGGCGAACACGCGCCCGCGTGGGGTCCCGGGGAGGAGCACTCCCCGAACACGCTGTTCGCGGCCACGATGGAGCAGGGCGGCTTCGCGCTGCAAATCCCCAAGCCGGAGCTGTATTACCAGGTGCTACCCGCCCACCACGTGAAGATCCCGAACCGGCGCGGGGTCAAGATCGCCGGACTGTGGTACGACGGGCCCGCCCTGGATCCCTACCGAGGCAAGCCGTCCGGGCGAGGCGGCCGGCACAAGAACCGATGGGAAATCCATTGCGAACGCCGGGACCGGCGCACCGTGTTCTTCCAAGATCCTGAGACTCCGGCTGTCTGGCATGAGTTGCGCTGGAACGGCCTGCCGCCCGAGGGCGAGATCCCGGCCTTCTCCGACAAGACGGCAGAAGAGCTGCTACATCAGGCTCGTGCGCGCGGCTTGGCGCCCCGCTCGGACGCCGAGCTGCTGCCGGTGCTGCTGGAACTGCTGGGTGGGCTCATCCCGGTCGACCAGTGGCACACGCAGCAGCCCAAGCAGCAGCGCACCAGCCGAGCCCGGCAGTCCGCCCAGGCCGACGCCGCGCGCCAAGACCGCGGGCCATCCCCCCGCGCTCCGGATGTTTCCGCTGAGGTGGTTCCTCTGACCTGGCCGCAACAGGCGCAGCAGACTGCCGACGAGATCGACGCTGAGCGGCGACGCCGCCGTGAAGCGGTGGTCATCTCACCGCCACAACCGCCTCCGCTTCTGCATGAGGCGCTGCGCAGCAAGAGCATTTTTCTCATCCCCGACGACAACGATGACGGCGGGGATGACGATGGGGCGTCGTCGGCTCAACCCGAGCGGAGTGAACACAGCCCATGACATCAGCTGAGGAAGGAGGCAACCGAAGCCCGCTTCCCTTTGTGTTGCCCGGTCCGGTGCCGTTCCGGGACACCTTGGCCGGGTGGGAGCACTACCGGACCAGCCGCGGGGGTTTCGTCCCGGCCCCGCAACTCAGCCTGGCCGAGTGGCGACGGCTGTCCCCGCGTCGGCGGATGCTGCACGATCTGCACCGCGCCGCGACGCACGCCAACCTGCCGATGATCGCGACCCCGATGAGCGCCGCGGTGGAGAAGCTGCTGCGTGCCCGGATCGAGTCCAACGCGCTCAAGCACAAGCCGACCACCAGATCCGGCGTCATGGTCACCGGCGGGGGATACCAGGGCAAGACCGAGACGGTCTGTGAAATCTGCGCCGCCTTCGAGGATTTCTGGCTGGACGCTCACCTGCACCTGCCCAGCGCGAGGCCCGGCACCAGGGATCTGCACGCCCCAGTCGCCTACGTTCAAACGCCGGTCACTGCCAAACCCAAGTCCACTTGCAAGGCCATCTTGAACTTCTACGGCGGCGACGCCAAGGGCATGGACCTGCCCGAGCTGATTCGCCAGGTCGCCCATTCCCTCAACGATCACGGGACCAAGGTGCTCGTACTCGACGACATCACCCGGCTGCGCATGCACCGCGCCGACGACCAGGACGTGCTCGACCTGATCCGAGCCTTCATGAGCATGCACGTCACCCTCGTCCTCATCGGCGTCGACATTCCCGGCTCCGGCCTGCTACGTGAAGGACGTCGCGACCCCCACACCGGCCAGTGGGCGTTCCCGCCCTCCACCTACGCCCAGCAGGTCAGGGTCAACGGGCAAGAACCCACCCAGACCGAACGCCGCTTCGACCTGATCGAACTCGACCGCTTCCGCTACTCCACCCCCGAGCAGATCGCCGCCTGGACCACGCACTTGGCCGGAGTCGAACAGCACCTGCGCCTCATGAACGCCGCCTCTGGCCTGCTCACCGACGGAGCGATGCCCGAATATCTCTACCGGCGCACCGACGGCGTGGTCGGCTTGCTGGAACGACTTCTTGAGGACGGCTGTCGCGAAGCCATCGACACCGGCACAGAGAAGCTCACTGAAAGCTTGCTTGACACCGTCGTCCTTAATCTCCGCGATGCACCAGGACGCGATCCCGCCACAGGTGAAGTCCCTGCTCTACCCCCACAGCCAAGCCAACGAGGCAAACGCCCCCGCAATACCGTCTTCGACGACCGGGGCCCTGCCGCTGAGTCTGCTAGCTGAGCTCATGCCATGACCGACCTTCAGCCGCTGCCTCGCAGCCTAGACCCGCTGTCGGACGAGGTCCTGCCCGGCTATCTGCTGCGACTGGCGCACCGCCTTGACCGCTCTCCAGGCCGCATTCTTCAGCTCACCGGCCTGACCGGGGGAAACGCCCAATACCCATCTCGCACGTCAATTGACCTGATGATCGAACTCAACCCGGCCACCGCCGATGCCTTCGGTCGCCTGACCCGCTTGAGTCCACAGGAGACCGCTGCGCTTTGCCTGCGCGCTCTCACTCCGCGCTACCCAATACCGCCGCTAGCTACTACCTGGCAAGGCCGAACCAACCAGATCATGCGCGCGGACTGGTGGATCTTGAGCACGTCAAGCCGCTATTGCCCCCTCTGCCTCGCTGGCGACGAAAGCCCCATCCAACAAGATCATGGAGGTCCTTGGCGCCGCTCCTGGCGACTGCCCGTTGTGTTCGCGTGCACCCGCCACGACCAACTTCTCCAGCACGTTTGCCCCGACTGCGGCCGTCCCACGCACAACACTATTGCCGGCACCGGGCGGATCCCCCTCATGCAAGCCTTGAGGGTTGCCGGAATGCACCCGGCTCAATGCCGCTCCCACGGCTCCAACGGCACATCTGGCATCATCCGAGGCGTCCCATCGATCTGCGGCGCTCGTCTTGACACACCTATCGGTTCCATCACGCTGCCTAGAGAAACTCTCATTCTTCAAGATCGCATCAGTGGCCTGCTTGCCTCCGATGGCCCGACGGCCGTGATGTCCGCAGGGCAAACCACCGAACCCGCACGCTATTTCGCCGACCTACGACTCCTGACGCTTTTGATCACGCTTTCCTGGCCTCGAGCTGCACCTATGGCCCCGTCTTCACACTTAGCCGAAGCAATAGATCGACACGTCGCGCTTTACACGCAATCCGAACAATCCACCCATCTACCTGCATGGGTTGCGCAGGGCAACACACTCATTAGGACAATGGACCCAGCAGCCACTGCTGGACTCCTTTCCATAGCTGACAGGATTATCACCACTCCGGATACCTTAGCAACGAGAGCAAACATCCAGTCGCTACTACAATTTAGTGGCCAATTCAATCGATTCTCACGTTGGCAAGTTCACTTCCTGCAATCCAACGCCAGGTCCGACTGCTCGCCTGGTTTACTCCGCGCCGTCATCCCCCTTGTCCAGGCATTTCCAAGACAGGGACGCCAAGCTCGCCGCGCCCCCCAACTCAAGCCCCGGTTCGGGCCCGAACATGTCCCGCAGCGCCTTCCCGATGACTTGTTCCAGCACTACCTCAGCCACCTCGGAGGGATCTCTCCGTCGCTCCTGCGCAGGACCGCGGCCGTCCGCCTCGTCCAAATGATCAATGGTGGACCTCTGGCCGCCGCCGCGCAGTACCTTGGGCTCAGCACCAAAGTCGTGCCAGATGGACTGTCAATCCCCTGAAAACGTGGAGACGGTGTTATGCCACAGCGGTCCTCAGCAGGGCCGATGAGGCTTTCCTCTTCTCGATCATGTGACGCTCGAATGTGATGGGCGCCAGGCCGTCGTTGGCACTGTGCCGCCGGGTGGTGTTGTAGAAGTCCGCGATCCAGGTCGCGATCTTTAGACGAGCCTCGGCCCTGGTGCGGAACCGGTGGCGGTGCACGTACTCGACCTTGAGGGTGCTGTTGAGCGCCTCGGCCGCTGCGTTGTCGAGCGCGCAGCCGACCCGCCCCATCGACTGGACCACCCCCAGACGCCGACATAGGTCCTGGTAGCGGGCCGCGGTGTATTCCGAGCCGCGATCCGAGTGAAAGATCACCCCGTCCACGTCGCCGCCGCGAGTGGCGACGGCCATCTGCAGTGAGGCGCAGGTCAGCGCGGCATCGTGATGCTCGGACATGGCGTAGCCGAGCAGCCGGCGGGAGAACAGGTCCTCGACCGTGGCCAGATACAGCTTGCCCTCGTCGGTGTCGATCGCGGTGACATCGCCGCACCACAGCACGTCCGGAGCGGGCGCGGTGAACGTCCGCCGGACCAGATCCGGCGCGGCCGGCCGCTTGCCCTGCCGGGTCAACGCCCGCGACTTGCGACGTTTCCGGCCGGCCAAGCCGAACTCGGACATGCGCGCCGCAACCGTGTTCTCCGATACTCGCCAGCCCGCCTCGTGCAGGTCACGCGTGATCCGGGGCGAGCCGTAGGTTCCACCGGAGGCCTCGAACAGGCGGGTGATCTCCGCATCCAGGCTGGCCCGCCGGCGTTCACGGGCAGTCGGCGCGTCCTGGCCGATGCGGTTCTTCCACTTATAGAACCAGGACTGCGACACCCCTAACGCCCGGCAGGAGATGACGTGGTCGATGCCGTACTCGGTCTTCTGGGAGCTGATGAAGGCCGCCACGCTTATCGGCCCATCGCCTCTTTGACCCACAAGACCACGGAGCGCTTGAGCACGTCACGCTCGTCTTCCAGCTCGGCGCGTTCCTTCTCCCACGCCGCTTTTTCTTCGGCGTGCTGCTTGACCAGCGCGGCCTTCTCCCGCCGCAGCCGCGCCAGCTCTTCCTGCTCGGATTCCTCCAGTGTTCCGCTCCCGTCGCTGCCGCCGCCGTTGTACTGCTCAGCGAGCCGATCCATCTGCACCCAATTGTGCAGCGTGTACGGGCTGATCCCCAGATCTCGCGCCACCTGAGCCACGGGCTTGCCAGTCTCCTTGACGATACGCAGCGCCCCGGCCCGGAACTCCGGATCAAAGCGCCGCCGCGTGACTGCTGCCACGACCAAACCTCTCCCGGTTCGGTCTCCACGCTAAGAGGGGAAGCTCAGGACGCCCGGTCTTTCATTGAGAGAGTTCCATCCTGTTTCCGCAGGTAGAACGGGCTGGTGTGGTGGCGGTCAGGTGTGAACGTCGTGGTGGCGAGGCGAGATCATGAA
>NZ_JBITMP010000057.1:0-70360 GCF_044466425.1 Nonomuraea sp. NPDC049400
CAGGACTCGAAGTCCAGGACGCGCAAGTGCTCACCTGCCGGACGGCTACCAACCACCGAGTCTGCCGCAAGGCGACTCGCTAACACTGATTAGGAGGCGCCACTTGGCGGAGGAACCACGCGCCCCGATCGGGCGCATCATCAAGCTGTTCCGCCCCTACCGCGGCCGCCTGGCCCTGGTGGGCGTCCTCATCCTGTTGTCGTCGCTGGTGGCGCTGGCCTCGCCGTTCCTGCTGCGCGAGGTGCTGGACGCGGCGATCCCGGCCAGGGACGCGGCCCTGCTCACGCTGCTGGCCCTGGGCATGATCGCGGTGGCGGTCACCACCAACGTGTTCGACGTGCTGCAGACGCTGATCTCCACCACGGTGGGCCAGCGGGTGATGCACGACCTGCGGCTGGCCGTCTACGGTCACCTGCAGCGCATGTCGCTGGCGTTCTTCACCCGCACCAGGACCGGCGAGGTGCAGTCGCGCATCGCCAACGACATCGGCGGCATGCAGTCGGTCCTCACCACGACCGCCGCCTCCCTCGTCTCCAACCTCACCACCGTGATCGCCACCGTCGTCGCCATGGTCGCGCTCGAATGGCGGCTGACGTTGATCTCGCTGCTGCTGATGCCGGTGTTCGTGTGGATCAGCCGCAACGTCGGCCAGGAGCGCAAGCGCATCCAGGCCGAGCAGCAGCGCAAGCTGGCCGGCATCGCGTCCATGGTCCAGGAGTCGCTGTCGATCAGCGGCATCCTGCTGGGCCGCACCATGGGCCGCTCAGCCGAGCTGGCCGAGCAGTTCGGGCGGGCCTCCGACGAGCTGGCCGACGTCGGCGTGCGGGTGAGCATGTCAGGCCGCTGGAAGCAGTCGTCGATCCAGCTCGTCATGGCCGCGATGCCTGCGCTGATCTACTGGGCCGTCGGCCACACCGGCGCGATCTCGGTCGGCACGCTGGTGGCGTTCACGACGTTGCAGACCAGCCTGTTCCGGCCGATGGTCTCGCTGCTGCGGCTGGGCGTGGACGCGCAGAGCTCGCTGGCGCTGTTCGCGCGCATCTTCGAGTATCTGGACCTGCCGGTCGACATCCACCCGGGCACGCGGGAGCTGCGCGACGTCCGCGGCGAGGTCCGCTTCGAGGGCGTCGACTTCTCGTACGGCGAGACCCCCACGCTCACCGGCGTGGACATCACGGTCCCCGCGGGCACCAGCCTGGCCATCGTGGGCGAGACCGGCTCGGGCAAGACCACGCTCAGCTACCTGCTGCCCAGGCTCTACGACGTCACCGGCGGCCGGGTCACGATCGACGGGGTGGACGTGCGGGGGCTGACGTTCGAGACGCTGAGCGAGGCGGTCGGCGTGGTGTCGCAGGAGACGTACCTGTTCCACGCCTCGATCGCCGACAACCTGCGCTTCGCCAGGCCGTCGGCCACGGACGAGGAGCTGGCGGCGGCGGCGCGAGCCGCGCGCATCCACGACCACATCGCCTCGCTGCCCGACGGCTACGACACTCTGGTGGGCGAGCGCGGCTACCGGTTCTCAGGTGGCGAGAAGCAGCGCCTGGCCATCGCGCGCACGCTGCTGCGCAACCCTCCGGTGCTGGTCCTCGACGAGGCCACCAGCGCGCTGGACACCCAGACAGAACGGGCCGTGCAGGAGGCGCTCGACAACCTGGCGCAGGGCCGTACCACCATCATGATCGCGCACCGCCTGTCCACCGTCCGCGACGCGGACCAGATCGTCGTGCTCGACGGCGGGAAGATCGTCGAGCGCGGCACCCACGACGAGCTGATGGCGCGCGGCGGCCACTACGCGGCACTGGTGAGCCGGGACGAACCGCTCGAGCTTGTTTAAACCTCAATTAGACGTGTCTTGTCTCACATTCCGGCCAGACCGGAATCCGCCTCTGAGATCACCGTGTTTGACCCCCCGGTGAATCTCCAAGGCTAGGACCCGTTTTGTCTTTCTCCTCCTCCACGTTCAGGGCTCTGCGGCACCACAACTACCGGCTCTGGGCGGGAGCTGACCTCGTCTCCGTGACCGGCACCTGGATGCAGGTGCTGGGCGTCAACTGGCTCATCCTGACGCTGACGGGCTCGGCGACCAGCGTCGGGCTGAGCCTCGTCATGCAGGCGCTGCCGACACTGCTGCTGGGCATGTGGGGCGGCGCGCTGGCCGACCGGCTGCCGAGCCGGCCCGTCGTGATCGTGGCGCAGCTCGCGCAGGCCGCGCTCGCCGCCGTGCTGGCGTTGATCACGGCGAGCGGCGTGGAGTCGGTCCTGCCGATCTACGGCGTGGCGCTGGCCGGCGGCGTGATCACGGCGCTGGGCGGGCCCGCGCTCGGGCGGTTCGGCGCCGAGGTGGTGCCGCCCGCCGACCTGCCGAACGCCATGGCGCTCGGCTCCATCCTCAGCTCCGCGGGCCGCATCCTGGGCATGAGCCTGGCGGGCGTGCTCCTGCCGTTCACCGGGAACGAGGGACTGTTCGTGATCAACACCGCGAGCTTCTTCGTGGTGATCGCGGCGGTGCTGGCCATGCGGCGCGAGCAGTTCCACCAGCTCGCCCCCGCCGAGCGGCAGCGCGGCTCCGTGCGCGAAGGTCTGGGGTACGTGCTGCGTACACCATGGCTGCTGGTCGTGCTGGCGCTCTGGTTCGTGTCGGGCAGCGTGGGGCGCAACTACCAGGTCACCATGGCCGCCATGAGCGCCGGCCCGCTGGAGTCGGGCGCCGGCGGGTACGGCCTGCTGTCCACGATCTTCGCCGTCGGCACCGTGCTCGGCGGCTTCCTGGCCGCCGCCAGGCCCCAGCTGACGATCCGGCTGCTCCTGGTCACGGCGTTCGTGATCGGAGTGGCGCAGGCGGTGAGCGGGCTGATGCCGGAGCTGTGGATGTTCGGGGCCGTGCTGCTGCCGATCGCGGCCGGCGCGGTGGCGCTCGACACCACCGTCTCGGCGCGTGCGCAGCTCGACAGCCCCGAGCACATGCGCGGCCGGGTCATCGCGGCGCTGTCCATCGTCAGCGCGGGATCGGGCGCGCTCGGCGGGCCGCTGCTCGGCTGGCTCAGCGACGCGCTCGGGCCGCGGGTCGCACTGGAGATCGGCGGCGTGTCCTGCGTGGCGGCCGCGCTGCTTGCGGCCGTCGGGCTGGCCAGACTGTCCGGCCGCACCTTCATGCAGGCCGTACGGCTGCGCCCGCGCCTGGAGAACGCCTGACAGGTGCAGGTCCAGCAG
Source organism: Nonomuraea sp. NPDC049400 (assembly GCF_044466425.1). Classification (NCBI taxonomy): domain Bacteria; kingdom Bacillati; phylum Actinomycetota; class Actinomycetes; order Streptosporangiales; family Streptosporangiaceae; genus Nonomuraea; species Nonomuraea sp. NPDC049400. The sequence goes on from NZ_JBITMP010000057.1 coordinate 3,214, forward strand.
GCCTACCTGCGGCGGCTCGACCAGCACGACGTCATCAGCCCGAGCCGTTCCAGCGGCGGCCGGCGGCGCTGCTCCCGGCGCGACATCATGATCGTCCAGCACGTCACGCGGATGGCCGACGAGGGCATGACGCTCATCGCCATCCGCCGCATCCTCGAGCTCGAGCGGGAGCTCGTCGCGCTGCGCCAGGAGCTGAAGGGCGGCCCGGGAGAGGATCCGCGAGCTGGAGTGACCCCGATTGGACACCGCCCACCTGGGTAGCGGTGGCCACCATGGCAACCGACGTCATCACTCTGATCACCAGTGACCACCGGACCGTGGAGAGCCTCTTCCAGCGGCTCAAGAAGCAGGAAGGCGACCCGTCTGCCACCGTGGCGGAGTTGCACGCCCTGCTGATCGCACACGCGCGGGCCGAGGAGGACCGGGTCTACCCGGGCATCGACGCCCACCACAGCGTCGAGGAGCACAAAGAGGCCGAGATCCTGCTCGACGCGCTCGTACGGGCCCAGCCCGGCACGCCGGAGTTCCGCAAGACGCTCGACAAGCTGATCAAGTCCGTCACGCGCCACGTCGAGGAAGAAGAGAGCAGGATCCTGCCCGCCCTGGCGAAGTCGGTCGGCGAGAAGGGGCTGGTGGAGCTCGGCAAGGCGTTCAAGGAGCGCAGGGCGGAGGAGCTGAAGGCGCTCGGCGTCCCCAAGCAGGCGGCCCCGGTCGGCTCGCGCGAGGGGGTCACCAAGGCTGAGCTGTACGAGAAGGCCAAGAAGGCCGACATTCCCGGCCGGTCCCACATGGGCAAGAAGGAGTTGGCCGACGCCCTACGGCACGCCAAATAGGAGGATTTCGGGCTGCTCGCTGGGTAGAGGGCGCGTATGACCGAAAAACCTCCGGACCGGTTCGGCCTCAGCGACGAACAGGAGATCGAGGTCGAGGAGTGGACCGACGACCTCGGCTTCTACCATGAAGTCGTCGAGGACGACCCCCAGCACAGAGACACGCTCGACGAACGCCTGCGCCGGGAGGCCAAGGACCGGCTCCACGAGCCCCGGCCCAAGCACCGGCTGACGCAGCCGGACGAGGGACTGGAGCCCGACACCGAGGGCGAGGAACTCGGCTTGGACTGGGGCGACGACGACGGCAACGACCTGTCTGCGGAAGAGCGTGCCGTCCGCATCGACCCCGACGAGAATCTCCCGTGAGACGTCCCGGCGCGGGCATCAGTCACGCCCGCGCCTCACACGAGGCGTCCCAGCACCGTGTCAGGCGCGCCGGCGCGTCACGCGAGGCGTTCGAGCACGGGCAGCAGCGCGTGCAGGTCGTCGACGACCGCGTCGGCGGCCGCCGCCTGCGTGCGCTCGGCGTGCAGGTAGCCCCACGGTCCGCGGCGGAGCAGCGCGGTGCGCATGCCCGCCGCGGCGGCGGGCAGCACGTCGTTGTCCAGCCGGTCGCCGACGTAGAGGATCTCGCCGGGCTCCCGCCCCGCCACCGCCGCGACCTTGGCGAAGAAACCGGGGGCCGGCTTGGACACGCCCCATCCCTCGGAGGTGTGCACGGAGTCGGCGGGCAGATCCATGGCGACCAGCGCGTCATACGCCCGTTTCGGCTGGTTTCCCGCGATGATCACCTGGTACCCGGCCTTGCGGATGGCCGCCAGCGCGTCGCGCACGTCGGGGTAGAGATCGTCGGCGTCGAAGCGGTTGCGCAGGCCGTCGGGGTCGTCGCGTTCCCATGCGGCCTCCTCCGCGAGGAGGTCGAAGCCGGGGCGTACGAGCTCGAAGGCATCGTCGTGGGGGCGATCGAGCGCGGCCATCCCGCCGAGCGCGCCCATCAGCACGAACCCGCTCACGCCCAGCCGGTCGGCCCAGCGCGCCCAGATCCGGTCCTCGCTGATCAACGTCTCCCCGACGTCGAACACCACGGCCTTGATCATCGATCCCCCCGTTTCAACCCGCCCGCATGGGCACTGGTGTAAAGCCCAGCAAATTGCTATCAGGGGGATTTTTCCATGCCATCGAAGCGCGACGCGAAGGACCGCCAGCTCGACGCCCACCGCGTCCCGGTCGACGACGTCAACATGACCACTGACCAGGGCATCGGGGTCGACCACACGGACGACTCGCTGCGGGCGGGCGAGCGCGGGCCGACGCTCATGGAGGACTTCCACTTCCGCGAGAAGCTCACCCGATTCGACCACGAGCGCATCCCCGAGCGCGTGGTGCACGCCAGGGGCGCCGGCGCGTACGGGATCTTCCAGCTCTACGAGCCGCTCGGCGACCTGACCGCGGCGGCCTTCCTGAACGACACGTCGAAGCCGACGCCGACGTTCGTGCGCTTCTCGACCGTGGCGGGCTCGCGCGGCTCGGCCGACACCGTGCGGGACGTGCGCGGGTTCGCCACGAAGTTCTACACCTCGCAGGGGAACTTCGACCTCGTCGGCAACAACTTCCCGGTCTTCTTCATCCAGGACGGCATCAAGTTCCCCGACTTCGTGCACGCGGTCAAGCCGGAGCCGCACAACGAGATCCCGCAGGCGCAGTCGGCGCACGACACGTTCTGGGACTTCATCCAGCTGCAGCCGGAGTCGCTGCACATGGTCATGTGGCTGATGTCCGACCGGGCGATCCCGCGCAGCTTCCGGATGATGCAGGGGTTCGGGGTGCACACGTTCCGGCTGGTGAACGCCGCGGGGCAGGGGACGTTCGTCAAGTGGCACTGGCGGCCGGTGCTGGGGACGTACTCGCTGGTGTGGGACGAGGTGCTGCGCATCCAGGGCAACGACCCCGACTTCAACCGCCGGGACCTGTGGGAGGCGATCGAGCGCGGCGCCTATCCCGAGTACGAGCTGTGCGTGCAGCTCGTGCCGGAGTCGCGGGAGCACGACTTCGACTTCGACCTGCTCGATCCCACGAAGATCATCCCTGAGGAGCAGGTGCCGCTGCGGCCCATCGGCAAGATGACGCTCAACCGCAACCCGCACAACTTCTTCGCCGAGACCGAGCAGGTGGCCTTCCACACCGCCAACGTCGTGCCCGGCATCGACTTCTCCAACGACCCGCTGCTGCAGGCCAGGAACTTCTCGTACCTCGACACCCAGCTCCTGCGCCTGGGCGGGCCGAACTTCCCGCAGATCCCGATCAACCGGCCGGTGAACGAGGTGCGCAACGATCAGCGCGACGGCTTCCACCAGCACCTGATCCACGAGTCGCGCACGAGCTACGCGCCGAACTCCATCAGCGGCGGCCACCCTGCGGCGGCTGACGGCTACCGGCACTACCAGGAGCGGGTGGACGGGGCCAAGATCCGCAAGCGCAGCCCCAGCTTCGTCGACCACTACAGCCAGGCCACCCTGTTCTGGAACAGCATGGCCGACTGGGAGAAGCAGCACATCGCGGCCGCGTTCCTGTTCGAGCTGGGACATGTGGAGCGCCCGCACATCAAGGAGGCCATGGTCCGGCACCTCGGCCAGATCCACCCGGACCTGGCATCGCGGGTGGCGGACGGGCTGGGCCTTCCGGAGCCGCCGATGGCCCAGGTGCACTCGAACGCCTCACCCGCGCTCAGCATGACCGGCCAGCCGCAGAGCGTCGCCACCCGCAAGATCGCCATCCTCATGGCGGACGGGACGGACGCCGGCGAGGTGACGGCCCTGCGCGAGTCCCTGGAGGGCAAGGGCGCCATCTGCGAGGTGATCGCCCCGGCGGAGGGCAGCGTGGCAGGCATCCCGGTGGACCGCCAGCTCAGCGCGGCCAACTCGGTCCTCTACGACGCGGTCGTGGCCGCGGACGGCGCCGCGCTGGCGCCCGTGGGGCGGGCGCAGTTCTTCGTCAAGGAGGCGTTCAAGCACGGCAAGGCCATCGGCGCGGTGGGGTCCGGGCGCGAGCTCCTCGAGGCCGCACGACTGCCCAACGACGTGGGGGTGGTGATGGGGGACGGCATCGCAGAGAAGTTCGCGACGGCGGTGGCCGGGCACCGCTTCTACGAGCGCGACGTGGCGGCCGTCCCGGCGTGAGAGGTACGCGAGCCAGCCGTCCCACGAGGGCGGCCGATTCGTGTGGCGCGGGCGTGCGCGGGATGGAATACTTAGCGTGTCCGTTCGAATACGAAGGGAAAGATTCCATGGTCGCCATGATGGAAGAGAAGCACCAGACGGAATCCACCTACGCGAGCTTTCCGCGTCTACCGCAGACCGCTCGCGAGATGTTCGATGTCCTACCCCCCCTCCCCGGCTTCCGGGTTGAGGTCATCGAAGGGAAGTTCCTGATGAGCCCGATGGGCAACCCCGAGCACACCTGGCTGGCCGCCGACCTGCACGATGCTCTCCTTCCGCTGCGGAGGGAGCGAGGATGGCGCGGCTCCCCAGGCGGCCCAAGCATCTGCATCGAGGGGCCTCGAGACTCTCTGGAACCAGACTACGTCCTGGCTCCCTCCGACTGCCCCCGCTGGGGGAAGTGGGAGTTGCAGTCCTCTGGGGTGCTCATGGCCGCCGAGGTGGTCTCGCCCAGCAGTGTGGACATCGACTACAAGGAGAAGGTGCGCCTCTACGCCCTGGGCCGGGTGCCGGTCTACCTGCTGATCGATCCGATCGCCGACGAGCCGGCCGTGACCGTGTTCAGCGAGATCAAGAACGGCGCCTACCAGGTGCGGAACACGACGCTCATCGGCACGCCGATCAAGCTGCCGGCGCCCATCGACTTCGAACTCGACACCTCGATCTTCAAGGTGTGAGCTTCTCCATCGCCTTGGCGATGCGCTTCTCCGACACCGGCGTAGGAGTGCCCAGCGTCTGGGCGAAGAAGCTCACCCGCAGCTCCTCGATCATCCACCGGATCTCCACCACGTCCGCATCCCCCCTCCGCGCCGGGGGGAGCTTCTGCAGCAGGTCGTGATAGTCGTCCTCGACCTTGTGCACCCGGTCCATCCACTCCTGGTCGCGCCAGGGCTCCTCAGGGAGCTTGGTGAGGCGGCGGTCGATCGCCCGGATATATCGCAGAAGGTCGGAAAGGCGCCGGTAGCCCGTGGCCGTGACGAAGCCCGGGTAGACGAGCTTGCCGAGCTGGTCGCGGATGTCGTCCGTGGACGCGCCCGCCCGCAGGGCGTCGAGCCGGCCACCTGCCGCATGCCAGACGCTCAGGATCTGCTCCACCTTCGACAGCACGTCGGCCGCGGTGTCGTAGAGGTGCGCCCGTACGTGCTGGTAGAGGCGGTCGAAGGCCACCGGGTCCCACGCCGGGCCCCCGACGTCGAGCATCAGCTTGTCCACCGCCGCGTTCACCACGTCGTCGAACAGCGCCACCGCCCCGCCGTGCGGGCTGCGTGACAGCGCCAGCTTGGCCTGGTTGGACAGGCCGCCGAGCAGGGACTTGGCCGGGTTGGTGACATTGAGGAGGAGCAGGCGGCGCACGCCGGGCCAGTGGGAGCGGCGCTGCTCGGCCGCCGTCTCGAAGATCTTGACCGAGACGGAGTCGCCCGCGTCCACCAGCGCCGGGTAGCCCTTCATCCGGCCCTGCTCGAACACCTTGGGCAGCGTCCCGAAGCTCCACGTGTGCAGGCCCGTCTGCTCCAGGTCGTCACCGGCCTGCGAGAGCGTCTGCCGCAGGCGCGGGGCGAGGCGGCGTTTCAGCGCGTCGAGGTCCTTGTCCTCGGCCACCGTGCGCTTGCGGTCGTCGATCACCCGGTACGTGATACGCAGGTGGTCGGGCACCTGGTCGAGCTGCCAGGCCTCGCGCGGCACGCGTACGCCGGTGAGCCGCAGCAGCTCCCGCTCCACCGCCGCCAGCAGCGGCTCGCCGCCCTGCTTGACCCCCGCGAGCACCTGCTTGGCGTAGTTGGGGGCGGGGACGAAGTTGCGGCGCAGGGCCTTCGGCAGGGAGCGGATCAGCGCGGTGATCAGCTCCTCGCGCAGGCCGGGGATCTGCCAGTCGAAGCCGTCGGAGCTGACCTGGTTGAGCACCTGGAGCGGCACGTGGACGGTCACGCCGTCGGCGTCCGCACCCGGCTCGAACTGGTAGGTCAGCTTCATCCGCTGGCCGAGCTGCTTCCACGTGTCGGGGTAGTCGCGGGTGCTGACGTCGGCGCCCTCGTTGACCAGCATCTCCGGCGAGAACGTGAGCAGGTCGGGCGTCTCCTGCCTGGCCTTCTTCCACCAGGAGTCGAAGTGACGGGCCGAGACCACGTCGGCGGGCACCCGCTGGTCGTAGAAGTCGAACAGCGCCTCGTCGTCCACCAGGATGTCGCGGCGGCGTGCCCGGTTCTCCAGCTCCTCGACCTCTTCGAGCAGCCTGCGGTTGTCCTTGAGGAAGCGGTGGTGGGTGTCCCAGTCGCCCTCGACCAGCGCGTGCCTGATGAACAGCTCGCGCGACAGGTCGGGGTCGATGCGGCCGTAGTTGACCTTGCGGCCGACCACCAGCGGCACCCCGTACAGGGTGACCTTCTCCAGGGCGATCACCGCGCCCTGGTTCTTCTCCCAGTGCGGCTCGGAGTAGGCGCGTTTGACCAGGTGCTGGGCGAGCGGCTCGACCCAGTCGGGCTCGATCTTGGCGTTGACCCGCGCCCAGAGCCGGGAGGTCTCGACCAGCTCGGCCGACATGACCCACTGCGGCTGCTTCTTGGCCAGGGCGGAGCCGGGGAAGACGGCGAAGCGGGCGTTGCGGGCGCCGAGATATTCCTGGATCGGCCTGCGGCCGTCCTGCCCGCGCTGCTGCTTGTCCACGACGTCCTTGACGCCGATGTGCGACAGCAGCCCGACCAGCAGGGACACGTGCACGTGGTACGGCTGCGCGGGCTGGCTGTTGGGCTGGGCGCCGAGCGACTGGCGGAGCTGGCTGTAGATGTCCTGCCACTCGCGGACCCGCAGGTAGTTGAGGAACTCCGCCTTGCACAGCCTCCTGAACGCGCTGGACGACAGCTCCTTCTGCTTGTCGCGCAGGTAGTTCCACAGGTTGAGGTAGGCCATGAAGTCGGACTCGGGGTCGGCGAAACGCCGGTGCTTCTCGTCGGCCTGCTGCTGTTTGTCGGACGGGCGCTCGCGCGGGTCCTGGATGGACAGGGCCGCGGCGATCACCATGACCTCGCGCAGGCACCCGTTCTTCTCGGCCTCCAGCACCATGCGGCCCAGGCGCGGGTCGACGGGCAGGCCGGCCAGCTTGCGGCCGATGCCGGTCAGCTTGCCGTGGGCGTCGAACGCGCCCAGCTCGTGCAGCAGGTTGACGCCGTCCTTCACCTGGCGGCGGTCCGGCGGCTCCACGAACGGGAACGCCTCGATGTCGCCCAGCCCGATCGAGGTCATCTGCAGGATGACCGAGGCCAGGTTGGTGCGCAGGATCTCGGGGTCGGTGAACTCCGGCCGGTTGAGGAAGTCCTCCTCCTCGTAGAGCCTGATGCAGATGCCGTCGGAGGTGCGGCCCGAGCGGCCCTTGCGCTGGTTGGCGCTGGCCTGCGAGATGGGCTCGATCGGCAGGCGCTGCACCTTGGTGCGGTGGCTGTAGCGGGAGATGCGCGCGAAGCCGGGGTCCACGACGTATTTGATGCCGGGGACCGTGAGCGACGTCTCCGCCACGTTGGTGGCCAGCACGATGCGGCGGCCGGTGTGGCCCTGGAAGACGCGGTGCTGCTCGGCGGCGCTCAGGCGGGCGTAGAGCGGGAGGATCTCGGTGTTGCGGAACTCGGCCTTGGCGAGCGCGTCGGCGGCGTCGCGGATCTCCCGCTCGCCCGACAGGAAGACGAGGATGTCGCCCTGGCCCTCCCCGACCAGCTCCTTGCAGGCGTTCACGATGCCCTGGGTCTGGTCGTCGTCCTCCTCGAGCGGCCGGTAGCGCACCTCGACCGGGTAGGTGCGCCCGGAGACCTCGATGATCGGCGCGTCGTCGAAGTGGCGCGAGAACCGCTCGGGGTCGATCGTGGCGCTGGTGATGACGACCTTGAGGTCGGGCCGCTTGGGCAGGAGCTGTCTGAGGTAGCCGAGGATGAAGTCGATGTTGAGGCTGCGCTCGTGGGCCTCGTCGATGATCAGCGTGTCGTACTGGTCGAGCATGCGGTCGTTCTGCAGCTCGGCCAGCAGGATGCCGTCGGTCATCAGCTTGACCAGCGTGCGGTCGCTCGCCTGGTCGGTGAAGCGGACCTTGTAGCCGACCACCTCGCCGAGGCCGGTGCCGAGCTCCTCGGCTATGCGCTCGGCGACTGTGCGGGCGGCGATGCGGCGGGGCTGGGTGTGGCCGATGAGCCCGCGCACGCCGCGGCCCAGCTCCAGGCAGATCTTGGGGATCTGGGTGGTCTTGCCGGAGCCCGTCTCACCCGCGATGATCACGACCTGGTGGTCGCGGATGGCCTCCAGGATGTCGTCCCTGCGCTGGGAGACCGGCAGGTTTTCCGGATATGTCACCACCGGCACGGCTTCGCGGCGCCGGACCAGCCGCTGCTCGGCCCGCTCGACGTCGGCGAGGATCTCCGCGACGATCTTGTCTCGGGTGTCACGGGAGCGCACTCGGCGCATGCCGTCGAGCCTGCGCCGCAGCCGCCGCTGGTCGCGCGGCATGAGCTCGGGCAGGCGGGAATGGAGCTCGGCCAGTGGAGAGGACAAGGAAGGCGTTCCCATACTGCTTTCAGGATATTTGAGCCCGGCTTCCCCGGAGCCAACCGCCCATGCTGCCCGACCGTGGCGTGGCGCGCATCCCAATATTGACCGGGTCGCGCCCTACGAGCCACCGGCGGCCGCGAGAGCCGCCCCGATGATGCCCGCCTCGTTCTGGAGCGCGGCGGGCACCACAGGCGTGTCGAGCGTGATGTGCGGCAGGAACCTGTCCGCCTTCTTGCTCGCTCCCCCGCCGATCACGATCAACGACGGCGAGAACAGCATCTCGACGTGCTTGAGGTATTCCTCCACCCGCTCGGCCCACTTCTCCCAGCTCATGTCGTGCTCCTCGCGCACCCGAGCCGCGGCCCGGTGCTCGGCGACCTTGCCGTGCAGCTCCAGGTGCCCGAGCTCGGTGTTGCGCACAAGCGTCCCGTCGGTGAACAGCGCGCTCCCGATCCCTGTGCCGAACGTCAGCACCAGCACGGTGCCCCGCTCCCCCCGTCCGCGCCCGAAGGTCATCTCGGCCACGCCGGCCGCGTCGGCGTCGTTCAGCACCGTCGCCCCGCCGAAGAGCCCGGCCGCGTCGACCCCGATCCACGAGTGGTCCACATTGGCGGCAGTCAGCACGACACCGTCCTTGACCACACCGGGGAACGTGACCCCGACGGGACCGTTCCAGCCGAAATGCTTGACAATTGACGCCACCGCCTCAGCGACCTCATCCGGCTTGGACGGCTGCGGCGTGGGAATGCGCAAACGGTCCTTGACCAGCGCGCCTGCCTCGGTGTCGACGGGCGCTCCCTTGATTCCCGAGCCGCCGATGTCGATGCCCATCACGTTCATGTCAATCCCCTCTCCCCTTCAGGACACGAAAAACTCCCGTCCTGATATTTCCGGAACCGGGTGAACCCCCTCACACGCCTCCGCGTATCTCGCGTCACAAGCGCTAACTAGGAGGCAACGGATGCGGCCACGCATCATCACACTCTGCGCTGTTGCGGTCGTTCTGGGAGCGACTCTCACCACTCCCGCACACGCCACCACCAGGAACCGTTTCGACGTCATCAACCTTGTGTCGGACGTCAAGGGCAAAGCCCCTGTCACCGACCCCAAGGTCGTCAACCCGTGGGGCCTGGCCATGGGCAAGACTCTGTGGGTCTCGAACACCGGCACCGGCAGTGCCACCGTCTACTCCGGCACGGGCAAGAAGGAGCAGACCGAGGTGGCCATTCCGGGCGGAGCCCCGACGGGCCAGGTGTTCAACCCAGGCGAGGGCTTCACCGTCAAGGGCAAGCCCGCCTCGTTCATCTTCTCCAGCCCGAGCGGCGCCATCAGCGGCTGGAACGCGGAGGTCGACCCGGCCAACGCGATCATCGCGGCTTTCACGCGCGGCGCCGACTACAAGGGGCTGGAGCTCGTCGAGACCGACGACGGCGCCTTCCTGCTGGCCGCCGACTTCGCGAGCGGGCGCATCCACGCCTTCGACGAGGACTTCCAGCGCATCCGCCTGAAGAGCTGGCAGTTCAGGGACCCTGGGGTCCCCTCGACGTACAAGGCCTACAACGTGGCGGTCGTCAACGGCAGCATCTGGGTGTCCTACGCCCTGCGTGACCAGTCCACCGGCAAGCCCGTCTTCGGCGCCGGCAAGGGCTTCGTCAGCCGTTTCAACGCCGGCGGGCGCGTCACCGGCCGCATCTCCAGGGTCGGGCTGAACGCCCCCTGGGGCCTGACCGCCGCGCCGAAGGGCTGGGGCCAGTACGCCGGCGCGCTGCTGGTCGGCAACTTCGGCGACGGCACCGTGCACGCGTACAAGCGCTCGCGCCACCTGGGCGCGCTCCGCAACGCCGACGGCAAGACGGTCGTGCTGCCCGGCCTCTGGGACCTGGAGCCCGGCACCGCCACCACCGGCGGCGAGAACTCCCTGTGGTTCTCCGCCGGCATCGACGGCACCAAGCACGGTCTGATCGGCATCATCGCCCCGCAGGGCACCAAGCCGACGTCCACCGGCACGCCGTCGAGCACCCCGACGAATCACCCGTCGGGCCACAAGTCGAGCGCGCCTGCCAGCCCGTCGTCCTCCCAGAACCCGTACGGCGGGTACTGACCGGCGCTCGCTCGCCGTCGCCCCCAGCCTGGCGAGGTGCGCAGCTCGCCGATCCGAGGCTGGGGGCGGCGGTCACACAGGCGTTTCCGGCGCGGTCTGCGCGAGCCGCGCCGGAAACCACCCCGATCCGGAGGCGAGGGGGTCCTTCTTCGGTACGGTCAAGAGCGTGAGCGAAGGGACCTTCAGCGAGTGGCTCAGGCAGCAGTGCGAACCCGAGTGGACGGCCGTGGTGACACACCCGTTCGCCATGGCGATCACGACGGGCACGGCGGCCGACGAGGACATGCGGCGCTATTTGGAGCAGGACTTCCAGTTCGTGGACTCGTTCACGGCCCTGCTCGGGGCGGCCGTGGCGAGCGCCGACACGTTCGAGGCGCGGGTGCCGTACGGGAAGTTCCTCGGGCAGGTGGCCACCACCGAGGAGAAGACGTACTTCCACCGGGCGCTGGCCGAGCTGGGCGGGCGGACCGAGATGCCGCTGGAGCCCGTGACGGCGGCGTTCAGAGGGCTCATGGACGAGGTGCGGACGGCGCAGGACTACCTGCTGATCGCGGCCGTGCTGTGCGTGGCCGAGTGGTGCTACCTGGGGTGGGCGTCGCGGGCCGAGGAGCCGCTTCCTGAGAGCTTCGTGTACCGCGAGTGGATCGAGCTGCACGAGGGCGCGGAGTTCCGCGCCTGGGTGGCCTTCCTGCGCGGCGAGCTGGACCGCCTGGGCGCGGAGCTGGACGAGCGGCGCCGTGCGGAGGTGCTCGGCGTGTTCCGCCGCGCGGTCGAGCTGGAGCGGGCCTTCTTCGACATGGCCAGCCAGTCCGGCTAACCCAGGACGGCCGCCAGGTCCTGGTACGTCCGGTAGTGCACGCCCGTCATGCCGAGCGCCCTGGCCCCCTCCACGTTCTGCAGCCGGTCGTCCACGAACAGGCAGCGCTCGGGCGCGACCCCGGCGCGCTCCGCCGCGATCTCGTAGATCCGTCGATCGGGCTTGGCCACGCCCACCCTGGCGCTGCTGACCACGTCGTCCGCGAAGTGCGTGAGCCCCAGCAGGTCGAGCTGCTCCTCCAGCCGGTCCATGGCGTTGGTCACGATGACCACCGGCACGTGCTGCTGCGCCCTGGCCAGCAGCGCCCTGACCTCCTCGTCCACCCAGTAGCGCACCTGTGCGAACTCCTCGACGGCCTTGCGGGCCCGCTCGTCGCCGCCCAGCGCGGCCACGATGGACTCGAACCACTGCTCCTCGGTGACCTGGCCGAGCGTGGGAGGCATGATCAGCTCGGGGTCGAGGGCCGTCTTCATCAGCGGAAGGCCGTAGCGCGCCTCGATGTCGGCCTGGGCGGCGTGGTCGAAGTGGCGGAGGACTCCATCGAGGTCAGACAGAACCGCGTCAAAGGGGATCACAGCCCCTCATTGTGGCAGTGATCTGCTTTTCGCGCGCCACCAAAGGTGCCGGGGCGACCGGCGGCACTACCATCTCCGAGACAGGATTCGGTATCGGAACGGTAGGGCATGAACGATCACCGGCTGCCACTCGAGCTGGGCCGGCTGTTCGCCGACGGCGGCAGAGGGCGCAGGCTGCCCGCTGGGCTGCCGCCGGGGGAGGCGGTCTGGCCGGATCCCGGCTACACCGGGCAGGGCGAGGCGGCCAGGCCGGCGTTCTGGATGAGCGAGGAGGCGGCGACCGGCGAGGACTGGGTGCGGATGCGCGAGTGGCACCCGCACAGCGGCCTGTGGCCGGTGCTGCTGGACGAGTCGGCGCAGCCCTGGGGGGTCGGGCAGGTCGTGCCGGACGATCCACGCCAGATCGACCACTTCACCGCCGAGGGGTTCATGACCGAGGTGTGGGAGGAGTGGGTGACCCAGATGCCGCAGGGCGCGCTGGCCGAGCTGGAGCCGTACGGGGCGATCTGTCCCGGTCCCGCCCCGCCGGGCGTGCTCAAGGCCGATCCCGGGGCGGTCGCCGACTGGCTCGCGCGCGAGCTGGCCCCCAAGGGCATGCCGCTCGGTCTGGTCGCCGCCCCCAGGGGCGCCGACGCGCTGGCCGTGATGGGCTGGCAGGGCGCGCTGCACCACAACGAGTGGATGGTGCCCATGGCGGCCGTGGTGCGCAGCTGGGAGGACCGGTTCGGGGCGCGGGTGGTGAGCGTCGGGTTCAACACCCTGGACCTGAGCGTGGCCGCGCCACCTGTCGATCCTGAGCACGCGTTACAGGTGGCCGCGGAGCACTGGACGTTCTGCCCCGACAACATCGTCCAGGGGCCCGGCGATCTGGAGGGCTACGCCGAGCAGATCATCGGCGGACACGCCTGGTCCTTCTGGTGGGACTGACCCCACACCCGATCCTCCGCAGGGCCGCACCCCGCGGCGGTGACAGAGTGCCCGTCCCACCGTCAGGGGCACGGTCCCTTGAGGGGACTCATGGGATGCGCGCCACGGCGCCGTAACTTCCCGAGGAGCTCGGCTGATCGAGGCAGGCGGTGTCGAGACCGTTCGGCCGCCATTCCGGAACCCACACCAGCCCCGGATCCACCAGCACCAGACCCTCGAGCAACGCCGCAACCTCCTCTCTCGTACGAATCGCGTGACCGGGCAGCGTCATCGCCAGCAGGTTGTGAATGGCCGGCAGCAGCTCCGGTGGAATCGCGTCGAACGTGGTCTGCAGCAGCGACAGGTAGCTTCTTTCCGGCACCGCCTGCCGGATCCGCTTGATCACGTAGTGGAAGTACTCGTCGTCGTTCAGGCTGTGGGTCGACAGCAGCAGCACGGCCATGGGCCGGTCCCAGTCGAGGAACGTCTGCATGACCCGGTCATCGAGGATGTCGTCGATCTCGCGCACATCGCCCTCTACGACGCGTACGAGATCGGTGACGGGCTCGATGGTCGCCCGTGCTCCGGCCAGCACCATCGGGTCGTTCTCCACGTAGACCACACGAGGGACCACGACGCCCAGGGCGTCACGGGCGACGTCGTGCAACTGTCTGCCCGCCGGCAGGCCGCTGGGCACGCCACTCCCGACGATCACGAACTGGTCCACGCCTTCCGTCGCCAGGTGACGTACCACGCGGCATAAATATTGCAGCACGGCCCGCGCGGCCGTCGTCACGATGGGAGCGGCCTGGTCGTAGCGGCGCATCGCATCTCTGTCCGCTACGAAATTGTTCTTTCCACCCGCGGCGGCGTCGAGAACCCGGGTGATCCTTGCTTGGGTCATCTCCAGCTTCGCCAGGTTTCGGATGGCACGCTGACGCATTGAGTGTTGCCCCTTTCCCCTCGCCCACTATCTCGGGAAAAGCTGATCCTTTCGGACCCCACACTCGATGACCCAGAACATATGATCCTCGTTCAGGAGCAGATGACAACCGGAAAAGCCATCAGTTTTCGGTATATCTGGCTAACCTTCTAACGAGAATAACGATCACTCATTCGGGAAAGAGATCACTTTCCGAGTGAACGCGAAAGCCGCTCGCGATGGAAATTGAGGACCTCGAAGGTCTCCTCGCGCGTGGTCGTCGTCACCGACAGCTTCGTGAACGCCTGGTGGTAGGCCTCCACCGCGGCGGTGTCGGTGACGATCTCGTCGGACTCGATGCCGTGGGCGCACGCGATGTCCGGCTCGAACGCCTCGGCGAAGCGCCACAGCGTGAACGGGCCGGTGCGCGGCACGTAGGCGGGATCCTCCATCGGCACCACGTGCAGCGAGACGTTGGGGCGCTTGGCGTGGTCGAGGAGCTGCTCGATCTGGCGGAGCTGGACGTGCGGGCCGACGATCGAGCGCGTCAGCACACTCTCGTCGATCACCGCCCACACCACGATGCCGCCGTCGCGGGCCACGGCCTCCTGGCGGGCCAGCACGAGGGCGAGCGCCTCGTCGACCGTCTGCTGCCCGAGCGTCGCCGGCCCGGCAGCGGTGACGGCGGCCCTGGCGTACTCCTCGGTCTGCAGCAGCGACGGGACGAACTGGGGCTGGTAGGTGCGGATCACCGTGGCCCGCTGTTCGAGCGCGTACGCGGTGGCCAGCCAGACCGGCACCGACAGCGCGTCGTACCAGGCGGCCTCGCGCTCGCCCCTGGCCAGCGAGAGCACGTATTCGCGGATCGGCGGCGCGGCGACGCCGTAGAGGGTGAGCAGGCGCTCGACGGTGATGGGCGCCGGGGCGATCCTGCCCTCCTCGATGGCCGGGATCGCGGCGGCGCCCTTGCCGATCGCGGTCTCCACCTGCTGCGTCGAGAGGTCGGCGGCCAGGCGCAGGCCGTGCAGCCGCTTGCCGAGCGCCCGGCGCTGCGGCCCGCTCAGCGGCGCGGCCGCCTCGGGGATGTCGGAGGACGTGGACCCGGCCTCGTCGGGCAGGCCCTCGGCCTTGCGGGCGAGCTCGACGACGCCGCGCAGGACGGCCAGCGAGCTCTCGGAGAGCCCTGAGGCGCCCAGCCCGACGGCGGCCGCCCGCAACTGGAGGTCCTCGACGGCGCCGGACTCGACGTAGTCGTCGCCGACCAGCCAGCCGACGCTCACCTGCAGGCAGGAGGCCAGCGCCCTGAGCACCTGGAGCGTCGGGTTGGTCTGTTTGCCCGTGCGCAGCTGGCTGACGTAGGCGCGGGTGATGGGGATGCCCGCCTCCGTCAGGGCGGAGGCGACCTGGGCGCCGGTGAAGCCGCGCTTGGTCAGCGCGAGATCGAGCCGCTCGGCGAAGTTCGCCACGGCACACCTCCTACTGCCCGTGAACTTTTCCAGCGTAAGGGACGCGAGGCCCACTGTCCCCTGCCATGCGGGCCAGCTCTGCCCCGCGAGTAGGTATCAACTTATGCGCAAACTGTCAGTTGACATAGTCCCACTTATAAGCGGAGTATCGGAGGCGCTTGGTAACTGAGGCTTAACAGCCAGACGGGGAGGAGGTGACCGGACATGACCACGGACTCCTTGTTCTTGGAAGGTCCGGCCTCCACCGGCCAGGAGCAGGTGGTCCAGCGGATCTGCGGGCGCGTGGCAGGGCCGGTGGTGGGAGCCGGTGTGCACGTCGCGAGCCTGCCGCTGGGCGGCCTGGAGGTCTGGCTGGACAGCCCTCGTCACCGGTGGCGCTTCCACCACCGGATGGCCCGCGAGCTGCGGCTGGCCGGATGGCACACGGAGACGGGACCTGATCGGCTGCTGTTGCTCGGGTGGAGTGCGGTCTGCCTGAGTCACCGGGCCAGGATGCTGAGCGCGGCCCTGGCGGGACGGCTGGCCGACTTCGACAGGACGGCGTTCATGGCCGTCATGATCGCCACCCGGCTGCGTCACGCGGGGTTCCCGATCGAGGACCTGCCGGCCGAGGTGGAAGCTCGCTGCGGCGACGCGCTGCGCTGGCCCGCCCGGCTGGCCGATCTCGACGGCCTCGAACGCCGGTCGTCGCTGGAGCCGCTGAGGCTCAGGCTGGCCCAGGTGGCCGGGCTGGAGGCCAAGGTGAGCCGTCGCTGCGGCGAGCATCTCGCGCTCGCCTCGAAAGTCGCGCGCACGGTGGCCGGTGGTGCGGTGCCGGCCAGGGCGCGCGCTCGTTCGTCGACATCGTCCTCACCAGGGGTTGGGCTGACGGAGCGCATGGTCTGCGTCAGCGTGCCCAACGTGGCCGGAAGGGCACCGGTGTCGTCATGATGATCCCCGCCTCGCTCGCGCTGCCGCCCGGCGCGCCGCCCACCGGCCGCAGGCCCTGGGGCGTCGTGCTCTGGTGCGCGTGCGATGGAGCGGGAATGCCGGCGTCGCCATCAGGCGGCGGGCGGCTGCCGGCCGAGTACGGCCGGCCCGCCCCCTCGATGGCGGCGCGTCTGCCGCTGGCCCCGGCGCTTCCCCGTCCCCCCGGCACCGTGCGGCACGTGCCCGACTTGTTCGGCTCGGTGTTGTCGGCCAGCGCGGTAGCGGCTGGCGTGCTGGCCGACTCGAGGGGTAGCGCCTGGGGCTGGCTTTCTCAGCGTCCGCCGGGCCGTACGGCCGTGCTCGCGGTGCTGCTCGCGGGGCCGATCCCGGCCTCGTGGCGGCGTCACGCGAGCGCGATCGATCCGCGGCTCCGGCGGCGACGCGGTTTCCCATCGGCGGCGGGCGCAACCTGCCTGTCCGGCACGGCCTGGTCCGCCGTGCTCGCCGTGGGACCGCCTGATGTGGAGACGGCCGGGCTGCTGACAGCCATGATCGCGGCGATTCCGGCGGCCGTGGTGGCCGCCCGCCGCGTCGGGCTCGTCGGGGCCGGCCACGGCGGAGGCGTCGCTCCGGGCGGAGGAGCGATGCTGGGTGGGGCGATCGGCGTGGTGGGCGCCATGGTGCTGATCGACCGGCCGTTCTTGAAGGTGCCCGGGTCCGGGCGTGCCTCCGTCCTGGTGGCCGTTCTCCTGGCCGCCGTCTTGCTCGCCGCCACGGCGCTGGTGCGGGTCGCCGGGGCGTCGGGCCGTGAGACCGAACCTCGATCTCAACGCGCGGCGGAAGAGGGGCCGGCGATGCCACGCCGGCTCCTCGCCGAGCCGCGCGGCCGTTCCACCGCCCAGGAGCGATGGCCAGAAGCGATGGGTGGTCAACCCGCGACGAACAGGAGCGATCATGCTCACCGATGAGCTGCGCAGGTCTCAACCACATGAGTTCCACGCGCGCGGGGCGCGGCACGCGCCGCCACCGTCCTGGGGCGAGGACCAGGGCGACCCCCCGCCGGCGGAACCGGCGCGCACCGTGCACCGGCTGCGCCGCATCCGGCAGGTGTCCGTGCAGGCCATCACCGATATCGACCAGGCACTGCGGCACCGCGCTTCCTGAACCCTCAGCCTTCCCGCACAGGAGGAGAACCCATATGCGCACCGTCCTCGCCCGGAGTATGCAGTGAGCCGCGGGAGGGTGGGCGTGATCGTGGCGCCCGCGAACCCCTCGGCGGAGCCCGAGCTGACCCGCCTGCTCGGGTCGCGCGCCGACATGCACGTCACGCGCCTCCCCGTACGGCCGGGGTCCCTGGCCGAACGGCTGGAGAGCTACAACGAGGCCCTGCCCTCCATGGTCTACGCCTTCGACGGCCTGCCGCTGAGCGCGATGGTCATGGCCTGCAGCGAGCCCCGCTACCTGCTCGGCCCCGACGAGGACCGTGAGCAGTGCGCCGAGCTGACGGCCGCGACCGGGGTGCCGTTCGCCACGGCCACGCAGGCCACGCGCGAGGCGATGGAGCACGCCGAGGTGGGCGACATCGTGCTGGTCTCGCCGTACCAGCCGTGGCTGACGGAGCTGGCCGAGCGGTTCTGGAAGACGGCCGGGCTCAACGTCACCCAGGTCGTCCAGGTACGCGCGAAGAACGGCTACTCCTCGTACGCGGTCACCCCGACCGAGCTGATCAGCCAGGTCGAGCTGGCGGAGCTGCCCGGGGACGCGGTGCTGCTGTTCACCGGCACCGGCATGGCCACGCTGCCCGTGCTCGGGCCGCTCAGCGCCGGCAACGACCGCGTCCTGCTGACCTCCAACCTCTGCACTGCCTGGTGGGCGCTGTCCAGGTCCATCGGGCAACACGTGACGTTCGGCCGCTTGCCGCACCGCCGCTACATGGGAGGCGCGGCATGAACGGCGTCATCGTGGTGGGAGCGGGGCCCGCGGGGCTGACCGCGGCGCTCTCCCTGGCCAGGGCCGGGATCCCGGTCACCGTGCTGGAACGCGGGAGCGAGCTCAGCAAGCAGACCAGGGCCTGCACGTTCCACCCGGCCACGCTCGACCTGCTCGACGACCTCGGCGTGGCCTCCCAGCTCGTCGCCAAGGGCCGCGTCGTTGACCGCGTGCAGTGGCGCGACCGGTCCGGGATCGTGCTGGCCGAGATGGGCATGAACCGGCTCAACGGCCTGACCAGGCATCCGTTCAGGATCCACGCCGACCAGGCCTCGCTGACCCCGCTGCTGCTCGCCGCCCTGAGTGCCTACCCGGACGTGGACGTGCGATTCGGCACCCGCGTGGACGGAGTGGCGGAAGGCGGCACAGGGATCCGGGTCCGCGTCGGCCACACCTGGACGCGGGCCCGGTACATGATCGCCGCCGACGGCGCGCACAGCACGGTGCGCGGCTCGCTGGGGCTGCCGTTCCCCAGGTCCGCCTATCCGACACAGGCACTGCGGGTGTTCACCGACTCGCCGCTGGACCGGCTGCTGCCGAGCCTGGCGCCGCTGACGTACGTGCGGGACGTGCAGCAGTCGTGCACCCTGCTCGGGCTGCCGGACCACTGGCGGATCATCTTCAAGATCCCCTGTGACACGCACGAGCCGCTGTCGCCGCCCAACCTGTCCCTGCTGGTCCGCCGGGCCCTGCCGGGGGCGAGCGGGCCGATCCACGTGACGGGCGCCGACCGGTTCGGGCTGTCCAGGGGCGTGCTGACGTCGTACCGGTGCGGCCGGGTGCTGTTCGTGGGCGACGCCGCGCACCTGACCTCCACGGTCGGCGGGCTCAACATGAACGCGGGCATCCACGACGCCGCCGAGGTGGGCCAGGTGATCGCGGCCGTGATCGGCGGCTTCGCCCCGCCTGCCGCGCTGGAGGCGTGGGCCTGGCGGCGGCGCTCGGTGCTGCTGCAACGGGTGGTCCCGCGCGGTGAGACCCGGCTCGCGGGCGTGCGCGAGCACGACAGCGCCAGGCTGGCGGCGGCCATGGCCGGGCTGCGGGCCATCGCCGGCGACCCGGACGCGACGCGCGCCTACCTGGCTCAGGCCTCGCTCCTGGACACCGTGCCGAGGAAGCTCCTGGACACCGTGCCGGGGAAGAGGTGACGACCCCCGTATCCGCGTACTGACTGGAGGAGGTGTGATGCCGGATGTGGCGAACCCTGTCTGACGACGCTCGCCAGGCCATTCGCGAGCTGTGCGACAAGCACGGAGCCCGCCTCTACGACTACTGCCGCACAGAGCTCGCCGCGGGCGACGCCGAGCAGGCGGTGGCCGGCGCGGCGCTGACGGCGCACCTGTACGCGGACCGCGTGGTCGACCCGGCCCTGCGCCGGCCCTGGCTGTACGCGGTGGCCCGCGCGCACCGGGCGGTCGTGGCCAAGCCCGCCAGCATCGGCTCCTGGTCGCGCCCCGGCCGCATGTCGGAGCTGCTGCCCGAGGCGCTGCTCTCCCTGGACCGCCCGCAGCGCGAGCTGCTCGACCTGTCTCTGCGGCACGGCCTGGCCGACACGGAGCTCGCCGTGATCTTCGAGCTCCGCCAGGACGAAGTGCGGGCCATCGTCACCCGGGCGGCCGCCTCCCTGGAGGAGTGGTTCGCCGCGATCATCGCCGCGCGCGGCCACGACGGGTGCCCCGACCTGACGGCGCGGGTGTCGGATTGGGTCGCCGCGCCCGGCCGGCGGGCCAGGGCCAGGATCGGCCGTCACATCCAGTCCTGCGCGACCTGCCGGGCCGCGCCCAGGACCGTGTCGGCGGCGGCGCTGCTGCGCCGCCTGCCGATCACCACATTGCCCGGCACGCTTCCCAACCGGCTGGCGTTGGCGCAGCCGTTGCCCGGCGAGGGGCCTCTTTGGCGGGCGGACGGCTTCCCTGTGCAGGCCCGCACACTGGTGGAGACCGGCCCTTCCCCGGCTCCCCCGGTCGCCGACGCCATGCCGCAAGTCCCGGTCGCCGGCCCCACGACGGCGACATCGGGAAAGCCCTGGTCGGCGGCGGGCGCGGCTGCCGCCGACCAGGAGCCTCCCGCGGCCCCGGCCGTGCGCGGGCGGCATCCGTTCACGCCGCCGAGCCGCACGCGGGCCTTCCGCGGCGGAGCGTACGGCGACAAGCTCGTCTACAGCGCCGCCGTCAAGGGCTCGAGCAACGGCGTCCACAGCCAGGGGGCCATCATCCGGTACGGCGGGATCACCATGACCGGTGATCTGGTCGAGCTGCGGGACGGGCAGGTGCAGGAGTTCTGGCGGGAACGGCCGGACGACGACGATCCTGAGGCCGGGCCGCCGATCAGGGCCGTGGCCAGACTCGGGCTGGTCGTGGGCGTAGGCCTGCTGGTGGCGGGGCTGGTCTGGGCCGTCGTGAACGCCCAGCGGCATCCCGCCACGCTCACCAAGGCCGCCGCGCAGACGGGCGTGCTGCAGGAGCCGCCCTCGGGGTACGTGGCCGAGGTCGCGCCGGTCGCCGGCTCCGGCCTGACGAGCATGGCGCGGAAGGCCACGCTGCCGAGGCCCGCGCCGCCGGTGGCCAGGCTCACGCCGTCGTCGGTGTCGCTGGGCTCCGGGCGTACCGGCACGTTCGCGCTGTCGTGCACGGGAAGCTGCGAGATCACCTCGGCCACCGGCACGGACGGCATCACCGTCTCCGGAACCACCTTCAAGGTGCGCGCGCCGCTCTCGCGGCACGGCTGCTCGCCGAGCGTGGAGCGAGGCAAGATCACCGTACGGTGGGCCGGCAGGACCACGGGCGACGGCAAGGACACCGGCGGCACCACCGCCGGGCGCGGCGCCCTGACCATGAGCGTGACGTGGACGGTCGCCGGGAAGGGCGGCGTGCGGATGCTCGACAGGGAACGCGGGGTCGTCTACTGCCGGTGAGGGCCCCGGGCTCCCGCCCGAGGCCCGTAAGGCCGCTAGAAGAACGAGAACTCCGGCTCGGGCTGCGGCAGCTCGACCCGGTCGGGACCGCGGAACGTGGCCGCGTCCTTCGGCACGTCGGCCAGCGGCGTGCCCAGGACGAACGGGACGGCGACGCTGGACCCGGCCAGGTCGAGGGTCACGTTCGCACCGGTGCCGGCCTCCTCGCTGTAGGTCGAGTCGGTGCCCGCCACCACGAGACCGATCCTGTGGCCCTTCTTGAAGGTGTAGTCCTGCGGCAGCGTCAGCCACTTGACCGTGCCGTACGTGCCCGGCGGCAGCGGCGTGGGCTGGCTGAGCGAGCCGCGGTTCTGGACGTCGATCCAGCCGCGGGCGACGATCTCGAGCGGGCGGGTGGCCACGTTCGTGACGACCTTCTTGTAGCAGGCGTCGTCGATCGCGGTGCTCTCGCCGTGGCAGTCCTCCTCGGCGAGCGTGGTGATGCCCTGGCCGCGGCGCCAGTCGACGCGGGTGTCCTCGCCGAAGTCGACGAGCAGGGCGGTGAGGTTGGCGGTGGTCTTGTCCAGCTTGACCCGCAGTTCGGCGGTGGGCGTGCCGGACAGGCGCAGGTTGAGCGGGAGCTCGCCCGTGGTGAACGCCACCCGTCCAGGGTTCGCCGTGCCGACGTCGGCCACCATGTCGGACTCGCTCATGGCGACGTCGGTGAAGGACGCGGTGCTGTCCTTGGCGGCCGGCTTCAGCCCGAGCGAGCCGTCGGCGGCCGGGCGCAGCGACGCCTTGAGCGCGTACGGCGCCGGCCAGTCGCGCTGCGTGATCCAGCGCGCCGGGCCGATCTCGACGTCGGCGCGGGGGTCGTTCATGATCCCGTTGTGTACGCCGTGCAGCCAGTGGTCGAACCACCGGTGCAGCGTGTCCACCCAGAGCGCCCTGCGGCCCTCGAAGTCGAACGGGTCCACGTGCTGGGTCTGGCCGACCCAGATCTTGCGCGGCACGTTCCTGGCGGCCAGGGCCTGCCACCAGGCCGAGAAGTTGTCGGGCTTGACGTTGAGGTCGTTGACCGTGTGCACGACGAAGACGCTGGCCTTGACCTTGGAGGCGTCGCCGAGCAGGCCCTTGATGTAGTCGCGCTCGGCCCAGAACGGGTTGTAGTCGCCCGTGTCGTCGCCGTCCTCGGCGTCCATCTTGTCGCGTACCGGCTGGCACTTGGGCTCAGGGTCGGTGTCGACGTAGTTGGCCAGCCAGGAGGCGTAGTCGTAGTTGTAGATGACGCCGTTGGAGCGCTGGTACTTGTACCAGGAACTGATCGCCGAGATGGGGACGATGGTCTTCAGGCCGTCGACTCCGGTGGCGGCGACGGCGTTGGCCAGGGTGCCGTCGTACGACTTGCCGATCATGGCGGCCTTGCCGGTCGTCCAGTCGGCCACCGCCGGGGTGCCGTCCGCCTTGACCGCCTTGGCGCGGCCGTTCAGCCAGTCGATGACGGCCTTGCCGCCCAGCACGTCCGCCTTGCCGCCGATGTCCGGGCAGCCCTCTGACCTGGTGGTGCCGAGCATGTCGACGTTGAGGACGGCGTAGCCGCGGGGCACGAAGTAGTTGTCGTAGAAGAGCGGGAACTTGGCGACATTTCCGGCAGAGTCATAAATTTTGCGCTCTGACTCGTTTCCGCGGCCCGAGTTGTCGTAGTACGGGCTCTCATCGATGATCACCGGCACCCTGAGCCCCGGGCCGGACTCCTTGGGCCTGATGATGTCCACCCGTACCTTGTCGAGCTTGCCGTCCAGGTCGCTGTCGACGGTCGACTCGACGTACACGTGCTCGCGGACGGCGTCCGCGTAGGAGAAGACCGGCTGCGTACGGCCGTTCTCGACGGTGATCGTGGGTCCGGCTGCCGCCTGGGCAGGGGTCGCGATCGCCAGAGTGAAGGCGACGGCGAGGAGGGCCGGTCGTAATTGTGGCACGCGTGACCTCCGGGACATTTGGCTAAATACACCGCAATCTCTCAGACCGCCTGGGACCTGACAAGATTTCTCGTATGGACGTAGTGGATCGAGTCCGGGGCTGCCTCCTCGGCGGCGCCATCGGCGACGCGCTGGGGGCGCCGATCGAGTTTCAGTCGCTGCGGGAGATCCGCAGGGATCACGGGGCGGAGGGCATCACCGGATATGTCACGACATGGCGCGGCCAATCCGGCCTCATCACCGACGACACCCAGATGACCCTCTTCACGGTGGAAGGCCTCCTCCGCGCCCGCGCCTCGGAGGTTGGCGACGCGCCCGGCCACCTGGTGGTGGCGGCGGTGCGGCAGGCGTACCTGCGCTGGCTCGACACCCAGGACCACCGCACTCCCCCGCCCGCGGGCCGCCCGCACCGCACCGGGCGGCTGCGCGAGGAGGGCTGGCTGTACTCGCGGCGAGCCCCGGGCAACGCCTGCCTGTCAGGCCTCCACAAGCCGTTCCCCGGCCCGTCCCCGCTGGGCGAGCCCGGTCCGGTGAACCCGGGCTCGAAGGGCTGCGGCACCGTGATGCGCTCGGCCCCCTTCGGCCTGATCGCGTGGCACGACCCTCGGGAGGCGTTCGCGGTGTCGGCGGCGTGCGCGCAGATCACGCACGGGCACCCGACCGGCTACCTGGCCGCGGGGGCGTTCGCGGCGATCATCGCGCACCTCATGGCGGACGAGTCCCTCGAGACGGCCGTCCGCGGCGCCCTGGACCTGCTGGCCACGTACCCGGCGCACGAGGAGACCAGCGCGGCCCTGCGTGCGGCCGTGGGACTGGCCGGCGCGGGCGGCGGGCACTCGCCGGAACGGGTCGAGTCGCTGGGCGGCGCATGGGTGGCCGAGGAGGCGCTGGCCATCGGCGTGTACTGCGCCCTGGCCGAGCCCTCCGTGGAACGCGCGCTCCTGCTGTCGGTCAACCATTCGGGAGACAGCGACTCCACCGGCTCGGTGTGCGGCAACCTGCTCGGCGCCCGCCACGGCGTCGCCGCACTGCCGAGCGCCTGGCTACGGCCGCTGGAGGGCCGCGACACGATCGAACGCCTCGCCGCGGAGCTGGCCGGGTAACCAAGATCACATTGTTACGCGGCCCGGTCCGCGCCGAGCCGCCGGTCGGCGTCTAGGCTGGATCTTCTCCAGCCGATGAGGGGAAGGCGCATGCGAAACGTCGCTCGGACCTCGCTCGTGGACGCCGCCATCGACGAGCTCCGCAGGGAGATCGCGCGCGGGGTGTGGCCGGTCGGCACCAAGATCCCTTCCGAGAGCCAGCTCGCGCAGAGCCTCGGCATGAGCAGGCTGTCCGTACGCGAGGCGGTCCGCGTCCTGGCCCACGCCGGGCTCCTGCACACCCGCCAGGGCGACGGCACGTACGTGACCGCCACCGACGAGTCCAAGGTCGCCCTGAGGCGGCGGCTCGACACGGCGGCGGCCATGGACATCATCGACGTGCGCCGCGGCCTCGACCTGGTCGCGGCCCGGCTCGCCGCGGGCAGGCGCACGGAGGAGGACCTGACCGCGATGCGCGAGGCGCTGGCCCGCAGGGACGCGGCCGCCCGGGTCGGCGACCTCGACGGGTTCGCGGACGCGGACGTGGCCTTCCACGTGCTGGTGGCGGACGCGGCCCGCAACCCGCTGCTCGCCGACCTCTACCGCAGCATGAGCGACGCCCTGCGCGACAGCGTCAGACCCCAGGAGCAGACCGCGCTCGGCCCGGACACCTCCCACGACGATCTGCTGCGCGCCATCGAGGACGGCGACGCGGCCCGAGCGGTCGCCGTGTCGGTCGCCATCCTCGACCGGCAAGAACGCGACCTCTAGATCGGTCGGCCCGGAGTGCCACGAGTCCCGGCACAGCGCACAACGCCCTCGCCGCCCGGTCGGCCGGCCGATGTGGAAAGCCGGGGTGCGCCGCGACGCTGTGCCGCTCAGCAAGGCGGCGTCGCAGGCGCACCCCGGCTCTACCCAAGCCCCGCTCGGCGGCCTCATGGTGCGGGGCACCGGCAGCCATCTGCCCTTGCGGCGAGGGCGTAATCATCGCGTGAACGGCACGCAGGAAGAATTCTCTTCACGGAACCGCCAAGGTCCTGCGACATTTCCCGGCAGGACGCGCACAATGGAGGTCAGGCGAGAATTCGGCGAGGAGCGAGGAGGCTTGCGCCGTGTCCGCCGCCGGACGCGAATATCTGAACGCGATGCTGGACGTGCTCGTTTACGAGAACGTTTTGGTCGCGTGGCGACGGAGCCCTTGGCGTGGATACATGATCGTCTCGCACGAGGGCGAGGAGATCATGTATCCACGCGACAGGCGGAAACATGGGCGCGCGGCGCCTTCGCCGTGTACCTGGCGCTCGTCGACCAGCGCCGCATCACTCCGCGCATCCCCGGCGACACCCCGCAGACTTAGCCGTTCCATAAATATCGCGGTAAATGTTCGATTTCCGCTCAATAATCCCCGACCCCGCGGCGCTCAGCCGGGGTCACGACGGCTGGTTGTTCATCAGCTCTGAGATCTTCCACTCCGCGCCGTCCTTCATGAGCAGGAACATCTCGCGGTGGGTCCGATTGCCCGCCTTGCTCGTCGAACGGACGACGGCGTTCTTGTCGCCGATCGTGCGCACATCCTCGATGGTGTGCGTGGCCTGCCGCTCGCCCCCGGTCTGGAGCCGCTTCTGGAAGAGGCCGCGGATCGCCTCGGCGCTCTCCGCCGTGGCCTCGCCGTCCAGCTCGACCACCGCGGTGCCGGCGAACGCGCCGGCGACCTGGTCCAGGTTCCCGGACTTGAGCGCAGAGAAGAAGTCCTCGATGGCCGAGCGGGGCAGCCCTGCGCCGGTATCGGTCGGCGTGGCGCGCTCGGTCTCCGTCTCCTCCGGGGACTCGCCATCGGTCTCGGGCTCGGTCTCGGTGGGTGACGTCTCCTCCGTCGGCGTCGCCGGGCTCGCCGCTCCCTTCATCGCTTGCGTACCGTCACCGCCCGCGGCGCAGGCCGCGGCCAGGAGGGCGGGGACGACCGCCGCCAGCAGGAGCCCTCTGCGCAGAAAAATCTTGCTCATGGCCGCTTTGATGCCCCTGCCGGTCATGAGCGAATGCGGGGTTTGGCCACTCCGCACGACGCCTTTACCTCGACGGGGTATTACTCACAGTAACGGTTCACTGGAATTGTTGAGACCGGTCAGAGCTTTGATCGTTGCCAGCGCGAGACCAGCTCACCGGGCACCGCCGATAGCGTCCGTCCAGTGCAGCGAATTCAGGCGAACCCCGGGCCTCTCCCTCAACGCGAGGACGCCGAACGTTGCGACAGCGTCGATTCAGGACGGCGTTGCGTGCTGCCGGCGGCCCATACGAGCCCCCACGTCTATCCCCCGGTGGAGACTGGAGCATAGCCGCCGGCGTGCCCGCGGCGCAGCCAATATGCCAGAACGGCAGCGCCGAGCAGCATCCCCCACAGTGGGAACGGAAACAGCAGCAGCGGCAAGAGGTCTTCCCGCTCGATGAAGTTCACCGTCACCCCGGGTGCCGCCAGGAGACACGCGCCCGCCACCGCTCCCCCCAGGGCGACGGGCAGCCGCACGGGGACGGGGCGCCCGTGCAGCACCGGCATCCAGCGCGGGAACACCTCGCCCCATCGGGCGGTCAGCCCCAGGGTCAGCACGCAGGCGACCACCGCCGCGAACCCCAGCAGCGACCCCTGCAACCGGATCGGCAGGTCCGCCGCGTGCCCGGTGGCGGAGAAGTCGGTCGGCCACGGCGTCAGCCAGGTCAGCCGGTAGGCGGCGTAGGGCAGCGGGCACAGCGCCGCCCCGATCGTGGCTGCCCTGCCCCACCGGGCCGCCGGGCCGGGCCTTGCCCAGCGCGGCAGCGCGCCACCGTAGAGCCGGAGGGCCATCCACACCCAGGCGCCGAACGCCACCGCGTTCGCGAACGTCCAGGCGACGCGGCCCGCATACGAGCCGAACGCGGCCGTGACGTTGCCGGCGTACGTCATCAGCGGGCCCCACACCCACGCGATGAGCGCGACGAGAGCGGCGAGCGCGACGTACCCCCAGAGCCTGCGCCGCACGCAGGCCAGCACGACGAGCACGGTGAGGGCGACCGGGAGAGACAGGGCCACCACGTAGCCGAGCGCGGACATGATGCCCCCGTCGGACATGACGACGCCGAAGAACAGCACCTCCGCGACCGCCCCGGCGCGGGCCAGCGGGCCCGGCCCGAGCAGCGAGACCGCGATCCCGACGAGCCCGGCGGCGACCATCATGGCGCCGCACAGGTCGTGCTCGAACAGGTGCGAGAACGAGACGGTGACCCGGTCGCGGGCGCCGAAGGGGTACGACGCGGGCGTCGTCCACCACAGCACGCCGACGGCGGTCACTGCCGCTGACAGCAGGATTCCGAGTGATCTCATGGCCGACCACGCTAGGAACGCGGCCCGGTCGCCGCTTCCCCCACGCGGGGGAGGTGGTCTCTGAGCGGCTCCGTTAGCGTCGGGAGCCGTGACCATTCCCTGGAAGGCGGTGCTCTACCAGCTGCTCGGCGCGGCGTTGCTGACGCCGGTGGCGGCGGTCCTGGCGGTGGCGCTCGTGACGGAGGTGTCCCTGCCCCGGGTGCTGCTGCTGTGGGCGGCGTGCCTGCCCGCGTCGGCGCTCGTGGCGTGCCTGCCGCCGGTGCCGCGCGTGGAGGTCATCGCCCTGTCGGAGCTGCTCGGCGTGGCCGTGCCGGAGCGCGCCGACCCGGTCTACCTGCGGGTGCTGACGGCGCTGCACCTGTTCGTGGGGGCCACGCTGAGCGCCGGGGCGCTGGCGCTCGCGCCCGCGCTCACCCGCTGGCCGCCCGCTCACGGGGACCTGGCGCAGGTGTCCGTCATGGTGGTGGCCGTGGCGGCGGTGATGGTGCTCGCGGGGGCCGGGCAGCAGCGGGTGGCGCGCAGGCTGCTGCGCTCGGACCCGTCGCTGGTGATCGAGGAGCTCGGCCGCCGTCAGCGCCTGGCGCTGGAGCTGCACGACTCGGTGGGGCACGCGCTCAGCGTCGTCCTGGTGCAGGCCATGGCGGCCCAGGCGGCCCTGCGGCGGCCGGAGACCGTCCCGGCGGCCGAACGGTCGCTCGACCACCTGGTGAGCGCCGCGCGTGGCGCGCAACAGGAGCTGGACGTGCTGCTGCGGGTGCTCGACGAGGGCAGTACGGCGCAGACGCCCACGCTGGCCGCCCTCGGCGCGCTCGTGCACGGGCTGGACGTGGAGTGCCGTGCCGACCCGGTGGACCGGGTGCCGGAGGCGACGTCGCGGGCGGCGTACGCGATCGCCAGGGAGGCCGTCACCAACGCGCTCAAGCACGGGCGCGGGCCCGTCCGGCTGGACCTGGCCGTGCGAAGCCACGCCCGTCATGGCGCTGGAGGGCGCGGGAAGGAGGTCGTGCTCGTCGTGGAGAACGCGACGGCCGGGGCCGCGCCGTCGGGAGAAGGGCGCGGCCTGGTGGGGATGCGGATGCGGGCGCGCCTGGCCGGCGGCGCTTTCGAACGGGAGGAGGTGGCCGGCACATGGCGGGTGCAGGCGACCCTGCCCGCGTGAGCCGGCAGGACCGGCACGTGGCAGGCGACGGCCGGGTGATCCGGGTGGTGCTGGCCGACGACGAGCCGCTCATCCGCTCCGGCTGGGCCACCATGCTGTCCCTGCACGACGACATCGAGGTGATCGGGACGGCGGCCGACGGCCACGCCGCCGTCGAGCTGGGCCGCGAGGCCGACGTGGTGCTCATGGACATCCGCATGCCCGGCATGGATGGCCTGCGCGCCACCCAGGAGCTGGCCCGCCTCTCGCCACGGACCCGGGTCGTCGTGGTCACGACGTTCGAGAACGACCAGCTCGTCTGGGGCGCGCTACGCGCGGGCGCGGCGGGCTACGTGCTCAAGCGCTCCCCCGCGGCGGACCTCGTCACCGCGATCCGGCTGCGGGACGGCGTGCTCTTCCCCGACGCGCTGCGCCGCATCGCCGCCCCACGCCGGCGTGCCGTCACCCACGACCTCACCCCGAGGGAGCTGGACGTCCTGCGCCACCTGGCCCGCGGGCTGAGCAACGCCGAGATCGCCGCCGCCCTGTACGTCACCAGGGAGACGGTCAAGACGCACGTCGGCAACGTCCTGGGCAAGCTGGGGGCGAGGGACCGCACCCAGGCCGTGGTGCGAGCTTACGACCTGGGCGTGGTCCTACCGGGCGACTAGAGGCCGACCTCCACGCCGCCCTCGGCCACCCGTACCGGATAGACCGGCACGGACACCGCGTCCTCGTCCAGGCATCGCCCCGACACCAGCGAGAACACCTGCTTGTGCAGCGGCGAGGCCACGGTCGGCTCGCCCTTCCTGGTGCCGACGATGCCGCGCGAGAGCACGTACGCGCCGCTGAACGGGTCGAGGTTGTCCAGCGCGTGCAGCGTGCCGTCGTAGGTGCGGAAGACGGCCACCTGCACACCGTTCACCAGGGCGCAGACGCCGCGTTCCGGCAGCATGGCCTCGTAGTCGCAGATCCGCGTCCAGCTCATCGGGCCATCACCGGCTTGATCTGGCCGCGCTCGCTGGCGAAGACGATCGACGGGTCGGGCACGCCGGGGGCGTTGACGAAGCTGACGAACCTGCTCAGCTTCTCGGGGTCGTCCAGGGTGGCCGCCCACTCGTCGGCGTACGTGGCGATGTGGTGCTCCATCTGCGCGTCCAGGTCGGCGCAGATGCCGAGCGAGTCTTCCATGATCACCTCGCGGAGGTAGTCGAGCCCGCCGTCCAGCGACTCGAGCCAGGCGGCGGTGCGCTGCAGCCGGTCGGCCGTGCGGATGTAGAACATGAGGAATCTGTCGATGGTCCTGATCAGCTCGTCCGTGCTCAGGTCCGTCGCCAGCAGGTCGGCGTGGCGGGGCTTGAAGCCGCCGTTGCCGCCGACGTACAGGTTCCAGCCCTGCTCGGTGGCGATGATCCCGAAGTCCTTCGACCTGGCCTCGGCGCACTCGCGGGCGCAGCCGGAGACGGCCGACTTGAGCTTGTGCGGTGAGCGCAGGCCGCGGTAGCGCAGCTCCAGCGCGATGGCCAGGCCGACCGAGTCCTGCACGCCATAGCGGCACCAGGTCGAGCCCACGCACGACTTCACCGTGCGCAGGGCCTTGCCGTACGCGTGGCCCGACTCGAACCCGGCGTCCACCAGCCGCCGCCAGATCTCCGGGAGCTGGTCGACCCGGGCCCCGAACAGGTCGATGCGCTGCCCGCCGGTGATCTTCGTGTAGAGCCCGAAGTCGCGGGCCACCTCGCCGATCACGATGAGCTTGTCGGGCGTGATCTCGCCGCCGGGGATGCGGGGAACGACCGAGTAGGTGCCGTTCTTCTGCATGTTGGCCAGGAACTGGTCGTTGGTGTCCTGCAGCGTGGCCCGCTCGCCTTCGAGCACGTGCCCGTTGTGCAGGGAGGCCAGGATCGAGGCCACGGCCGGCTTGCAGATGTCGCAGCCCCTGCCCTGGCCGTGCTCGGTGATGAGCTGGGAGAACGTGGTGATCTTGCGGACGCGTACGATGTCGAAGAGCTCGGCCCGCGAGTACGTGAAGTGCTCGCACAGCGCCTTGCTGACCTCGACGCCCGACTTCTCCAGCAGCTGCTTGAGCATCGGCACGCAGCTGCCGCACGTCGTGCCGGCGCGCGTGCAGGCCTTGATGCCGGGCACGTCGGTGACGCCCTTGTCGGCGATGGCCGTGCGGACGTCGCCCGCGCACACGTTGTTGCACGAGCACACCTGCGCCTCGTCGGGCAGGTCCAGGTTGGCCCCGGCGCCGCTGAAGAGCAGGTCGGACGGCGATGCGGGCAGCTGCTTGCCCACGAAGGGCCGCAGGGAGGTGTATGGGGAGGCGTCGCCCACGCAGATGCCGCCGAGCAGCGTCTTCGCGTCGTCGCTGATGAACAGCTTCTTGTAGACGCCGCCCACGGGGTCCATGTAGGTGACGTCGAGCGCCCCCGTCATCGCCCCGAACTGCGCCACCTCGACGCCCAGCAGCTTGAGCTTCGTGGACATGTCGGCGCCCTCGAAGGCCGAGGCGCCGCCCATGATCCGGTCGGCCGCCACCTCGGCCATCGTGTTGCACGGCCCGACGAGCCCGTAGACCATGCCGCCGACCAGCGCGCACTCGCCGATCGCGTAGATCGAGGGGTCGGAGGTGAGCATCGAGGAGTCCACCACGATGCCGCCCCGCTCGCCCACCTCCAGGCCGGACGACCTGGCCAGCTCGTCCCGCGGCCTGATGCCCGCCGAGAAGACCACGACCTGGGCGTCCACCAGCGTCCCGTCCGGCTTGCGCAGCCCCACGACCTGGCCGTCGTCGCCGGCGACGATCTCCTGTACGCCGGCTCCGGCGTGCACGCTCAGCCCGAGCCCCTCGATGTGCGACTTCAGCACCGAGCCGCCGCCCTCGTCCACCTGCCGCGGCATCAGCCAGGGGCTCATCTCGACGATGTGCGCCTTCAGCCCGAGCGCCCGCAGCGCGTCGGCGGCCTCCAGACCGAGCAGCCCGCCGCCGACCACGACGCCTTCGACCGCGTCCTTGGCGGCCACCCTGATGGCGTCCAGGTCCTCGAGGGTCCGGTAGACGAAGGCGTGCTCGGCGCCGGGCACCGGCGGCACGAACGGCGCCGACCCGGTGGCCAGCACGAGCACGTCGTAGGACTCGGTGCCGCCGTCCGCGAGGGTGACGTGGCGGGCGTCCCTGTCGATCCCGGTGACGCGGCTGCTCAGCCTCGTCACGACGCCTGTGGGCACCTGGTAGGTGAGGTCCTCCGCGGTGGTGCCGGACAGATAGGAGGTCAGGGCCACCCGGTCGTACGCCGGGCGCGGCTCCTCCCCGATGACGGTGATCCGGCCGTCGAAGCCCTTGTTCACCAGGGTTTCGACGAGCCGGTGGGCCGTCGGCCCGTATCCCACGACGACGATCCTGCTCATACGGAAATCCCTTCCTGCTCGCACAGCCAGCCGACGATGCCCTCAACCGCGTCGCGGCAGGTGCCGCACCCGGTCGTGGCCCTGGTCGCGGCCGCCACTCCGGCCACGTCGCGTGCCCCGGCCTCCCAGCACGCCCTGATCTGGCCCTTGGTCACGTTGTTGCACTGGCAGATCTTGGCCGCGTCCGGGATCAGCGTCGGGCTTTCTGCCACCGGCGCCGTCGACAACCCCGGGAACAGCAGCCCCGCCCGGTCCCCCGGCACCGGCGCGCCGCGGTCGAAGAGCTGGGTGAGCGTGCCCACGGCGTCGCTCTCGCCCAGCACGATCGCGCCGACCAGCCGCCCGTCGCGGATGACGAGCTTGCGGTACGTGCCGCGGGCCCGGTGGCTGAAGCGCACCACCTCCGCGTGCTCCTCGGTGAGCTGGGTCTCGCCCATCGCGGCCAGCTCGACGCTCCTGGCCTTGAGCCTGGTGACCAGCCTGGAGCCCCGGTAGAGCGCCTTGCCGCCGGTGATGACGTCGGCGGCCACGGTGGCCTGCTCCCAGGCGGGCGCGACCAGGCCGTACACGGTGCCGTCGTGCTCCGCGCACTCGCCGATGGCGAAGATCGACGGGTCGTCGGTACGCAGCTCGTCGTCCACGACGACCCCGCGGCGCACCTCCAGCCCTGCCTCAGAGGCCAGCCCGGTGACGGGGCGCACACCGCAGGCCAGGACCACGAGGTCCGCCTCGACCAGCTCGCCGCCGGTCAGCCGGACGCCGTCCTCCGCCACCGACTCGGCGCTGACGCCGGTGCGGATGTCCACGCCGAGCCCGGCCAGCGTCTCGCCGAGCACCTCGCCCGCCTCGACGTCGAGCTGGCGCTCCATGAGGTGCCCGGCCAGGTGCAGCAGCGTCACGGGCAGCCCGCGCCCGGCCAGCCCGCGGGCCGCCTCGATGCCGAGCAGTCCGCCGCCGACGACCACGGCCCTGCGGGCCTGCCGCGCGACCTCCATGATGCGCTCGCAGTCGTCGAGCGTGCGGAACGGGATGGCCCGCTCCACGCCGGGGATCGGCGGCACGATCGCCTCGCTGCCGGTGGCCAGGACCAGCAGGTCGTACGGCTCGCGCCGCCCGCTCTCGGTCACCACGTGCCTGGTGTCCCTGTCGATGTGGGCGACCGCGTCGCCGAACGCGGCCTCGACGTGGTGGGCGTCGTACCACGAGGAGTCGACCAGGCGCACCTGATCGGGGCGCGAGCTGCCGGCCAGCACGTTGGACAGCAGCACCCGGTTGTACGGCTGGCGCGACTCCGCGCCGAAAACAGTGATCTTGATGTGCGGGTCCCGGTCGCGTACCTCGCTGACCAGCCGCGACCCGGCCATCCCGTTGCCGACGACGACGAGCCTCATCATGAGTCCCTCTCCACCCTGACCGCGCAGACCTTGAACTCCGGCATCCTCGAC
Organism: Nonomuraea sp. NPDC049400; assembly: GCF_044466425.1. Classification (NCBI taxonomy): domain Bacteria; kingdom Bacillati; phylum Actinomycetota; class Actinomycetes; order Streptosporangiales; family Streptosporangiaceae; genus Nonomuraea; species Nonomuraea sp. NPDC049400. The sequence goes on from NZ_JBITMP010000057.1 coordinate 36,771, forward strand.
GTCGGGTCCAGCGCCGGGTTGGTGAGCCGGTTGGCGCCCTCCCAGTGGAAGGGCATGAAAACGGTGTCGCGCCTGATGGCGTCGCTGATCCTGGCCACGGCCTTGCCTTCGCCCCTCCTGCTGCTGACGCGCACGATGTCCCCCGGCGAGATGTCGAGCTGCTCGGCGAGGTCCGGGTGCAGCTCGACGAACGGCTCGGGGGCGGCCTGGACGAGCGGCGCTATCCTGCGGGTCTGGGCGCCGCTCTGGTAGTGGGCGAGCACCCGGCCGGTGCTCAGGTAGACCGGGTAGTCCTCGTCGGTCTCCTCGGCCGCGGGCCGGTGCTGGACGGGCACGAACCTGGCCCGGCCGTCCGGAGTGGCGAAGGAGTCGAGGAACGGGCGCGGCGTGCCGGGGTGCCCGGGCTCCGGGCAGGGCCAGAAGACGCCCTTCTCGGCGGCGATGCGCTCGTAGGTGATGCCCGAGTAGTCGGCCAGCCCGCCCTTGCTCGCCCGGCGCAGCTCGTCGAAGATCTTGACCGGCTCGGTCTCGAAGCGGTGCCCGAGCCGTTCGGCCAGTCCGGCGATCACGTCGAGGTCGCTCCTGACGCCCTCGGGCGGCGCGACGGCCTGGCTGCGGAGCAGGACGCGGCCCTCGAGGTTGGTCATGGTGCCGCTCTCCTCGGCCCACTGCGTCACCGGGAACACCACGTCGGCCAGCGCGGCGGTCTCGGACATCACGAAGTCGCAGGTCACGAGCAGGTCCAGGGAGGCGATGCGCTCGGCCACGTGCTCGGCGGCCGGCGCGGAGATCACCGGGTTGGACCCGAACAGCAGCAGCGCCCGCGGCCCGCCCGGGGTCCCGAGTGCGTCGAGCAGCTCGTACGCCGACCGCCCGGGCCCCGGGAGGCTGTCCGCGGGGACCCCCCACACGCCGGCCACGTGCTCCCGCGCCGCCGGGTCGTCGATCTTGCGGTAGCCGGGGAGCTGGTCGGCCTTCTGCCCGTGCTCCCTGCCGCCCTGTCCGTTGCCCTGACCGGTCACGCATCCGTACCCGGAGCCGTGCCGGCCGGGCAGGCCCAGCGCCAGCGCCAGGTTGATGAACGCGCTGACCGTGTCGGTGCCCTTGGCGTGCTGCTCGGCGCCGCGCCCGGTCAGGATGTAGGCGTTGCCCGCCGCGGCCAGTGCCCTGACCGCCTGCCGCATCCGGTAGACCGGCACCCCGGTGATCCGCTCCACCCGCTCCGGCCACCAGGAGGCCAGCGACGTGCGGACCTCCTCGAAGCCGGTGGTGCGGGCGGCCACGTACGCCTCGTCCACGAGCTCGTCGGCGATGGCCAGGTGCAGCATCCCGAGCGCCAGGGCCAGGTCGGTGCCGGGCGTGGGCTGCAGGTGCAGCCAGGCCAGCTTGGCCGTCTGCGTGCGCCTCGGGTCGATGACGATCACGCGCGGGCCGCTCAGGTGGCGCACGAACGGCGGCATGGTCTCGGCGACGTTCCCGCCGGCCAGGAGCACCACGTCGGCCTCGGCCAGGTCGGTGATGGGGAACGGCATGCCGCGGTCCATCCCGAACGCCTTGATCGAGGCGGCCGCGGCCGACGACATGCAGAACCGGCCGTTGTAGTCGATCTGGCTCGTGCCCAGCGCGACCCGGGCGAACTTGCCGAGCGTGTAGGCCTTCTCGTTCGTGAGCCCGCCGCCGCCGAACACGGCCACGCCGTCGGGGCCGTGTTCGGCGCGGATGGCGGCCAGCCGCTCCGCCACGTAGTCGAGGGCGACGTCCCACTCCACGGGCTCGCCGTGCAGGAGCGGGGTGGTCAGGCGCTCGCCGTTGGTGAGCAGCTCGCCCGCCGTCCAGCCCTTCTGGCACAGCGCGCCCGAGGCGTTGGCGGGGATGTCGGTCCTGGGGCTGATGGCCAGCCCGGGGCCGATCTCCATGCCGCACTGGAGCGCGCAGTACGGGCAGTGAGTGTTCGTCACGTCAGACCCGGGCATAGGCGAGGCTGGCCACGACGGAGGCGCCGACCTTGCGGGTGTAGCACCACCAGGTCAGGGCGAAACAGGTCACGTAGAAGACCCCGAAGGCGAGGAAGGCGGGTGCCGGGGTCCCGGCGGCGGCGAACGACATCCCGAACGCCCGGTTGATGAGGAACCCGCCCAGTGCTCCGACCGCCGAGATGATGCCGATGGCGGCGGACGCCTGGCGCTTGCCGTGCAGCAGGCTCTCCTCGCTCTCGCCGCGCTCGGCGATCGCCTTGGCCTGGAAGATGGCCGGGATCATCCGGTACGTGGAGCCGTTCCCGATGCCGGCGGTCACGAACAGGAGCTGGAAGGACAGGAAGAACAGCCAGAAGTTGCCGGAGGAGCTGGCCAGCCAGACCAGGAGCACGCCGCCGCCCATCCCGGCGAAGTTCCACAGCGTGACGGGGGCGCCGCCGAGCTTGTCGGCCAGCCAGCCGCCCACCGGCCTGATCAGCGAGCCCAGCAGCGGCCCGACGAACGCCACCGCGGCGAACGGGGCCTCGGGGAAGAGGCTCTTGCTGAGCAGCGGGAAGGCCGTGGAGTAGCCGATGAACGAGCCGAACGTCCCGATGTACAGGAACGACATGATCCACGTCTGGGCCTTGCCCGCCACCGCGAGCTGCTGGCGCGGGTCGGCCTTGGCGCTGGTGAGGTTGTCCATGAAGAACCACGCGCAGGCGGCGGCCACGACGACGAACGGGATCCAGAACCATCCGGCGGCGGCCAGGCCGAGGGCGCCGATCACCAGCGGCATGACGAGCTGGACGGAGCTGACGCCGATGTTGCCGCCGGCCGCGTTCAGGCCCAGCGCGACCCCCTGCTTCTTGCGGGGGTAGAAGTAGGTGATGTTGGCCATGCTGGAGGCGAAGTTCCCGCCGCCGAAGCCGGCCAGGGCCGCGATCACCAGGAAGAGCCAGTACGGCGTGGCCGGGTTGTTGACCGCCACCCCGAGCAGCACGGCGGGGATGAGCAGCAGCGTGGCGCTCACCACGGTGAAGTTGCGCCCGCCGAACTTGGCCGGGCCGAACGTGTAGGGCACGCGTAGCACCGAGCCGACCAGGTTCGGCAGCGCGACCAGCCAGAAGAGCTGGTCGGTTGAGAACTCGTAGGCCCCCATCTTGGTGGCCACGATGCTCCACACCGTCCACACGGTGAAGCCGAGGTGCTCGGCGAAGATCGAGAAGATCAGGTTGCGCCGTGCGACACGCTTGCCTGAACTCTCCCAGAAGGCTGGGTCATCGGGGTGCCACTCAGCGATCCACCGCGCCATCGAACTCTCCTACACTCGGCGTCCGGGGGATCTCCAAGGTAGGAAGCGCTCGTTACGCACTTTGACAATCCGTGGCTGTGCGTTCGTTACGAGTGATTCACCGCTGTAACAAGCCACGCACAAGCGTCACGGACGAAACATGTTCGTAATGATCAACTGTTGCCCGCCGAAACATCGGCGTCGATCACGTCACCGTACGTGAGGATCAGTCCCGGCGGGCGCCCAGGCGCTGGAGCGGCTCGTCGGTCAGCCGGTACTTCAGCCACTCGTCCTGGCGCACCGCGCCCAGCTTGTCGTAGAAGCCGATGCTGGGCTCGTTCCAGTCGAGGACCGACCATTCGAGCCGCTGGTAACCGCGCTCGGCGCAGATCGCGGCCAGCTCCCGCATGAGCGCCAGACCGTGGCCGCCGCCGCGGTGCTGGGGGCGTACGTAGAGGTCCTCCATGTAGATGCCGTGCACTCCGCGCCAGGTCGAGAAGGTGAGGAACCACAGCGTGAAGCCCACCACCTCGCCGTTCTCCTCGGCGATGTGGACGAACGCGGCGGGGCGGTCGGAGAAGAGCACGGCGTCGAGCTGCTGCTCGGTCACCCGGACCTCGTGCGCGGCCTTCTCGTACTCGGCGAGCTCACGGATCATGCTGACGATCTGGGACACATCGGCGGGCGTGGCGGGTCGAATCATGCCGTTCAGTCTGGAGGGGACCCCACCGAGTACGCAAAATGGAACTTTTCTCAAGTTATGGGGATCAAACCAGAGAGAACAACGGGGAACGGGGGAAACATGCAACTTCGCTTGGACGGGCAGCGTGGGCTCTCGCAGGTTCTGGAGGACTACCTGACCCGGTGGGAGGACCGGACGGGGATCGCGGTGGAGGTGTGGGCGCTGCCGGGACGCGAGGTGCCGGCGCCGGTCGCGGAGGCGGTCGTGGCCACCGTGCGGGAGGCGTTCGACAACGTGGAGCGGCACAGCAGGGCGCGTACCGCGTCGATCGCGGTCACCGCGGGGGCGCGCGGGTTGCGGCTGACCATCAGCGACGACGGGGTCGGTTTCCCGCTGGAGACGGAGGGGCGGGGCCTGCTGGCCATGAAGGCCGGCCTGGCGAGGATCTCCGGCACATTGAAGATCAACAGTGTGCTCGGCGGGGGCACCACGGTGAGCGCCGTCGCGCCCCTCGGCTAGGGTCCACGTGACCATCCTGGACACTGTTGCCTATGGAAAAACGCACGTTGGGACGGACAGGACGCCAGGTGGGCATCGTCGGCCTGGGCGCGTGGCAGCTCGGCGCCGACTGGGGGCAGGTGACGGAGGACGACGCCGTCGCCACCCTGAGTGCCGCCGTGGACGCGGGCGTCACCTTCATCGACACGGCCGACGTCTACGGCGACGGGCGCAGCGAGCAGATCGTCGGCCGCTTCGCCAAGGGCCGCCCGGAGCTGACCGTGGCCAGCAAGATGGGCCGCCGGCTCGAGCAGCTCCCCTCGAACTATGTGATGTCCAACTTCCGTGCCTGGAACGAGCGCTCCCGGCGCAACCTGGGCGTGGACACCATCGACCTGGTCCAGCTCCACTGCCCGCCGACTGCGGTGTACTCGACGGACGCGGTCTTCGACGCCCTTGACACGCTGGTGGCCGAGCAGAAGATCGCGGCGTACGGGGTCAGCGTGGAGACGTGCGAGGAGGCGCTGACGGCGATCGCGCGGCCGGGCGTGGCGTCCGTGCAGATCATTCTCAACGCGTTCAGGCTCAAGCCGCTGGAGCAGGTCCTGCCCGCCGCCCGCGCCGCCGGGGTGGGCATCATCGCCCGGGTCCCGCTGGCCAGCGGACTGCTGTCCGGCCGGTACGACGAGCACACGACCTTCGGCCCGGACGACCACCGCAACTACAACCGGCAGGGGGAGGCGTTCGACGTCGGTGAGACCTTCTCGGGCGTGGACTTCGGCACGGGCCTGGAGGCGGTCCGCCGCCTGGCCCCGCTGGTGCCCCCGGGCGTGACGATGGCCCAGTTCGCCCTGCGCTGGATCCTGGACCAGGAGGGCGTCTCTGTGGTCATCCCGGGCGCCCGCAACCCGGCCCAGGCCACCGCCAACGCGTCCGCGGCGGCCCTGCCCCCGCTCGACGCGGCGACCCTGAAGGCGGTCCAGGAGGTCTACGACGACCTGATCCGCCCCCAGGTTCACCACCGCTGGTAGCGCTCAGGGGCGGATGAATCCGTTGACGACGAGCGGGAGCGAGGCGTCCAGCCCGGCGACATTGAGCACTCCGTCATCATCCGGGTCGCCGATCGAGTAACCGGCGGCGGTCATCGCGGCGACGACGACGCGGGCCCGCGGGTTGATCTTGCGGCGGTAGGCCCCGAGGGCCTGGGTCGGGTGGGCGGGGCCCGCCCAGGTCTCGTTGTCGGTGAACAGCACGATCCCGTCCGCCTTCAGCCGCTTCCTGGCCGCCCAGGTGAACGGCAGCGACAGGTCGGTGCCGCCACCGGACGGCTGCCAGGAGGCGATCTCGCGCAGGTTCGTGCGAGGGGTCACCTTCGAGGCATGGACCATCGTGTCGACGTCGATGACGTGCACGTTGCCCTGCTCGATGCGGGACAGCATGACGGCCATCGCACAGCCGACCTCGTACGGCGTGCCGAGCGGCGAGCCGCCGGCGCGGACGTCGCCGTACGACATCGAGCCGGAGGAGTCCACCGCGACCAGCAGCCGCTTGCCCGACGGCTCGGCCGAGCCGAAGGAGAGCTCGTACGTCTCCTCCAGCGCGTCCAGGACGGCCGGCACGGGCTGCCACGTCTGGCGGTCGGCGCGCGGGTTCGGCCGGGCCTGCCCGGACGCGTAGACGCGCATGGCCAGCCAGGCGTCCATGGGATGGACGCGGGCCTTCAGCAGCGCCTCGCGGTCGGTGAGCCGGGCGACCGCACGCCGGGTGGCCTCGCCCATCGGCGTGAGGGCGCCGATGCGGGTCATCCTGGCGAGGTTCCGCAGCAGCGCCGTCATGCCGATCGTCTCGACGAGGGCGTCCCACACCTTCGGCTCGCGCAGCATCGCGTCAGGCAGGAACTCCCACGGCACCCGCAGCTCCGTCACCACCCGCACGGCCTCGTCCGCGCCGGTGACGGCCTTCGCCGTGAGGAACCGGTGCACGGCCGGCAGCGCCTCGCGAGCCCGCTCGTCCGCCACGTTCCCCGCGATCCACCCGAACAGCACCTTGCGCTGCTCGTCGTCCGCGGCGGGGTGGGCGATGCGCAGCACGTCACGCAGGTCGAACGCCTCGCCCTGTGGCGTCTTGCGCTGGCGCGCCTTGCACGCCTTGAACGCCACATCGTCCGCGCTCCCGGTCAGGAACCAGGAGGCCAGCGCCGTACGCAGCGAACGGCCGGCCACGGGAGCGGTCCCCCGAGCCGTCGCCTTCCCACCCAGGTTCTTGTAGTAGCCGAAGAACTGGGCGAGATGGTCGGTGGTGCGTGCCACCTTCGCCAGCGCGTGCTTCGCGGCCTGCCGCGTGTCCGCGTCGCCCTTGGCGTAGCAGGCGGCCAGGGCGAACAGGGCGGGGCGCTGCTTCGGCGCCCGCGGCGGGCGGGCCGTCGAGACGGCGGTCAGCAGCCCGACCACGCGCGGGCCGTCCTCGGCGATCGCCTGGAACAGCACGCCGGCGTTGTCGGCCGTCAGCTTGTCCGCTGTGACGTAGTAGGTGCCGCCCGTGGTGCCGAGGATCAGGAAGTCCTCCAGCTTGCGCCACAGGTCCTTGTCGAAGACGTAGCCGCCCGCCGCGTTCCTCACCTGGTCGGCACGGCCGGGAATGGGGCGCGTCTGCGGGGTGGCGATCGCCGAGACCGCCGCGAGGGGATCACGAGCCATTGTTTGCGCTCCTTGTCAGCCATGCGGGCAGCACGGATGTGGTGGCTCCGACCGGATTGCCCGCCAAATGGGCGCCGGGGGCAAGGGGGTGCCCCCGGCAGGAATCGAACCTGTGATAACCGATCGGAATTCGACCCGTACCATCAGCGGGAATGCGGGGCGATCAGATCTGGAGCCGGCACGGATTTGGCGGACTCACCGGCCGTTTGGTGCTCTGGCCACTGAGCTACGCGAACCCGAGGTCCGCGACGGGATTCGAACCCGCGACCACCCGCTTAAAAGGCGATAACCGACGAGATTCGACCCGTGCCGGCACCGGACCTGACCTGCTCAGGCGACTCCAGAGAGCGCGGATTTGTGCCCGGCACCGGATGTGTTCTTTGTTTCAGAAAGATGACCGACACCATTTCGACCCGCACCTCCCTCTGTCCTGTGAGCTGTCGTCCACAGTAGCGATCAGTGCGCCGAATCACATCTGATTATTGGGCGCGTCCGGAGCGTGAGACCCGTGTGGCCGTGCGGTGAGGCAGGGGTTGCCGGGCCGCAGGACTCGCCGCGATTGTCGGTGGCGGGGCGTAGCGTCGCGGCTGTGAATCGTACCGACCGGCTCTACGCGCTCGTCGAGGACCTGCGCGCCATCGCGCCCCGCTGCCGCTCCGCACGCGAGCTGGCCAGGCGGTTCGAGGTGAGCGTGCGCACGATCGAGCGCGACATCACCGCCCTGCAGGAGTCAGGAGTGCCGATCTACGCGGAGCCGGGCCGCAAGGGCGGTTATGCCATCGACAAGAAGATGACCCTCCCCCCGCTCAACTTCACCCCGGCCGAGGCGGTGGCCATCGCGGTGGCGCTCAGCCAGGCCGGCGACCAGCCGTTCGGGCGGCAGGCGCGCAGCGCGTTACGCAAGGTGGTGGCCGCGATGCCGGGGCCCGAGGGCGAGCTGGCCAGGGAGCTGGCGCGACGGGTGCAGCTCGTCCACCTGCCGCCCGAGCCGGGCGCGCAGACCCAGCCGCTCGGCGCCGAGGGGATCTCCCGGACCATCGAGGAGGCGCTGTTGCGGCGGCGCGTGCTCCGGCTCGACTACGCCGACGCCAAGGGCATGCTGACCTCCCGCGACGTGGAGCCTGGCGTGTTCCTGGGCGGCCGGGGCGGGTTCTGGTATCTCGTGGCGTGGTGCCGGCTGCGCGAGGACGTGCGGGTCTTCCGGCTCGATCGGATCGCCGCCGCGACCGTGACCGCCGAGCGCTGTCCCGACCGGCCGCTGGAAGGCTTCGCCCCCGACGTGCCCGAGATGATCGTGCACGGCACTGTGCTCGATTAGTCAACCGAAAACACCGACATAGGGTTGTCGCCAACCCGTTAGATCGTTGTCTTGTTCGAGAAAAAACAGTTGGAGACGACGATGGACAACACGGTGACCTGGTTCGAGGTGGCGACCGACGACCCCGAGGGCGCGCAGGCGTTCTACGGCGGGCTGTTCGGCTGGACGTTCGCCCGGGACGACGAGGGGCCGCTCGACTACCGGATGATCAAGTATCCGGGTGGTGAGCAGCCCGCCGGCGGGCTGTTCAACACCAAGGGCGAGTTCCCCGCGCATGCGATCTTCCACGTGCAGGTTGCCGACGTCGAGGCGGCCTGCGCCAAGAGTGAGTCGCTCGGCGGCAAGGTGATCATGAAGGTGATCGACGACGGCGCCGGCACCGACTTCGCCTACCTGCGTGACACGTCGGGCAGCGTCTTCGGGATCTTCCACCGAAGGTGATCGGCGACGTCACGACACCTGGGTGATCATCCGTTCGCGGGCCGGAGGGAGCGCCTTCCCCGCCGACTCCGGCACACGGACGGTTCGCTTCGCACAGAGCGGTTCACCCGGCCCTGGGCACGCCGCCGATCGCCGAGCGGCGGCGCGTCCAGGGCCACCCAAGCTCAGAAAGCGGCCGTGGCCAGCCAGCGGCCGAGGAGGTCCGCGTCGCCGTGGACCGTGAGCGCGTCGGGTGAGCGCCGGCCGTACAACAGGAGCAGCAGGTCCTGGGCCTTCCCCCGGACCGCGCTGTCGCCCTTGGCGTGCCCGCGCTCCCAGGAGATCTTCCCGGCCGGGCCCTGGGTGATGGTCCACTCGCCGTCGGCGTCGGTCGCGTGGAGGTGGATCGTGGCCCCCTCCACGCCGAGCTCCGCCAGCCGCCGGGTGATCCAGCCGGCGTACGGCAGGTTGTGCAGAAACTCCTCGACGCCGTCGATCGCCACCTCCGCCGGGATGACCGGGTCGATGCCGAGCGCCAGCTCCGCGTCGGCCCGGTGGATCACCAGCTCGAAGGCCATGCGGCGCGGCCACCAGGACGCCTGCCGGTCAGGGCCCCACGTCCACACCGCGAGCGACGGGTCGGTGGCGCGGAGCGTGTCGAGCAGTTCGGCGGCCCCCGCGGCCAGCCACGCCGCGTCGCCGCTTCGGCCCTCGGCCAGCCCGCTGGGCACCTGGCGCGACCAGATCCGCTCCTGGACCTGGTCGCGCAGCACGTGGACGGCCCAGCGATGCGTCTGGCCGACATGCGTGACCAGGTCGGCCAGCGTCCATCCCGGGCACGTGGGCACCGGGACGGACAGGTCCGCGGCCAGGGCGCCGAGGCGCGCGGCCTCTGTGTCGATAAGCGAGTCGTACGTCACAGCGCCACACTAGACGGGCCGGATCAGGCCGCCGGGCAGGTGGCGCCCTTCGCCGGGAGCTTGCCGTCGATCAGGAACCCGTCGACGAGCCCCTGCACGCACTTGCTCCCCGACAGGTAGGCCCCGTGCCCCTCACCCTCGTACGTGACCAGGGTGGCGGTCTTGAGCTGGGCCGTCAGCTTGGGCGCCCACTCGTACGGCGTGGCGGGGTCGCCCTTGCCACCGACCACGACGATCGGCGCGGACCCGGTGGCGTTCACGTGCCGTGCCCCGTCGCTCCCCTTCACCGGCCAGAACCGGCACAGCCCGCCCGAGCCCTCGCTGCCGAACAGCGGCGAGATCTTCATGGCGGCCGCCTCCGTGCGCCGGATCTCCTGCTCGCTGGGCCGCTCGGAGGTGTCCACGCAGGTGATGGCCGGGAAGCTGGTCATCTGCGTCGAGTATTTACCGTCCTCGGCGCGGCCCGTGTAGGAGTCGGCCAGGTACATCAGCGCCTCGCCCCGGCCCTTGAGCGCCTCGCTGAGCGCCTGCTCCAGGAACGGCCAGGTCAGCTCCGAGTACAGCGCCGCCGCCACGCCCGTGCCGGCCAGACCCTGGGTGAGCTCGCGCCCGCGGACCGTCAGCGGCTTGTCGGTGAGCTGGTTCATCAGCTTCTCGATGTTCGCGTTGGCGGTGGCCTGGTCCTTGCCGATGTCGCACTTGTTCTTGACGCACGCCCGCAGGAAGCTCTCGTACGCCCGCTGGAACCCCCGCGTCTGCACCAGCGTCCGCTGCTCGAACGTCACCGTCGGGTCCAGCGGCGCGTCGAGCACCATGCGGCCCACGTTCTTGGGGAACTCGGTGGCGTACACGGCGCCGAGCTGCGTGCCGTACGACATGCCGACGTAGTTGAGCTTCGGATCGCCCACCGCGGCGCGGATCCTGTCCATGTCGCGGGCGGCGTTCACGGTGCCGATGTACGGGAGGATCTTCCCGGAGTCCTGCTTGCAGAGCGCCGCGAACTGCTTGTTGGCCGCCGCGGTCTCCTGGTGCGTCTCGTTGTCGACGGGCAGGGTGTCCAAAGAGGTGTACCTGTCCATCTCGGCGGTGTCGCCGCAGCGCACCCCGGAGCTGCGCTGGACGCCGCGCGGGTCGAAGCTGACCAGGTCGTAGCGGTCGCGCAGCGCGGTGAGCGCCTTGCCGGCCTGGTCGAGGGTGTCGACGCCCGAGGCGCCTGGGCCGCCGAAGTTGAACACCACCGAGCCCAGCTTCTTGCCCTTGCCCGTGGCCGCCAGCTTGATGAGCGCCAGCTCTATCTTCTCTCCGTCGGGCTTGGCGTAGTCCAGGGGCACCGCGAGCTTCCCACACCGTACGGACGAGTCCTGGCGGGCCGGCGGCTCGCCGTCAGGGCGCTTGATGTCGGTGCACGGTCCCCAGTCGATCGTGTCAGTGTGCGCCGTGGACTGCGTGGCGGGCTCGGCGGCCGGAACTGTGGAGCAGCCGGCGGCGGCCGTCATGAGCAGGGCGGCGGCTAGGACGCGTCGCATAGAACAGATTTCCCCTCGTCTCTCAGGGGGAAGTAGTGCCCACAATACGGGACGGCGCACCATACCCGGGTGAGGCGGCACGTAACGTTCCTAAGGTCTGAACATGGGTTGCGCATGCTCAGCCGAACGCTCCGAACGGTGTTGAGCGTTCTGGTCGCCCGCGTTCGCGCCGCGTCCGGCGCCGGCGGATCGTGTCCGTGGTCCGGGGATGCGGGGGCGGGGTCCCTCACGCCCGCGGGTTTCCGCTCTGGCCTGGACGGTCCGATGCCCCTGCCCATCGCTCTGGTGGGCAGGGGGCGGTGCCGTCCGTCGCCGGATCGGGTGCCCTTGGGCGCGTCTGCCGATCGCCACGGCGGCTGCGTCGTGGCGGGTGGTCGTACGTTTGGTGGTGGTGAGGGGCTTTTGCCAGTGCTGGGCGCCCCACTTGGAGGTGTAGGCCGGGTCGACGGCGATGATCGCGATCCCGCTCTGGTCGGCCATCGAGATGAGCCGGGCGCGCAACTTGCTGGTGGGCATGCCGGAGATGAGCTGGCGGAAGCGTTTGCGGCGGCCGTGCTTCTCCCGGCTCTTCTCTGCCTGAAAGTCGAGGTCTTCGATGGCGATGGCCTTCACCCCGCACGCGCGCGCCCAGTGCAGCAACCGGGTCAGAGCATGGCGAACCTGCGCGTCACGATGCTCGGCAGTGCCGGACAGGTCGAAGTGGAAGCGGCGGGGGTTGCCGATCGGGTTGCCGTGGACGTCCAGGCGCCAGGCGGCCAGGTGGTCGGCGTTGGTGTCCACCCCGATCACCCCTGCGGCGAGCGCAACCGAGAGGGGCACGGTCGGGGCAGCAGGGATCTGCCAGGAGGCAGTGATGTACCAGCGCCCGCGCGCCACATCCAGGTGAATGCGATAGGCCACGGCTCGGTTGGCCTCGATCCGATCGGCCCATTCGCTGCCCCGATGGGCGAAACGCACTCGGGAGGCCAGCACGTAGCGGCCGTGCGGCACGTTCGCCAGGTGGGCCAGCGGCGCAGGCAGCCGGATCGACACCTCGCCGTCCGGGGTGATGCGGATGGTCTCGTTACCGTAGCGTTTGCCGGACTCGCCGTCGGCGGCCAGGAACCAGCGCTCAGCCTCCCAGCGCTGCCGCCACTCATCGGTGGTGAGCCCCGCGGCGTCCAAGTGGTGGCGAGTGTTCAGCAGGCGTTTGCCGCCCCGCACCACGCGCACCCGCCCGGCCTGTTGGTCGGCCCGCAGACGCTTGAGCCGGTCTTGCAGGAGGTGCAGGCGGCGGGATTTGGCGAACCATTCCTGCGCCGAGCGGTAGCCGCCCGGCTCCTTGCGGGTGCCCTTTTTCCCGATGGGCAGTGACAGCCGACGGGTGATCGTGGCGATGGCGGCCTGGAGGTCGCGGATGTGGTCGGCCTGACAGCGGCGGGCCAGCGCCCACTGATCATGGGACGCTTTGGTGATGGCCCCAGCCCAGCGCGCCGACGACAACCCGGTCAGCTCACGCTTACGCGCCGCCCACGAGTCAGTGCAGTGCCCCAGCCCATCAGCGCACCGGGTTTTCAAGTCGGCCGAAGCCAGCGCGCCCAGATGCGCGCCGACCAGGCGCAGCACCGTGTCATCCTCAGGCGTGAGGTGCTTGAGCCGATCACGGACAGCGACACCAGACGGGCCGGGCACCACGAAGGCGGGGGCGATCGGGCGCAGCTCAGCCATGCTGGAGGGCCTCCGGCGCGATGCCGGCGCGGTCCGCGGTCGACCGACGTGGACGCGCCGTCAGCGCTTTTCGGTCGCGGCCGAACAGGCACGCCAGCATGACGGGCACTTACCTCTCCCAGTCTTCACGTTGCGTTGCCGTAACGATACTAGAAGTTAACCCGCTGAATGGAGCACGTGCACGAGATTGCCGGTGGCTGCGGCGTAGCCCCACAGGCCGAACGGCGCCCCCGCGAAAGATCTTCGCGGGGAGCGCCGCTCGTGGATGACTCAGACGCCCATCGACTGGGTGTCGTTGCTCTCCGCGCCACCGGCCTCGGTGACGCCGTTCTTGAGGTGGTAGCGGGCGATGGCCTCGCGCAGCACCTCGCCGTCGAGCTCACCCCGCTTGACCAGGCTGGTCAGCACGGCCAGCGTGATCGAGGCGGCGTCCACGTGGAAGTGGCGGCGCAGCGCCGAGCGCGTGTCGGACAGGCCGAACCCGTCGGTGCCCAGCGAGGACCAGTCACCCGGCACCCACTGCGCGATCTGGTCCTGCACGGCCTTCATGTAGTCGCTGACGCCCACGAACGGGCCCTGCGCCCGGGAGAGCACCTGGGTCACGTAGGGGACCCGCTGCTCGGCGTCGGGGTTGAGCAGGTTGTGCTCCTCGCAGGCCATGGCCTCGCGACGCAGCTCGGACCACGACGTCGCCGACCACACGTCGGCCGACACGCCCCAGTCCTCCGCCAGCAGCCGCTGCGCCTCCATGGCCCACGGGCCCGCCACGCCGGAGGACAGGATGTTGGCCTTGGGCCCCTGGGTCTGCGGCCCTTCCGCGAACTTGTACAGGCCCTTGAGCAGGCCCTGCACGTCGAGGTTCGCGGGCTGGGCGGGCTGCAGGTAGGGCTCGTTGTAGACGGTCAGGTAGTAGAAGACGTCTTCCGGCTGGTCGCCGTACATCCTCCGCAGGCCGTCCTTGACGATGTGGGCCACCTCGAACGCCCAGGACGGGTCGTAGGAGACCGCGGCCGGGTTGGTCGAGGCGATGAGCGGCGTGTGGCCGTCCTCGTGCTGCAGGCCCTCGCCGTTAAGCGTGGTGCGGCCCGCGGTGGCGCCGAGCAGGAAGCCGCGGCCCATCTGGTCGCCCAGCTGCCACATCTGGTCGCCGGTGCGCTGCCAGCCGAACATCGAGTAGAAGATGTAGACCGGGATCATGTGCTCGCCGTGCGTCGCGTAGGCGGAGCCGGCCGCGATGGCCGAGGCCATCGAGCCCGACTCGCTGATGCCCTCGTGCAGGATCTGCCCCTGCACGGCCTCCTTGTACGACAATAGCAGCTCCCTGTCGACGGCCTCGTACGTCTGGCCGTGCGGCGAGTAGATCTTCGCCGTCGGGAACATGGCGTCCAGACCGAACGTACGGGCCTCGTCCGGGATGATCGGCACGAACCGGTGGCCGATCTCCTTGTCGCGCATGAGGTCCTTGAGCAGCCGCACGAACGCCATGGTGGTGGCGACCTGCTGCTTGCCCGAGCCCTTGGCGAAGCCGCCGTAGACCTCGTCGCCGGGCAGCGTGACCGGCTTGGCGCGCACGACCCGCTTGGGCAGCACGCCGCCGAGCGCCGCGCGGCGCTCCTTCATGTACTGGATCTCGGGGTCGTTCTCGCCCGGGTGGAAGTACGGCGGCAGGTCGCCCTCCAGCGCAGAGTCCGGGATCGGCAGGAAGAGCCGGTCGCGGAACTCCTTCAGCTCGGCCTTGGTGAGCTTTTTCATCTGGTGGGTGGCGTTGCGCGCCTCGAAGTCCTTGCCCAGGGTCCAGCCCTTGATGGTCTGGGCGAGGATGACGGTCGGCTGGCCGACGTGCTCGCGGGCCGACTTGAAGGCCGCGTAGACCTTGTGGTAGTCGTGGCCGCCGCGCGACAGCTTGCGGATCTGGTCGTCGGTCAGGTGCTCGACCATCTTGCGCAGGCGCGGGTCGGAGCCGAAGAAGTGCTCGCGGATGTAGGCGCCCGACTCGACGGAATAGGTCTGGAACTGGCCGTCGGGCGTGGTGTTCATCTGGTTGACCAGCACGCCGTCGACGTCGGCCGCGAGCAGCGGGTCCCAGTCGCGGCCCCACACGACCTTGATCACGTTCCAGCCGGCGCCGCGGAAGTACGACTCCAGCTCCTGGATGATCTTGCCGTTGCCGCGTACCGGTCCGTCGAGCCGCTGCAGGTTGCAGTTGATCACGAACGTGAGGTTGTCGAGCTCCTCGCGGGCCGCCAGGCCGATCGCGCCGAGCGACTCGGGCTCGTCCATCTCGCCGTCGCCCAGGAACGCCCACACGTGGCTGCGGCTGGTGTCCTTGATCTGCCGGTTGAGCAGGTAGCGGTTGAACCGCGCCTGGTAGATCGCGCCGATCGGGCCGAGGCCCATGGAGACCGTCGGGAACTCCCAGAAGTCCGGCATGAGCCGGGGGTGGGGATAGGAGGGCAGGCCGTGGAAGCCGTGCGACAGCTCCTGGCGGAACGCGTCGAGCTGGGCCTCGTTGAGCCGGCCCTCGAGGAAGGCGCGGGCATAGATGCCGGGCGCCGCGTGCCCCTGGAAGAAGACCTGGTCGCCGGACTCGCCGTGGTCCTTGCCGCGGAAGAAGTGGTTGAAGCCGACTTCGTAGAGCGAGGCGGCCGAGGCGTAGGTGGCGATGTGGCCGCCGACGTTGGTGCGGGCGTTGGCCCTGGACACCATGATGGCCGCGTTCCAGCGGATGTAGGCGCGGATGCGGCGCTCGACGTGCTCGTCACCCGGGAACCAGGGCTCGCGCTCCGGCGGGATGGTGTTGATGTAGTCGGTGCTCCGCAAACCCGGCACGCCGACCTGGTGCTCGCGCGCCCGCTCCAGCATGCGCAGCATGAGGTAGCGGGCTCTGGTGCGGCCTTCGGTCTTGACGACGTTGTCGAGAGACTCGAGCCACTCGTTGGTCTCGCTGGGGTCGACATCAGGCAGCTGGCTGGGTAGGCCGTCGCTGATGATCGAGAATCGCTGGCGTCCGGAAGCCACTGGGTCTCGCCTTCCGAGGATGACTGATGTCTGGTCTTTTGGGTCTAGCCCTGCGGGTCGCCTTCCATCCTGGTCGCTAGCCGTAGAAAACGCATCTCTACTGGCCGGTAACCAGAGGTCTCTGCTGGCAGAGACGATCAGATGGCCTAGACCACCGATGGTAGGACGAATCGCCCCCAAAGGTTACATCGCGGGAGCAATTTAACAAGACAGGAAAACAGACGAAATTTCGCTCGAATGTCCCCTAGCCGCTGCCCGTACTCTCCACTCTCCCCCGCAGACGGGAGGTTCTCACCCGCGACAGCGCGATGTGACCGAGGGAGTCTAACCGCCACCCTCCCGGTACGGCTCCGCGGGGCCGGTCAAGCCTCACCCCAGGGCCTCGTCCAGGGGGACGAGGCCCTGCTGGAGCGCGAAGATCGCGGCCTGGGTGCGGTCGACCACGCCGAGCTTGGCCAGGATGCTGGAGACGTGCGTCTTGACGGTCTCCCTGCCCATGCGCAGGTCCCTGGCGATCTCCGAGTTCGACCGCCCCCTCGCCACGGCCGACAGCACCTGCCGCTCTCTGGGCGTCAGCAGGTCGAGCGGCCGCGGGCGCCCGCCCTGGCGTACCTGCCTGAGCAGCAGCGCGGCGATCCCGGGCTCCAGCACGCTGCCGCCGCGGGCCGCGGCGCGCACGGCCGCCACCACCTGGTCGACCGCGGTCGTCTTGGACAGGTACGACAGTGCGCCCAGCCGTACCGCCTCCACGACCCTGTCCTCCTCCTGGAACGAGGTCAGCACGATCATCGCGGGCCGCTCGGCCTGCCCGCGCAGCCTCTCCAGCACCGCGAGCCCGTCCATGACGGGCATGACCAGGTCGAGCAGCATCACGTCCGGCCGGAGCCCACGGACGGCGTGCAGCGCCGCCGCCCCGTCGCCGCTCTCGCCGGCGACCTCGATCCCCTCCTCCTGCTCCAGGACGAACCGCAGCCCCTGGCGCACCACCTCGTGATCATCGACGATGAGGACCCGGATCGTCATGGCAGGCTCGCTCTCACTGTTGTGCCGCTCCCGTCGCTGTGGATCTCCCATCGGCCGCCGAGCTCCTCCACCCGCTCGCGCATCAGCGCCAGGCCCATGCCGTGCCTGGCGGCCACGCCGGCGGGGTCGAAGCCCTGGCCGTCGTCCGACACCTCCACGGTGACCGGGCCGCCGTCGCGGCTCAGCCGTACCGTGATCTTGGCCGGCTCGGCGTGCTTGATCGCGTTGCCGAGCGCCTCCTGGACGAGGCGGAGCACGGCGTGCTCGGCCGCAGGCGACAGCGCGACCTCCGCCAGCACGGCCTCGACCTCGACGCCGAGCCGCGTCGCGTACGCGTGGCAGAGCTCCTCCAGCGCGGGCAGCAGGCCCGCGTCCTCCAAGGCCACCGGCCGCAGCTCCAGCAGCAGCGCCTGCATCTCGCGCATCGTGCGGGCGGCGGTGCGCTCCATCGCCTCGGCCTGTTCGCGCAGGGCGTCGGGCGCGGCCCTGCGCATGCCCCCGGCCAGCAGGCTCAGCGAGAACAGATCCTGGGAGATCGAGTCGTGCAACTCCCTGGCGATCCGGCCGCGTTCGGCCTGGCGGGCCTCCGCCCGCGCGGTCAGCCTGGCCGCCTCGACCGCCGCGCCGAGCCGGTCGGTCATGACGTTGAACGAGCGCTCAAGCGTGCTCACCTCGTCGGCGCCCGTGACCCTGACACTGGGCCGGAAGTCGCCCCCGGCCACGGCCGTCGTGACCTCGGCCAGCCGGCGTACCCTGCCCGTCAGCCGGCGCGTGCTGAGCAGGCCGAACACCAGCCCGACCGGCACCACCAGGCCCAGCGCCAGCAGCCCGGGCGCCAGCAGCGGCACGAGCGAGCCCAGGACCGGCGCGGCGGGCGCGGCCTCCGCCGGGGCCTGGACGTAGACGTAGCCGATGATCTGCAGGCCCACCGGCGTCTTCACGGTCACGGGGCTGAAGTGCCAGACCGCCGGGCCCGTCCTGGCCCTGGCCCTGCCGCCGCCTCCCTCACGGCCCGGCAGCGGGACGTCCAGACGGGTGTCCAGCCCGTAGATCTCCGGCGCGGAACTGGCGACGATCACGCCTTCCGGGTCGACGAGCGTCTCCAGCATGGCGAAACCCGGCTCGGGCGGCCCGGCGCCGCCCACGAGGGTCCGCCGCTGGGCCCTCGACATCGCCTGCTGCAGGAGATCGCGGCCCGAGGCATCGGGCAGCGGCGGCGGCAGCCTGGCCGCCTCCTGGCTGAGCACCTTGGCGTCCCGTCCCGCCTGGTCCCGCAGCACCGAGGCCAGGTCGGTCGCGTTGGCCTGCGGGATCACGTACAGGGCCACGATCACGGCCTCGACCAGCAGCACCGCGGTGGCCGTGACCAGCACGTACGACGCCGCCATCCGGCCGCGCAGCCCGAAACGCCACATCAGCGCAGCGTAACGTTTCGGTCATCTTTCTTCCTCCCCCTGCAGGGGGAGCAAAAGTTGCGAATCACTCTTTTCGTACGGCTTTCCGCGTACCAATGTGGGAGGTATGAATGCTGCGGTAGGAGACCGGCTCCTGGTGCACGGGCATATCGTCGGCGAAGGGGACCGGAGTGGTGTGATCATGGAGGTCCAGGGCCCCGACGGCGGACCTCCCTATATGGTGCGCTTCGACGATGGGCACACTGGGCTGGTGTTTCCCGGTCCGGATGCTGTCGTGGTGCATAAGTAAGATTTCCCTGTGAGATCTGAAATCATCTCTGTGGCCACGGGGTCACGAGAGACGGTGCACGACATCACGGGCGACTGCGCTGATTTCGTGCGTGCGCAGGGCGAGGACGGGCTGCTGCACATTTTCGTGCCCCACGCGACCGCCGGCGTCGCCCTGCTCGAGCTGGGCTCGCGCAGTGACGACGACCTGATCGCCGCGCTGCGCGATCTGCTGCCGCCCGACGACCGCTGGCGTCACGCCCACGGTTCGCCTGGTCACGGACGGTCGCACGTCATGCCGGCGCTGATCCCGCCGTACGCCACCGTCCCCGTGCTGGGCGGGCGATTGGCGCTCGGCACGTGGCAGTCGATCGCACTCGTCGATCTGAACGTCGACAACCCGCAACGCCAGGTTCGCCTGTCGTTTTTGTCTGATTGATTCTGGCCGACTACGGCCGTACCCGTGGCGACCGTTGACGACTGAGGGTCACAGCGTGTGGACTGTGCCGAAGCGATAAACCGCATAAGCGGGGCCACTCAAGCAGGAGGGATAAACGTGAGCGCGACCGCGGGTCAGGCGCAGGGCGAGCGCGGCCTGGCCGAACGGCTCGGCCTCAAGCCGGGTCAGGTGGTGCAGGAGATCGGTTGGGACGAGGACGTCGACGACGAGCTTCGCGACTCCATCGAGGACCTGACCGGTAACGAGCTGCTGGACGAGGAGAGCGACGACGTCGTCGACGTGGTGCTGCTGTGGTGGCGCGACGGCGACGGGGATCTCTTCGACGCCCTCAGCGACGCCATGCGAGCACTCGCCGAAGGCGGCCAGATCTGGCTGCTGACTCCCAAGGCCGGGCGCGAGGGCCACGTGGAGCCGAGCGACATCGGGGAGGATGCCGCCACCGCGGGTCTCTCGCAGACCAGCAGCATCTCCGCCGCACCCGACTGGTCCGGGACCAGGCTCGTCACGCCCAAGGGCAAACGGTAGGGAGCCGGAGCGCCTTCCGTGCGGCAGGATGATGCTGTGAACGCAAATCCTGCCGAGGTCGGCGCCCTGGCTCCGGATTTCGAGCTGCAGGACCAGCACGGCACCCCGGTGAGCCTGTCTCAGTTCCGGGGCTCCAACGTCGTGCTGGTCTTCTACCCGCTTGCCTTCAGCGGGATCTGTCACGGCGAGCTGTCCGCACTGCGCGACCGGCCACTCGAGGGCGCGCAGCTGCTGACCGTCTCGGTGGACTCCGTGTTCACGCAGCGCGCGTGGGCGGATCGCGAGGGTTACACCTTTCCGCTGCTCTCCGATTTCTGGCCACACGGACAGGTCGCGCGGGCGTACGGTGTGTTCGATGAGACGAAGGGGGTTGCTCTTCGGGGGACCTTCGTCATCGACGGCGAGGGTGTGATCCGGTGGTCGGTGGTCAATCCGATCACCTCCGCACGTGACGTCGCCGACTACGTGAAGGCACTCGCCGACATTTCTTGACTTCGGAGGGAACCATGCCCTGCTACCGGTGCGGGGCCCGGCAGACCGACCCGGTGCGCGGCGCCAGCCCGTGGCAGCGCGGGGTGCGCAACGAGACCCAGGTGTTGATCTGCCCGGACTGTCAACGACTGCACGACCTCGACCTGGACTCGTGCTCGACGTGCGGGTCGGCCGCGCTGATCTGCCGGCTGGGTGAGGTGGAGTGCCGGTCCTGCGGGGCCGTGCGGATGGCCCGCTCGGACGCGCTCACGGCCTCTTCCGTGGCGCCGCCGCCCGGACTGTCGGCGGAGGTGGAAGCGGCGCTCAACCGCGTACTCGGACGCGCCTGAGGGCTCTTGGCGCCGGTACGGGCCGGGACTCTTTCCAGACATCTGGCTGAGCTGCGCTATCGTCTCTTTCCGTGTCCGCAATGAGTTCGTTCGTCGTCGCGCTCGACGTCGGTGGCACGTCCATGAAGGGCGGCCTGGTCAGCGAGTCCGGCGCGGTGCTGCTGAGCGAGCGGCGCCCGACCCCCCGAGCGGAGGGCCCGGAGGCGGTCGTGGCCGCCATCTCCGGCTTCATCAGCCACCTGGCCTCCTCGGGCGACGGCATCCCGGCGGGCGTCGGCCTGGCCGTGCCCGGGCTGGTGTCCGACAACGCCGCCGTCTACGCGGCGAACCTGGGCTGGCGCGACGTCCCCGCCGCGAGCTTCACCAGCCTGGACATCCCGGTCCTGCTCGGCCACGACGTACGCACCGGCGGCCTCGCAGAAAGCATCCTGGGCGCGGGCAGGGGCCTGTCCGACTTCCTTTTCCTGCCCATCGGCACGGGGATCGCCGGCGCCTCGATCATCCGCGGCGAGCCCTACGGCGGCTCCTCCGGCTGGGCCGGCGAGATCGGCCACACCCCGGTCTTCCCGGACGGGGAGCAGTGCGCGTGCGGCCAGCTGGGCTGCCTGGAGACGTACGCCTCGGCGGCCTCGGTGGGACGCCGCTACAGCCAGCGAGCCGGCGTGGAGGGCGTCAAGGCGGAGCAGGTGGTCTCCTCCGACGACCCGATCGCCATCGAGGTCTGGGACGAGGCCGTGGAGGCCCTGTCGCTGGCCCTGGCCACGTACACGCTCCTGCTGGACCCCTCGGTGATCGTCCTCGGCGGCGGCCTGGCAGAAGCGGGCCCCGCCCTCTTCGACCCGGTACGCACCCGCCTCGTCAAGCGCCTGGCCTTCCGCGAGGCACCCCCCTTGGTCCCGGCGGCGCTCGGGGTGGACGCGAGCATGCTCGGAGCGGCCCTCCTGGGCTGGCGCGCCGCCGGCCGGCCCGAACTGGGGCCTGGGTGGGCGGTGGATGTGCGATCGGGCCCTGTGGTGTCGTAAGGTGTAGTGCCGATCAGGGGCGGTTAGCTCAGCGGTAGAGCACTCGCCTTACAAGCGAGGGGTCACTGGTTCGAACCCAGTACCGCCCACCCAGGTCAGACCACCTTTTTGGGTCGCGGACGAAGATCCGAAACAGGCGAGTGGGAGAGATTTGGGAGATGATCTCCCGGAACGATCTTCCGAAACGGCTCCAGAAGATCGTCGAGGACCCTCACCGGAGACTGCCCGCCGCAGATCTTCGCCCGCTCCCGGAACGACTCCTCCGCCAACCGCTGCAGCCCGTCCGTGATCTGACGGACCATCGCCGGGGACGTGTGCGAGTAGGTGCCAGCGATGCCCGGCAACTCGTGACCGAGACGCTCCTCCGACGCCACCGCGGGCACGCCGAGTTCGTCGAGCCACACCTTGTGCCCGTGCCGGAGACCGTGGACCTTCAGCCCTCGCCGAATCGGTAGCCATGACACGACGTGATGCTGGTCGATGTCAAACCGCCAGAACCCCTTTTGGATCGGAGGGGTGAACTCCTCCCCCGCTACCGCGGCCGGCCATGACCGGCGCACCCGGCCGGGCCATGGCGCGTCGGCCAGGTCAGCCAGCACGGGATAGCCGGGGCGGTCCTTGGCGTCAGCATGCCTACCGTCGACCGCGGGGCGGAAGCGCCGCCGGCCGAAGTTGCTGCGCCGCTCGTGCGTGCCATCTTCCGGTAGGAACACATACTGCCCTCCCCCGCAGCCGATCGGCCCCTTGCAGGCGCAGGCGCCGCCGGGGTGGTGCTGCAACTGCCGGGAGAGCAGGTCGGCCAAGAACGGCGGCAAGTGGATGGTGCGGTAGGAGTCGTCCTTCGGGGACTTCTTCACCCAGCGGCCCTTGTGCTCATACACCTGCTGCTCGACACGGATA
Source organism: Nonomuraea sp. NPDC049400 (assembly GCF_044466425.1). NCBI lineage: Bacteria > Bacillati > Actinomycetota > Actinomycetes > Streptosporangiales > Streptosporangiaceae > Nonomuraea > Nonomuraea sp. NPDC049400. The sequence continues at coordinate 59,238 of NZ_JBITMP010000057.1, forward strand.
TTCGACAGTCGGAAGTACTGACGCGCGAGGCCGATGGTCTCGGCCCACCGCATGCCGGTGTAAGCGATCGTCATGATGTGGATGAACTCATCGTCGCGGCCGGACAGCAGCGAGGCGCGTTCGGCGATGAGCAACGCCTCGAGCGGGGATGCCCAGATCTCCTCTGGCCCGCGGGCTCGGCTCCTGCCGGCCTTCCTGCCGCGGTTGCGCTGCCGTACTGCAGGGTTGGCGGGGATCAGCCCGGCGCCCACCGCATCAGACAGGATCGTGTGGAGTAAGGTGCGGGCTGACGCTGCGGACGTTGGACCACACACTCTCTCACCGGCGGCGTTGGGGCGAGAGAGGGCGAGTTCCCAAGCGGCGATGTCGAGAGCATTGAGCAGCCGGAGCTGGTGGTCGCCGAAGTACGGCAGGATGTGGACCTCAATGTGCCACCTGTAGCCCTCGAGCGTGGTCTCTTCCAGATGCTGGGCTGGGAACCAGCGGTTCACCCAGTCTGTGAGGGTGATGTCGCCGGCTCGCGGGTCGCGCCAGAGGTTGCGGCGGATGTCCGCTTCTTGCTCTTCGCCGTAGTCGATGGCGGCCTGCTTGGTTTCGAAGCGTTTCCCGTCGTCGCCGTACGGGGCGGATGCCCACGTGCCATCAACTCGCTTGTATCGAGCGCGCCAGTACTGGCCGCGTTTCTCCGCAAATGCCATGAGGGGTTCCCCGTGGGAGATGAGGGTTGGGGGTCGCTGGCTAGTGAAGCACAAGGGCGAGCGAGATCGTGGCGGATCCCGTCCTAGTCGAAAACGCACGCCTCCAGCAGCGGATTCACATCAACCTGAAGCAGGCACCTCCCGGCAGGAGCGGCAGGTGCGGGCGGCCCTGCGGCTGAGGCTTCGCCGGTTGGCGGCGGGGCCGGCGCAGACGGACGAGGCTTCGTGCTGGCGGGTTCCCCCTGGGGGGTTGGGCCTGGAGTGGTGGGCTGCTCGTTCTCTGGCGGCTCCGCCGTTGCCGCAGGCCGCGGTCGGATGGAACGCATAGGCGTCCCTGGTGGACGTGACGTCGGCCGGGTTACTGGCCTGACAGTCGGTTCGGGCCTGTCCTGAATGGTCGTGGCCGATCCAGTTGGCTTACGCGTGGTGGAAGGGCTTGGTAGCGGGGTGAAAGGGGCCGACGTGAGGATGACCGGCGGTTCGGCGATCTTTGGCGCCTTAGCGCCGTCAAGAAGCATCGGCAGCACAAAGGCAACGCCAGCGGTTAAGGCGCTCCCCGCGGCAGTGCTCGCTGCCATGGCTGCGCCAGGATGCTTCTGTGCCCACCGTTTGAAGGGTTCCCATGTGAAGGCCAGGACGGGGAGCCCGATAAGAGCGGGCAGGCCGCCCTCGTGGAGTCGGACCGCCGCCCAGATGGCAACTGCTCGAGCTTTGCCCCTGAGTTTTTCGTCGACCTCAACCACCGTGCGGCCGTTCTCGGTGAACGCGACGGCGGGAGAGGCGGGGTTCTTCACTTCGCGTATCTCGGGCCATCTCACGAGCACTCGCCGCCGTACTGCTCTGTGAGCCGGCGCCACCACCGAGCTTCCTCGATGGGGTCCGCCCGCCCGATCGATGGGACGAGGAAGGAGCGCATCCTGCCACCGATTCGCCAACGGACTGGGTACCACTGTCCAGCGGGGCTACGCATAGCGTTGACCACCACTGTGGGCGGCGGGTCCGCGAGCAGGGCATAGATGATGTCTTGCTGGTACTGGATCATGTCGTGGGCGAAATCTAAGTCCGCGGCCATGTCGGCGAAGCGCTGCTTGGTGAAGGTCTCATCGCGCAGCTGCGCTGCTGCGGCTCTACTGGCAATGTCAAGGCGCCCCTCGATGGTGGTGAGGATGTGCTGGATGCGCTCCTGTTCAGACGCGTTCCGATGGTTGTTGGCGATCACGAAACGTTCCACCCCCAGGCGATGTGCGCATAACGCGCAGACGTGCCTTTACGTGCTCCCTCGCCCCGAACCGATGCAGACAGTCATTTCATGACGAAAACCTTCAAGAGTCCACAGTTAGTGAAGGCCCGTAATCATATCGTGACATAGGGATCAGGGCATACCAGGGCACGCCGTGATACGCCAGCGACCAGCAATTATCGGAATGGTTGCCGAAAAACGGTGCGCACGCCGATGACCAGTGGCGCTAGAAACGGTCCGGCCCATAAACGTGAGCCGTAATCATCTGTCAGCCGCGCCGCCGAAACTCCCGTACATCGGCAGACGGCCGCTCGACGTGCGATCGATCCGTCGCTGCGTCGAACCTACGCAAGGATTCCAGCTGATGGATCAGATAACGACGCTCCCGTTCATCCAGGCCCGGCGTCTCCCACAGATGCTGGTCGGCGTCATCCTCGTACCGGCGCTCCCCTGCGGGCATGTCGGACCCTTTAGGAGTTGGAGCCACCTCTTCGAGCACCGCCCGCACCCTGTCGGGGCTGAGTCGGCGCGCTAGTTCCCGAAGCGCGGCTTCCAGGCCTTCGGTGGTCTGATCCTCGGATCTCCCTGATTCCACCTTGGCATGGCCGGTGGCGGCGAGGCTGGACACTCCTGTGGCAACTGCCACTTCTACGGGGTCGCCACCTTCGAGGATGGCGCCGATGCTGCCGCGCGCCCACTGAAGGGCGTCTTCTAGGGCAGATTGCATGAGCGGAGTCAGCGGGGATTCGCCGTTGCGGATACGTCTGAGGTGGGCGGTGGACATGCCCGCCCTTGTGGCGACTTCCCCCCACTGCAGGCGTAGGGCTACTCGGCGCGTTTCCATGCGAGCGGTCAGGCGCTCACGCGGCTGCTGATCGGTCGTCATAAGGCGATCCTCATCCTCGCTAGGTGGGTGCACTTTACCGCACATGAGCAGGTCAGAGCCATTCGATCAACCGTCCAAACCCCGAAATTAAAGGATCATGAGCGCCCTATTGCGCTCTATACCGAATGAGCGCTAATGTGCGCTCATGGCTCGAACACCAATCAGCCTTCCGTTCGACGGACGCCGACTTCGAACCGCCCGCGAGCGGGCGGGATACAGCCAGGAAGGCCTCGCAAACCTATGCACCAAGCAGGGCACATCCGTCTCTCGCTTTCAGGTCGTCAGAGCAGAAGGCGGGCGGTACATGCCGCAACCTCGGGTGCTCGCGGCATTCGTGAGGGCGCTCAACATCGAGCTTGACGATCTGCTGACACCCGGCGAAGGGGTCCAGCGGGAGTGTGCACCATGAGCGCTCACGCGCTCAATAGCGCTCACGTCACAAACCTGTCACTCCAACTTTCGGGTGAGGCATCGTGAAGCCTCTCGTCTATACGGCCGCGCAGGTCGCCGCCATGTTTCCCCCCGAACTCGGCATGACTGAGTACTGGGTGAACAGGACAGCCCGCAAGCACAACATCGGCACGATCCTCCGCCGCAAGCGGGTGTTCACGCAGCTCCAGGTTGAGCGGCTGGTTGAACTCCAAGCGGTCGAGGCACAGCAGCCGACGCCGGCACGCAAGACCGCGAGTGTCGCCAAGCCGCGGCCAGCGAATCCCAAGCCCGTTCCGGCTGCAAGCGCCGCAGTCACACCGCTTCGAGCACGCCCTGACCGAGCCCGGTCCTACAGGGGGACAGCGTGAACGACCTCGTCCACATCCCCTTCCGCGGGCGCGAGGTGCTCGCCGTCGAAGATCACGGCAAGCCGTTCATCGTTCTGAAGCCTGCGCTTGAGCACATCGGGTTGGACTACAAGAGCCAGCACGAGAAGCTCCGTCGCAAGTCATGGGCCTGCATGGTGCTCAGGACCATGCAGCTTCCTGGAGACAGCCAGCGGCGTGAGCACGCCACGGTGGACGTGCGGACGTTCCTGATGCTGCTCGCCACAATCGATGAGAACCGCGTCTCCCCCGAGGCGAAAAACGTTCTGGTGGCCTACCAGAACGAGATCGCCGACGTCATCGAGAAGTACTTCACCCAGGGGTACGCGTTCAACCCGCGCAAGCGCGCGGCGGCGATCGGGCCGATGACGGTCACGTTCGATGACGCAATGGCCCTGTACTTCCAGGACCACGGCATCGACTACGCCACTGGGTTCTTCACCCAAGGGCTCCGTCTGGCCGGCTACCTGCGGCAGGGCGGCTGCGTCCCCCGCAAGAAGAAGCGCAAGTTCTTCTTCTTCAACGGTACGAGCTGGGAAATCCGCTCGTGGGCGCTCCCGCTGCTGCTCGGCGAATTCGAGGAGGTCTTGCGGACCTTCCAGCCGTACCCGTGGGCTCAGCCTCGCCTTGACGATGGCCTGGCCGAGCGGGTGCTGCCGATGAAGCGGGGCGAGTCGTGACCCCCGCCGAGTACGGCCAGGCCTGCGCTGTCGCGTTCGCGACTCACTGTCTGCTGCTCGACATCGATGACGTGCTGGACGACGCCGAGCAGCCCACCCCCTGAAATGCGCGAGGCCCAGCCGTAGGGGGCCGGACCTCGCGATGACCACCCGCTCAAGAGCACTGACTGATCAGAAGAGAGCAGGTAGACGTGACCATCATCTCAGACCAGCAGACCGGCGTGACGCCGGACACCAAGCGCACCGAGTACATCAAGGGCCTGCGAGCCTTCGCGGACTTGCTGGAGGCGCACCCCGAAATCCCTCGCTCGCACCACGGGCAGCGTGCTGCCGAGGAACTGGTGTTCTTCAACGGCGATAACGCTGTCGCTCACGCCCTCACCTACATCGGCGCGATGGACGAGGCGCCCGTCATCAAGGTGGAGCCCAAGGGCTACTACCGGCTGCGCGTCGTGGGCCGCATCCACGGCCTGCACATCGAGCTCTACCTCAAGGCCGACAAGGCGAGCGAGTTGCGGGCGGCATTCGCCCAGCAGGGCGGGCAGGTGTCGGCATGAGCACCGAGACGATGACCGCCACGCCGGCCCTGGTCGCCGAATACCAGGTGCGGTTCACGACCTTGGACACGATCGGCGACGAACGGATGGCCACCTTGTCGCCGATGAACCTCGGCGAGGCCATCGAGGCGTGCGCTCACATCCAGGTCAACCAGGAGACCTACCAGCTGCCCGCGGACGCCCAGGTTTGGGTGCGGGTCGGTGACGGAGCTTGGCGCCCGTGGGTGGGGGACGCGACGCGCGGGTGCGAGATGGCCGCCTGCGACAACCGCGGCGCTGAGCCACTGTCCGCCTGTGACATCACCCACGTGTGCCCCGCGTGCCGGACTTTGATCGAGCAGCTCACCGCCATCCGGCTGGAGCAGGACGCGAACGAGGCTGCCCACCTCGCTGAGCAGGCGGGAGTGGCGCGTTGACGGGCGACTGGCTGGCGCTGAACGAGGCCGCCAAGCGCCTGTCCCGGGCGTGGGGCCGGCACGTGTCGATGGACGACGTGATCCGCCTCGGTGACCAGGAGCGGCTGATCGTGCGGTTCCAGCACGGCCACTTCTCGGTGCTGGAGCAGAGCGTCTCAGACCTGGCCGCCCACGGGGGCGACGACCTGGCCGAGCACGCGGACAAGCCGACCGTGGGCCGCTGGGCCCGTAGCGAAGACCCTGACGCCTTTCTGGGCCGATCCGACTACGAGGGAGACGACGTTCAGTGAACTTCACGTTCGAGCCGGCGACCAAGGAAGAGGCCAAGGCGCGCGTCGCGTTGACTGGCCCGTCCGGGGCCGGCAAGACGTACACCGCTCTGTCTCTGGCGACCAACCTGGGCCAGAACGTCGCGGTCATCGACACGGAGCGCGGCAGCGCCTCGAAGTACCGCAAGCTGTTCAGTTTCAACCGGCTTAACCTCCAGTCGTTCGAGCCGAACACCCTCGTCCAGGCGCTGGCTGCTGCTGCCCACCAGGGCCACGACGTGGTCGTCGTGGACTCGCTGACGCACTTCTGGTCGGGCACTGGCGGCATGCTGGAGCAGGTCGACTCGGCGGCCAAGCGCGGGTACGGCGGTAACTCCTTCGGAGGATGGAAGGAGGCTCGCCCGCAGGAGCGGGCCATGATCGACGCGCTCGTCTCCTACCCGGGCCACGTCATCGTCACGATGCGGTCCAAGACCGACTACGTGATCGAGGAGGACCAGCGCGGCCGGAAGGTGCCGCGCAAGGTTGGGCTGAAGCCCGAACAGCGCGAGGGCATCGAGTACGAGTTTGACGTGGTCGGCGACTTGGACCACGAGAACACGCTGGTCATCACCAAGTCGCGCATCCCGGCGATCTCCGGCCGGGTCATCCCCAAGCCGGGCGCCGACCTGGCCGCCGAGATCGCCGAATGGCTCAGCGACGGCGAGCCGTCCCCCGACGCCCTGCACTACCGGGACATGGCGATCGACCTGCACGCCACCCGCGAGGACCTGAGTCAGGTGGCGGCGGAGGTCAAGGCCAAGGGCCTGCTGGGGGCGGCGGTCGTGGACGAGCACGGTGACGTGTCCTCGCTCGGTGACCTGATCCGCCGTCGCTGGAAGGAGACCGTCCCCCCGGCAGCGTCCGAGGAGAAGCAGACCGAGGCGGGCGCGGCATGAGCGACTTGACCCCGAAGGAAGCGCGTCTAGTGTTCGCGCTGCTGAAGATGCGCGCCTCCCAGATCAGCGCCGCGTTGAAGCTGGTGACGCCGTTCATCGAGCAGGAGCCGGGCGACAAGAACGCCGCCATGCTCGGCGCCGCCCGTCTCGGCAAGGTCGCCAAGAGCGAGCCCGAGGTGAAGGCCATCGTCACCGACCGGGACAAGTTCGTCGCGTTCGTTCAGGAGACCGCGCCGACCGAGGTCGAGCACGCCCCCACGGTGCGGACCGCCTACGAGATGAAGCTGCTCGAGACGGCGCTCAAGGCGGGCGCCCCAGTGGACGAGCACGGCCAGGAGATCCCCGGCGTCGAGATCGGCTACGGGTCATCGCCCCGGCAGAACTTCTACGCCGACGACGGTGCTGAGCGGCTGCTGGGAGTCGTCGAGGAGAAGGACCTGCCGCAGATCGACGGTATCGACCTCGCCGGCCTGCTGGGCGTCCGCAAGGACGGCAGCCAGTGAAGCGCTCGCCAATGCCGCCGCGCAAGAAGCGCCTCCACCCGGGCCAACCGCCCAAGAGGACGACGCCCCTCAAGTCGAGCGGCAAGAAGCTCGAGGCGATGGTCTCGCTGAAGCCGTCCCGCCCCAAGGCGGTGCCGAAGGCTGTCAAGGAACTGCTGAAGGCCCGAAGCGGCGGCCTGTGCGAGGTCGGCCTGGTGTGCGGCGGCAAAGCCTTGGGCGTGGACCCGGCGCACCGGGAGGGCAAGAAGTCGGGCGGCACGTCGAAGGCGTGGTCAAACCTCGCCTCGAACCTGCTGTGGTCGTGCCGCGACTGTCACGACTTCATCGACCAGAAGCAGCCCAAGGCCGCGGAGAAACTGGGGCTGAAGGTCCGCGAGGGCGTCGCCAGGCCGTGGGAGATCCCGGTGCTTCACAAGCGGCTGGGCTGGGTGCTGCTCGACCACGAGGGCGGCTACCGGCCCGCGCCGGCGGCTTCGCACCCGGACGGGAAGCGGCCCATCCCGGTCGTCGCCGTGACCGTGTGGGAGCTGATCCAGCAGAACGGCCCCTTCGCGGAGGTCATGGAGCGGTACAAGCACCTGCAGTGCCCCGGCTGGTCTCAGCCGCTCGAGGGACTGTTCACATGCGGGTGCGGGTCGTACCCGTTCTACCTCGAGCAGGTGGCGTGATGGGCATCCCCGACCAGTACTGCCAGGGCTGCCAGGCGCTCCACCCGCACGAGGCAGGCGAGAACACGGTCACCTGTACCGGCTGCGGTCTGGTCACCGAGGTCAGCCCTGACCTAATCCAGCTCGTTACGTCGCCTCCGGTGGAGGGTGTGGCCTTCTGCGCCTGGTGCAAGGAGACCAAGGCTGCGGACCACGTCTGCCCGGCCGGCGCGGTCGGCTGCACTGAGCGCGCCCCTGAGGAGACGCCGTGCGGCGGCTGTGGGGCGTGTATTGCCGCGATGACCGCGGACCTGGCCCGCCGTGCCGAGTTCGAGCACGGCTCTCCCTCTGACCTCTACACCCCCTGAGAGGACCGCGTGAACTCCTACTTCCACGCCCAGTCCTGCGCCCGCAAGTGGGGCGGCACTCCTGAGGACTACCTGCCGATCCACGAGTTCATCGACTCGTCGAAGCAGATTCTCGGTGATGTCCGGCATCGGGCGCTGTACCACCACACCGCTGGGGTGTTCCTGGCGGAGCGGATCTTCGGCAAGACCATCACGGTCGGCCGGAAGAAGATCCCCGTCCGCCTGATCGCGGAGCGCCACATCATCGAGGACCTTGGTTGGCTCCCATCCCCGGCGGACTACCTGAAGGACACGCCCATCGCCACGTGGATGGGCGGCAAGCAGACCAAGACCGTCCCCCTTTCCACCCTCACCCTCACTCCCGGAGAGAAGTCATGACCAGCACGAACAGCTTCCTCGGCATCCCCGTCGTCGGCGACATCAACGAGGGCGAGAAGCGCGCCAAGCAGCGGCCCATCGAGGAGTTGGCGCCGCTGCTGCAGGCGGTCGTCAACGATCCGTACGTCGCCGAGTTCGGTTGGACGCAGTACACGCCGTACTTCAACGACGGCGACCCGTGCACGTTCGGTGTCCGCGGCGAGGTGTGGTTCCGCACCGTTGAGGACGCCGACGTGGACGACACCTACGAGCTCGAACTGAACAACCACCCGACTCTCGGTATCCGCCGCTGGAACCGCGACGCCCGGCGCTATGACGAGATCCGCCTCTCGCCGGAGAAGCGCGAGGTCTACGACCGGTGCGACGCGCTGAACACGGCGCTTGAGGGCGGCGAGTTCCTCGACGTGCTGCTGGAGGCGTTCGGCGACCACGCCGAGATCACGGTCAAGAAGGACGCCATTCAGGTCGAGTTCTACCAGCACGACTGACCAACGCCCCTGATCTTCCGCTGCTGCTCGCAAGTAATCGGGGGCGAGCAGCAGCGGCGCACAACCGGACCACTCGAGCACCAGGAGATCGCATGGGACGCCACAGCTCCACACCCGCCAAGCCGGAGCCGAAACAGACGCCTATCCACCGCGCGTGGCGGCGTCTGCCCCAGGACTTCCGGAAGCGGGTGTGGGAGTGGCGGAAGCAGTGGCGCACCTACTGGGACCGCCGCCACACACCGCCAGGCGACTGGGACGCCCAACTCCCAAAAGACCCGGCGAACTGGACCGACGACCTCAACTGGGGCTCGTTCACTGTCGCTGCTGCCCTGTGGAAGCACCGCCGCGAACGAGGCGATCTCCTGCCCCGCCGACCTCACCACCAGGAGCAATCATGACCATCACTCTCGCGGAGGCTGCGGTGCCTCTCTCGGTCGTCGAGAAGGGCCAGCTGGTGTGCGACATCGCCACCTGTGACGCCATCTACGGCCACCCGGTCGTCGTCGACCACCCCACCCTCACCCCGCGCCAGCAGCTGCGTAAGGCCGCCCTCATGTCCGGCTGGCGGGAGACCGTCGCCGGCCTGGTCGTCTGCCCGGACTGCGTGGCCGGCCCGGTCGGGATCGTCGTCCCGGGCTGGGCGCAGCGCTGGAACCCGCCGGAGGGCATCGAGCTGCAGGTGGGGCCTCCGGTGATGCACGGCGACACCCAGCAGACTCTCACCATCCCCGCCGTTGTCGAGCCCGAGCAGGCTCCGGCTGGACGGCGCCCCTACGACTCCTCAAAGGACGCCGCATGAGCACCGAGACCGTCACGAAGCCTCGTACGCCAACTCGCCGTGAGCCATCAGTCGATCCCCGCAAGTACGAACTCTGGGAGGAGTGCCTGCCGCTCGCCCGCCGCGTCCTGGAGGACGCTGGCCTCGCTCTGAGTTGGCAGGCCGCGGACTGCCTCGCGGAGGAGCTCACGGACGCCCTTCTGGGCCACTTCGTCACCCAGGCGGAGGCGAACAGCAGCGTCGTGTTCGGCATGGATGGCACCGGACCTTGGTGTTCCTGGTGTGGTCGCATCCCTGGCCCTCGGCTGCCGCAGGGGCATGAGCAGCACGGCCTGTTCTGCGATTGCCGCCGTGTCAACGACGATGACCCGTCCACCGCTGAGGCCTCTCAGGCAGAGCAGGCCGGAGGCGAGACGCCATGAGGTGGTTCTGGCTGCTCCTGGGATTCCTGATCGCCGCCGCACCTGCCGCCGCGAGCGTGGCGAACCTCAGGGCTGGCCGCGGGGACCTGGCCGACTGGCTATGGCTGGCCCTTGCCGCGGGCTACACGGCGTGGACGTGCTGGCACCTCAGCCACCTGCCCGCCAGGCGACGTCCCACCGCCACGCTCGAGGAGCGGGAGATCCACCCGCCCAACCGGCTAAAGCAGAACCTCCGCGCGGTCCTCACCGACGAGGTCGACGCCATGGAGGACCGCTACCGCCGCATTCACGAGGAGCGTGACCGGTGACCGCTCTCGCTTTCGCTGCCCGTTTGTCCGCGTGGAGCCTCGCCTGGGTTGTGCATCGCGCCCTGAGCGCCCTGTGCCCCGCAGATGTCCATGACGTGTTCCCCGAGGAGGATTCCCGTTGAGCCGCCGACGTTCGCAGCCGCACCGCGTCGCGACACATCGCCCCGCCGTACGCCGGCGCCGGTTCCGCCACGACGAGCTCATCGCCGTCGATCTGTTCTCCGGATTCGGCGGGCTTACGCAGGGAATCGAGCTCGCCGGGTTCACCACGATCATGGCGGCGAACCATAACGCCTACAAGGTCGAGGTTCACGAGGCTAACCACCCGCACGCCGAGCACTGGATCGCGGACCTGGTGAACCCGGATTCGTCCGACTACCACTCCGCCCGCGACCTTCCCCCTGCTGATCTCCTCGTCGCGGGCGTGAGCTGCGTGAACCACTCGCAGGCCAACACCCAAAAGGCATACCAACTGGGCCTGTCGCTGTTCGACCTGGAAGATCCCGAGTTCGAGGAGCGTGTCACCAGATCAGAGCGCGACCGCGCTACGGCGAACTGCGTGCTTCACTATGCCGCCCAGCATCACCCTCGGATGATCCTCGTCGAGTGCACTACCGAACTCACCTCGTGGGGTCCGGCGGTGCCGGGCAAGAAGTACGGCGACGGCAGCACCTACCGGTGGTGGCTCAAGCAGTTCGACCTGCTGGGCTATAACCACAGGGTTCTCTA